>CAZXTZ010000108.1:0-9675 GCA_964643645.1 uncultured Geobacteraceae bacterium
TTGCCGTTCCAAAGGTTCAGGCCCCTGTTTCGGTTGCATCCGGTGAAAATTCACAGATACTCACCCTTGAAGTGGCGCAGTACGCTGCTTTTGAATTTACAGCAAGGCCTGTTGCCGCACCGGTTGATGTGGCCCGTTCACTGTCTGTTCCATTCGAGATAGTAAACCGTGGCAACGGACGGGACAGTTTCTATCTGGCCTCAGGCTTTCCTGCCGATTACGGGGTTCTTTTCATGGCTTCCAGCAATTCTGAAAAGGCTATAAACCAGACCCCTGTAATAGCGCCCGGCGAGAAGTTTACCGGTGTCATCCGTATGAGAATCCCCTCCTCAACCATAGACGGTTTAAGGATATCCTATCCTGTACAGGCTGCATCCATCTACTCTGCCGACGTATCACAGAGCAGGGAACTGGCAATGGTTGCATCGGCACCACTCCTCAGGGCCGTGCTGAAACCTGACAAGACCCAGCTTTCTCCCGGTGAGCAGGTGAAGTACCGTGTCACAGTTCTTAACGTCGGTTCCACTGCCGCGCAGGATGTAACCCTGAAGCTCAACTTCCCGCCCCAGTACCAGGCGGTTGACTTTGCGCCTGCCGGATTCCGCCAGGAGATGCAGGCAGTACTGGTTCTTGACGGGATCAGATTGCGTCCCGGAGAAAGCCGCGAACTGTCTGCATCATTCAAACTCCGGGATGAGGCGCTTGCCAGAGAAGAACTGGTTGTCCGTGCCGATCTGATAAACAACCCGCTTCAGGCCCGCAACAGTTTTCATGGAACAACGGTATTTGTAAAGCCCTTAAGTGCTGTTTCAGCCCGTTTTGCAACTCCACGCACAGTGGTTATCCCTGGCCAGACAGTTACTGTCCCAGCCACAGTCGTCAATACAGGTAACCAGCGTGAAAGCTTCAGCGTGCTGGCTGGAATGCCGGCATCCCAGAAGGTTACCGTTTACCAGGATATCAACAGGGACGGCCTGCGCCAGCCCAATGAGCCACAGGTCTCTTCAATTGGTCCTTTGGGCCCCCGCGAAGAGGCAAGCCTTGTAATTGAAGTGGTTACACCTAAAAACGCTCCTGACGGCACAGATGTCGGCCTTGCTCTGAGCGTTGCCCCTGAATCAGGCCAGGGCAAGATGGTAACAGCCCAGACCCGTCTGGGTTTCTCAAGACCTGTACTGCAACTTGCCATGAAAGGCAAAGGTGGTCTCCTTGTTCCGGGTGAGTTGCTTACAGTTGAACTGTCTGTGCTCAATCAGGGGTCAACCATTGCCAAAGGCGTTGAACTGAAAGCATCATGGCCGGAGCAGATGGAGCTCGTCTCATCAGATCCGGCAACAGATTCCAAATCTGTTGCATTTGGAACGGGGTGGCGTCTGGGAGAACTTGGAGCAGCTGAAAAGCGGATCATAAAGGCCACATTCCGCGTAAAGCCCGGCACAGTTGTGGGGACAGGGCTTCAGTTGAAGAGCACTCTTGTTTATCTTGATCAACTCGGGAACAGGTATTGAGATGGGGTTACTGATTCGTAACATTTTATTTTTTATGGTTATTTCGTTTCAAATGGCTGCTTTTGCAACCGCACAGGAATACATCTACCTTCCGCAACCGTTGACAGGCAACGAAGAAGAGCAGATTTCAAAGGACGGTGTGCTTGTGCGTGAGGTGATTGTCAATAATAGAGATACACTTTCAGGTATATCAAAGCGGTATTCCGGCAAGGGGATCTACTACCCGCAGATACTACTTTTCAACAGTATCAGGAATCCTCACCTGATTCATCCGGGAGATATTCTCAGGGTGCCTGTAAATTCAAAAAACAGCTCAATTGGTAAAAAGAAAAGGCAGGAAATTGCCGGGGCGGCATTGCCTGTTCCCCAAAAGACAGCTGAGCCCGGTTATGCAAAAAAAACGCCCTCTTTAGAAGCTCCGGTTTCAGCAAATCCGGTTTCTGCTGAAAAAGTTGCTGCAGAAACGACAAAACCGATGGAAATAGGACGTGAGGAGCAGACCAGATATGCCAGAGCCCTTGCTGCTGCAAGGAAGGGAAACTGCAAGGAAGCGATAACTCTTTTCAACGAGTTTATACGCCTCTACCCACAATCCCAGCTGATGGCAGAGGCTTCGCTCAACCGGGCGGAGTGCTACCTGAATATGTCGGGACAGTAAGTCTCGAATCAATCACGGCCATGTAACTACAAATCCCCGCAGACGCCCACCCTGGGCGTCGCGGTACTGCACAAGCTGAAGTCCGGCAACCTCCCCTTTCCTTATTTCGTATCCTTCCTTTATTTCAGATGAAGTTGTCCGCATGGCTGTTGCGCCTGCCAGTTCCTTTAAGGCGCTTATGTAAAAAGATTCCTGCATTCCTGATCCGCTACGGTCAATAACCTGTATCGCTTTTATTGTTGAATCCGGTTCCCTGAATACCCTGTACTCGCTTGTGGCTCCCCTGTAGCTCTCCCAGCCGGGGTGTTCCTTGCCGTATGAAGGGTCAAGGCCGGACAGTGGCATGAATGAAGGGAGTTTGGCCGGTCTTCCCGGGCCATGTGATATTATCTTGTCCGGCGGGATCGGATTTGCAGCATCCAGAGGTGGAGTGGATGTGGCTGGCTGCTGTCTGATACTGCTGATTTGCTTTTACCGGGATTTCAAGGGGAAGCTCCTTCCTGGGCTGTGAGGTTCTGTGCTGAAATAATGTTATTCCGACAACCAGAACAAGCGTTGCAGTAACCAGTAAAAACGATGGACGGCGGTATAACGGGACAACCATGTCAGGATCAACCAGCAGATGGTCCTTATTGTGAAGATCCCTGATGGCCAGATCCCTGTCCCTGTAGTATTCAATCACAGGAGCCCCATGCAGGGCAGCCGGGGAGATATCTGCCGAATTTGTGTCAAGCTGCTGGCTGAAGGCTGAAACTATCCTTTTATTTGCCTTTCCAGGCAAGCGGTAAGAGATGCCTTCTGTCTCCTTTAAAACCTCTGAAGTAGCCGGTAAGCTGTAATCAATTGCAGGTGGAGGTTGTTTGACAGGCAGAGTTGCCTCATCAGATTGAGGAACAGGGGAACTGTTTTTTCCTCGTACTGGCTTTTTACCCCTGCCATAAAGAAGATAGTCAATATCAGAGGCTATATCTGATTCAGGGAGGTTCGGGTCAAGAATAAGCTCGTAACTTTTATCTGTTTCATCCGACATGCTGCCTGAAGGGCTTATAAGAGCAAACCTGACTGTTCTTTCAGCGCTTCGGGATTTAAAATGTTTGAGGATTATGTCGGCAGAGATTCCGGAAAGGTGATTCTGTATTATGACAAGATCAGGGGCAAGCCTGTCCAGTTCTTCAATTCCCCTGTGTATCTCACTTACCACAAGCGCATCTTTTCCGTCCGGATCAATTTTCTGGAAGATCGCCTTTATTCGGGGTATGTCGGTTATTATAAGTGCAGGCATAATACCTTCCCTGTTGATTTGCCGCGTTATATTACGGTAAGGTGAGCCATCAGGCAACAGTGATTTATCGTATTAAGGTTTATCAGTTTTGCCAATTTTGCTGTGAGATAAAGGGTGTGCATATAATGTGTCTGATTGATAAAATTTCGGAAAAGATCAGCAATGGCCAGAGGATTTCAGAAAACGATGCCCTGGCCCTTTACGCATCAAATGATCTGCTTGCAATAGGCGAACTCGCAGCCCGTGTAAATCACCAGAAAAACGGCGACAAGGTCTACTTCAACCTTAACCGTCACATAAACCCCACAAATATCTGCGTAAATCGTTGTGCTTTTTGTGCATTCGCCCGAACGGCAGATGCGGCCGACTCATACTCGCTGACTATGGATCAGATGGTACAGCGTGCTGTTGCCGCTGCTGCTGAAGGGGCGACAGAAGTCCATCTTGTTGGCGGGCTGCACCCGGATCTTCCCTTCTCTTTTTATCTGGAGCTATTGCGTGAAATCTCCATCGCAGCCTCAACTGTCCATATCAAGGCGTTTACTGCTGTGGAGATAGATTACTTTGCCCGTATCAGCGCTCTTTCCACAGAAGAGGTTCTTGAACAGTTGATGCAGGCGGGTCTTGGATCAATGCCGGGCGGCGGCGCCGAAATACTCGTTGACGAGGTACGCCAGAAGATATGCCCGGAAAAAATAAGCGGCAACAGGTGGCTCGAAATCCACAAAATCGCACACAATGCCGGATTGAAAACAAACTCCACAATGCTTTACGGACATGTTGAAGATCATCGGGATCGTGTGCGACATATGGGGATGCTCCGCGAGCTTCAGGATGAAACCGGCGGATTTCAGGTTTTTATTCCCCTTGCCTGGCAACCGGAGAATTCACCCCTCAAGCTTGACACAAAAGGCACATCTGGCCTTGACGACTTAAAGACACTTGCCATTGCAAGACTTTTTCTTGATAACTTCCAGCATATTAAAGCCTACTGGGTCATGCTTGGAGAAAAGATAGCCCAGGTTTCTCTCTCATTTGGGGTTGATGACCTTGATGGAACAGTGATTGAAGAGAAGATAGGCCATGATGCGGGAGCAGCATCACCCCAGTCGCTTACACTTGACAGACTTATCCGTCTGATCAGGATAGCCGGAAAGACACCGGTTGAAAGGGACACCCTGTACAACCCGATACGCATTTACCAAAGTGCCTGAATGTCCACTGATAAAAACTCCTTGCCCTGAACTTTTCAGGGCCACTCTTGCCAGGCTTCACAAAGTCTTTACCAGATATGCGGCTTTATCAACTGAACCATTACCAGCGCCTGGTCTATCTGTAACACGGGAGATAAGGCTACAAAGCGAGTTCCACCTCCCTGTCCGTACAGTACAAGCGGCTGCTTTCCGGATATATGACGCTATCCTGACAACCAGACCTGTTTTTTCCAGCACACCTTTCCACAATCCACAAAGCTGGGCCGACTGCTTTGCCTCACTACCGCAATGGCTCCAGATATCCCCGAATCCAGCAATTTTTTTCTCCACTATTCTGAATGACAGAGTCTTGCTGGAGCGGTTCGTTTTCTATTCATTTATTCCCCCCCGTTTTAACGGCAGTGGATTTAATCGCTATCCTTTACAGTCGTGCTGGCTTTTGCAAAAGCTCTCTTGTTTGAGAGAGGCTGGGAAATCTGATTTAAAGGTACTTGATGCAGCTTCGGGAACAGGAGAAGGCACATGGGAGATTGCCAGCGTCATTGCCCAGGCAGGATTTAATTCAGAGAACAGCGAGATTTATGGCTGGACAGTTGACCCACTGGAGGTATGGGCAGCGAAAACCAGGTGCTTTTATGATGCGCCTGATCGTCATCTTGGATACGAAAACTTTGTAAGGCCACTTATAGAGTGCAGTACCACAACAGTTCCGGCCTTCGCTTGCGTTGACCTGCTGAAGCATGATGCAAAGGATGAAATTTTTGATCTGATTATATGCAATGGCCTGATTGGAGGGCCGATTATCAATGTCAGATACCAGCTGGAGCAGCTTATCTATAACTTTTCGGCGATGCTTGCCCCAGGAGGGATTTTGCTGACGGCAAACTGTTTTCACGGCGGCTGGAAGAAAATATTTCCTGAAGAATTTATTGCCGGGCTTTTTGAAAAGCAGGGGCTTGCAACTGAAAGGGCGGGAGAGGGACTGGCAGCTGAAAAAAAGCCGGTTTTGGTATGACTAATGCTTTATCGGGGCTATGGACACTCTTGTTTATGGATATGGAAAACATTGGATCAGGCATCTTGAAGGGCTTATATCCGAATCCGGCTATGGAACTGCAAGGATTGCACTAACTGCCGAAAGCCTTGGAAGAAGCCTGGAATCTGCCTTGCCTGACCTGATGTTCGTTGTTCACGAACCTCCCTTTCTTGATGCAATTGATCTGGGAGCCATAACAGGCAAAGGCTATTGCATCCCTTCAGTTTTTGTATCGAATTATATTGATTCACTGCTTGCCGCCAGGGCAGCATCAGCTGGATATGCATCATTATTAGCCGTTCCTGCTGTTTCTTCAGCCATCCACGGGGCCATTGCCACTGCAATGAAGCAGGGGCTTGCGCTTTCTGAAATTTCTGCAAGGCTTGAGCTACTGGAGAGGAAACTGTCTGAACGTAAAGTTATTGAAAAGGCAAAGGGGCTTTTGATGGAGAAGGAGCAGATCACTGAGGATGCTGCATTCAGGGCAATTCGCAGCAGATCTATGGCCCGCAGGGTAAGTATGGCAAGGCTGGCTGAAGAGTTGATTAGAAAAAGCGACCGGCAGGACTTGCCATAACAAGCCTGTCCGCATGCTCTTCAAGCTCACGGATCAGCCGGGAATCCATCTTTTTCAGCCAACGTCTCGGGATGCCCTCCTTTCCGTAATAGGCACCGGCAAGCATTCCGCAGATAGCGCCTGTAGTATCGGCATCCCCCCCCTGATTGACGGTTCCCACAAGGCACTCCTCAAAGCCGCTGCCCTTGAAAAACCAGTGGAACACAGTCTGCATTGTATCAACAACATAGCCCGTTGCAAGACCACGGTATGGTTCAAAATTAAAGCCCGGGAACCTTGCTGTGAATCCCTCAACTTCACGGCGGAGCCTGCTCTTTGACACCCCCTTGAGGATGAGGTGAAGCAGATTGCCAAGGCATATACAGGTTGCATCTGACAATGCCTGATGATGGGTGAGTCGTGCCTGTTCAATTGCATACTTTTTCATCAGCTCGAAGTCGGGGAAGGAAAAAAGCGCCGCAGGCAGCATCCGCATGGCAGCTCCATTGCCGCCATCCCACTGGTTATAAGGAACCTCCAGGGTCCCGTTAAGCATATATGCCCTGATTCCCTTACGGCAGGTATCTCCACAGTCAACCGGCCTTGATTTGAGCCATTTTGCAAACTCCATGGCAATGGCTTCCCGTGACCACGACTGATTTTTTGACACTGCCCTGGCAATACATAGCGCCATTTCGGTATCATCAGTAACCTGACCAGCTTTCAGGCGCAGCCAGCCTCCGCCGGTAATCTCATTGAAGACCCCGTATTTTGCCACGATCTCGGGCGTGGTCATAAACTCAACCGTGGCCCCAAGGGCATCGCCAACGGCCATTCCCACAAAGGCGGATCTGGCACGTTCTTTAAGTTCTGATGGATCAAGATTTAGAATCATGCTGTAGCACCAAGCAAGGAGTGTTCCCTTATGATAGAACTGCAGGCTGACATCTGGTCGTTCGGAGAAAAAGCGGTGATTGCCATTACTACCAATGGCTCAATAACCGGTGACGGCAGAACTGTTCCGGGGCGTGGAGTCGCAAAACAGGCTGCAGAACATTTTCCGGAAATTCGAGCCCTGCTGGGAGCGCAGATAAAGGCCGCTGGCAACCATGTACATCAGATATTGCCTGGCCTTGTAAGCTTTCCGGTTGAAGAAACTCCATATTCACAGCCGGACAAAAAGCTGATACGGCAATCGGCCATTGAACTGAGGCAGATGGCTGACCTTAAGGGGTGGCAGCAGGTTGTTGTACCTCGCCCCGGCTGTGGTGGTGGTGGTTTAAGCTGGCTGGAGGTACGTCCATTACTGGAGGATCTGTTTGACGACCGTTTCATCGTTGTATCTGCACCAGATAGTAAAAAATGATTACAAAATAAGCACCAGACAGCAACTGCAACCACTAACATATTTGAATCACTGGAATTTAAAACATGGCACGCTCTATGCCTAGAGATATACATCTCAGGCAACGGCGCCTGCAGGGATGACTCCCTGCGGCGCCGTTTCTTTTTTGAAAGGAGCTTTTATTATGTCAACTACCTGCGGACAGATGAAAAAAATACAGGGGCACCCCTGTTTTGGCGCCAACCATCAAAACAACGGTCGTATGCACCTTGCTGTGGCCCCGGCCTGCAACATCAAGTGCGGCTACTGCACAAGGAAGCATGATTGTGCCAACGAATCACGTCCAGGCGTTACAAGCCGCCTGATTACTCCGGCTGAAGCATTGCAAAAAGTCCGTGAAGTCATGGCCTCGCCAATGATGGGGCCCACCATGAGAGTGGTGGGTATAGCTGGCCCGGGCGACCCCCTTGCCAATCAGCAGACCTTTGAGACATTCAGGCTGGTGGGCGCTGAGTTCCCTGGACTTATGAAATGCATGAGCACAAACGGCCTGCTGCTGCCGGAGTCACTTGACCGCCTCCACCAGTTGGGCCTTCATAGTCTGACAGTAACCATAAACGCAGTGACAGCGGAGACTGCAGCTAAAGTGTACCGTCACATCTTCTACCACGGGAAACGCTACAGCGGCAAAGATGCAGCTGAGATCCTGCTGGCCAGCCAGTACGAAGGGGTGCAACGGGCTGTTGAACTGGGAATGGTTGTCAAGGTGAACACTGTTCTTATTCCCGGCATAAACGAGACGGAGATCCGGATGATTGCCGAGCGGATAAGGGATATCGGAGTCTTTGTAATGAACGTGATGCCGCTGATACCACAGGCTGATCTGGCCCATATCCCGGCCCCGACAGCTGAATATCTGGCAGAGGTGCGCAACAGCAACGAGCGGATCATAGGACAGATGCGGCATTGCAAGCAGTGCAGGGCAGATGCCATAGGTTTTTTGTAAGAATTTATCAGAGAGGGCGCTGCCATGCAGATAACAAACTTCAGTCCTGACGATATCCACCCCTTTCTTTCACTTGCCAAAGATGAAGGATGGATAAGCACCAGCCGTGAACTTGCCTTTCTGCTTGAACGATCATCTGAAGGCTGCCTTGTATGCCATGAGGATGGAAAGCAGGTGGGGTTTGTAACTGCGGTGCGCCATGGCAGGTCGGGCTGGATAGGTAATCTGCTGGTTGCCGCAGCTGTAAGGGGGCGAGGTATCGGCACAACTCTCTTCGCACAGGCCATGAAAGTACTGCAGCGTAATGGTGTTACCACAGTCTGGCTTACAGCCTCAACCTACGGAAGGCCGATCTACGAAAGAAGCGGTTTCAGGAGCTGCGACAGAATCAGAAGATGGGAAGGAGTATGTGGTGATGTTTCGGAGAGTAGTGCAGCTGGCAGACTTGAAAGTGGCTGGGTGGAAATTGACTGTCTGGGCTGGGGGGATGAAAGGTCTGATCTGCTTAACCATGCGGCAGCCGGAGGCTCTGTGACAGGTACAGACAAAGGTTTTCTTGTACTGCAGAAAATCGGCCGGCGCCGACAGATAGGCCCGTTTGGCGCCATTGAACCTAAAACAGCCGAACTGCTGATTGAGCGTGTCCAAAACCATGGGGGATCCACAATGCTGGATGTTCCTGCAGGAAACAGGGCTGCATCAAAAATGCTCACGAGCAGAGGTTTTACGGTCAGCAGCGAGGTGGATCTCATGTACGCCGGACAGCCGCCAGCCTACCATCCGGAGCATATATTCGGGTTGGCAAGTATGGGGAGCATGGGGTAGGACAGGAATCTGAACTGCTCCGAATCAGACCACCCGACCAATCTCCTCAGCCAGTTTCTGCATGTCCACCGGTTTTGAAACAAACCCGTCAAAACCGTTGTTCAAGTAATATTCACGGTCACCGCGCAGGGCATGGGCAGTCAGGGCAATAACAGGAATGTGCCGCCCTGTTTCCTTCTCTTCCTGGCGGATTATTCCGGTTGCCTCAACCCCACCCAGAACCGGCATGGAGATATCCATCAGGA
>CAZXTZ010000109.1:0-514 GCA_964643645.1 uncultured Geobacteraceae bacterium
GAAAACGGTAGAGACGCAAAATTTTGCGTCTCTACGAGTGTCACCTGCCAGAAACGGGTTGAATTAAAAGTCGGTCTGGCCTGGGCCTGTGGTGGCGGCGACCCGCGCAATCGCAGGTTGCGTTCCATGCAATTTAATGATCTGGCCCCGTTGTTGGGGCTTTCGCAGACTCAGTTCTACAGTCTTCAGATCGGGCCGGAGACCTTGACTGCTACACAGCGGCTTCAGTATGCCAACCTGCATGATCTGACCAATCTGATTGCTGACTTTGCAGACACAGCAGCCCTGATTCTGGCGCTTGATTATGTGATAACCGTTGATACGGCGGTAGCACATCTCGCTGGGGCACTGGGCAAGCCGGTCTTGTTGCTGTTGCCTTCTTTCCGGGAATGGCGATGGGCAGAGCGGGACAACAGGGCGTTGTGGTATCCGACGATATTGGTGGTTGCCAGCTCAGATTCAGATACTGGATGGGATGCTCTTGTTTTGCATGCCCAAAAACTGCTGACCCAAC
>CAZXTZ010000109.1:524-9604 GCA_964643645.1 uncultured Geobacteraceae bacterium
GATGTAGCATAGATGGAACATCTGACAAATAAATCCTGGCTGATATTAGCCCCTGAAAACACAGGCGAGCTTTTTATGGCCTTACGCTATTTGATGTATCTGCCAGAAGCTGAATCTGTATGTCTTGCTGTGGATGACCTGGAAGGTTTGAGATCGTTAATACAGATTTCATTTCCAGACATTAAGGTAATAGGCCGTAACGAGGCAGATGATTGCCACGCTGATATTACCTATGATCTGACAAAACTGCCTTTACTGCTAAAATGGAGCATATTGGCTGAAGATACCTCTAATATTCGCATTCCGTATATTGACTGCATACCCTTGCAGAAGGAGATCATACAGGCGGATACCCTCTGTATCGGGATTGCATTATATGGCCAGGCAGAAGCTGCTGGTATCTCGCTGAAACAGCTTGTGCAGGTTTTGCCTCTTACAGTCCGTAATAACACCACTTTTTTATTTTTCCCCGCTTCAGTTAAAACCGATGAACTACCTCCCACATATTTTCGGTACATTGATGTTGCTGAACATGCTGATAATTATACCGACATCGCCTCATGGGCACAACAAGTTGATTTAATGATAGGTTTTGAGAATGATGTCACACATCTTGCCGGTGCCTTAGGGAAGTTCGTGTGGCTGATTGCTGAAAATGACGACAGGGCAGGACTCCTGCGTACCAGCTATCCAACTCTCACATTCTGGAAGAAGCATAAGGGTCAAAGTCTGCTGTCGATATTGGAATCTCTCTTTCTGTATCGTAATATTATGCCATCAGAGCAAATTTTCAATGCTTTCAATCTCCGGGATTGTCGGCTAAAAGGAGAATTTGGGTCAGGTTTTAAAGGTTTTCCTGATGTAGATATTGAATCAACGGACAAACTTGCCACTCTCTTTGATCTCAAAATAACAGAGATCAGTTCTGTTTCGATAGAAACTACTACAGTATGCAATCTGAGCTGTTCATACTGTCCTCACTCAACAATTTATGCCAAACCGCCGTCTTACATGACAGAAGAACACTTTTACCGAATTGTTGATTCCTTAAAAGAGTTTATGCCTGATTATGCCGGAGAGATCATACCCAGCATGTACGGTGAGCCATTGCTGGACAAGCGGCTTGAAACATTTATTGCCTATATCCGTCGTCAGTTTCCCGACTCAGTTATTAATCTGTTTACAAATGGTCATTACCTTACAATTGAAAGATTTCAAAGCCTGCTTGAAGCTGGTGTCTCTTTTTTCCGAATTTCTCTACATCAGGAAAAACTGCTTGAAGTAGTTGAACAGACACAGGCTGAAGCCGCTAAAATCCAGGGACATCTTAATAATTTTGAAATAATACCGATGTATTACAGTAAAGATTATTTTAACAGAGGTGGAGTTATAGAGGCCCCCATGCCTGATCCTTCACTGGTACGCCAGATCATGCGCTGTGCAAGTGGTTTCTCAAACATTGCATTTAATTGGAAGGGGCAGGCGATACTCTGCTGTAATGATTACTGTTCAAGACATGTTTTTGGCTCCATTAATAAAAACAATGTTCGTGAAATATGGCACAGTCCGATATATAACAGGATCCGTAACAAGCTGCTGTTTGGCTATTTGCCCTTGCCTATCTGCCGTACCTGCACAATGCACGATTCCCGGGAGTTATGATGTCGGAAGAAAATACACCTTCATTCTGTGGATTGACAGAGTCCGAAATTATAGCGCTTGCAAACGGGGAGGTCACTTCTGAAGAGCAGGCGCTGCTTGATGCGGTTATCGCCATAGACGGTCTGATTCAGCCACCGGAGGTGCTGGCGCTCTACCGCCTCTGTAAAATATTGCCCGATAACGCGAAAATTCTGGAGATCGGATCGTTTAACGGATCATCTGCAATGGTTATGGGGCATGCCATCAAAGATCGGGGAATCAGGATATTCTGCATTGATCCCTGGCATGACTACCTTTCTCAGGGAGACTTCGTTGATATTGCCCGGGAGCGTATTGCCGATGGCAACATTATTATGCAGCAGTTTGTTAAAAACACCTCTTTTATGGGCACACAACTGAAGATGCTGCGCGGTTTTTCTTATGATTTCGCAGAGATGCTGGCAGGGCAGAATTTCGATCTTATCTTTATTGACGGCGCCCATGACTATGAATCTGTGCGCCATGATATTATGATGGGGCTTGCTGCGCTTCGCCCAGGGGGGCTTTTGACAGGCCACGATTTTCATGATCAAGGTCATGGGGTGCGGCAGGCGGTAAATGTGATGCTTGGGCTGTCCCCGACAATCAGCTGCAAAGGAGTTATTGAACAGACCTATATCTGGTTTGCCCAGCTGGATCAACCGCTCTATGAACGAGCCATGATAGAGATTGAGGAACGCTATGCTGCCGCTCACTTGCAGGAAGCGCTTAAATTGGCTCTACAGGCTGCACGGTCATACAAGACAGAGGAGCTGATCGGCATGATCGCAAGGCTCAAACAGGAGCTGCTTCAATGAACATTGCATGGAAGTACCTTGATATAATGAAAAAATGTCTTTCCTACACCTTGTGGGAGGAACCGCTCATCCCTTTTGAGTTTCTCCAAAAAAACAATATGCTTGAAAGCGCTAAATTAAACTTGCCATCAGATCAATTAGGACAGGTAATCGAAATGGTTGAGCATTTTCGCAGGGTGGGGCTGGAATTGGCCGTAAAATTTGATCCTGACGAGAACCTTCGCAAAAATGGCGGTTACTGGCCTTATTACGCTGATACGATGATAGGCATAAAGCGTCTTGATAACATCCAGTCCTGCATGGAATATGTGCTTAATCATCAGATACCTGGCGACTTCATTGAAACAGGTGTCTGGAGAGGAGGCGCCTGCATATTCATGCGGGCCGTTCTGGAAGCCTACGCCATAAAAGACAGGAAGGTATATGTAGCCGATTCGTTCAAAGGCCTTCCAACTGGCGAGTCCGGCGGATACCTGCAAGATCATGGTGACCCGCTGCATAGTTACGAATATCTTGCTGTCAGCAAAAATCAGGTTCAAAAACGATTTTATGAATATGGACTTCTGGATGAGCAGGTTGAATTTATTGAAGGATGGTTCAGCGAAACCCTCCCCGGCGCTCCAATCACAAAGTTGAGTCTCCTTCGGCTTGACGGGGATATGTACGCTTCAACAATGGATGTTTTGACCTGCCTTTATTCTAAGCTCTCTGAAGGTGGCTTCTGTATTGTGGATGATTACACGCTTGAAGGTTGCCGTAAGGCAATTGAGGATTTCAGGGCTTCACAGGGGATTGTCGCGCCTCTCATCACAATTGACCCGTACAGTGTGTACTGGCAGAAATAAGCTTCGTAATACCGCTGCACAACTTGAACGCCAGTATTTTAACGCCATGTCTGAAAGCCGGAGGCTGCTTTAATGATCAGTTTTGTAAACCCTCGCAGCCCGTTTCTTGATAATGAGGCTGTAATGCCTCCTCTGGGGATCATGTATCTGTCAGGGATGCTTAAATCCAGGGGGATTGACGCGCAGCTAGTTGATCTGGGGCTTGGTGACGAACTGCCGGACGGGGAGCTGTTCGTTACCGGAACAACCCCGCAACTATCCGAGATGCTGAAGCTACGGCGTGATGCCTACACCGTGGCAGGCGGCCCCCATGCATCCATTTCACCGACAGATCTGGACAGTGTATATAACCTTATAGTAAGCGGTGAAGGGGAAGAACTGATTGAGCATATTGTAAGGACACGGCCGGAAGGTCTGCTTCAGGCAAAGCGGATCAGAAACCTTGACGATCTTCCTTTTCCCGACCGGACAGAGGCCCATCGCTATCATTACAAAATCAACGACAGGCCTGCCACAACCATGATCTCTTCCAGAGGCTGCAACGGGAAATGCTCCTTTTGCTGCAAGGCTGTAATGGACAAGGGGATCTTTCTGCGCTCCGCCGAAAATGTACTGGCAGAAATTGACGAGATCAAAAGCCTCGGTTACGGAGCGGTCATGTTTTACGACGATACTATCGCCATAAACAGAAAACGGCTTGTCTCTATCTGTAGCGGGATGGAGAAAAAGGATATACAGTTTCGCTGTTTTGTCCGTTCTGATCAGGTGGATCAGGAGCTTTTTTCAAGAATGGCCCAGGCAGGCTGCCACGAGGTATTGATCGGAGTTGAAAGCGGAAGCCAGCAACTGTTGAACACCATAAAAAAGCACGAGACCGTTGAGCAAAACCGCAATGCCATACTCTGGGCAAAGAGCCATGGGATAAGGGTAAAGGCGTTGATGATGGTGGGGCTTCCGGGTGAGACCTGGGAAACGGTTGAGGCGTCGCGCAGGTTTATTCTGGAGACAGAGCCGGATGTTCTGGATGTAACTATTCTGACCGTCTACCGGGGGACTGATATCTACCAGAATCCTGATCGCTACGACATAGCCTTTCGTGATGCCAGTTGGTACAAAGGGCGTTCAGGTGAATACAGCAGCACTGTCTCAACATCGGCGCTAAGTGAGCAGGATATCGTATCCGCACGGGAATTGCTCTGGAATACCTACCTTGATCTGCAAAGACTTTCTTGAAATATCTGAAAGGAAGAAACGAGTATGTCTGGCCTTAAACCGCATATCTGGCTGGCTTATGTATCCTATCCCGTAACCACGGCTGCCTATCTTGAGCGGGCGTTGCGCAAGGTCTGCCGGGTGACTACTATCGGCCCGCGAATCTCGCAGGAAGCTTTTCATAATTGGTCGCTTGAGAATATGAAGCTGCCGATACTTCCACATGATATACAGACCGTGGCCGATCCCGACATGCTGGAGCTATGGAATCAGACTGCCCCGGAAGATCGGCCTGACATCTATCTCTGGGTTGAATCCGTTTACGGCTATTTCCCGCAGAATATACCTGCCTTGCCATGCATCAAGGCCTGCTGTCTGATTGATATGCACATAACTCTTGAGCTGCATAGAGATTTTGCCGGGCAGTTTGATCATGCCTTTGTGGTACACCGTCAGTATGTTGAACAGGTGGGTCAGCTCGGGCCCTTTAGCCACTGGCTGCCGGTTGCCTGCGATCCGGATATTCATTGCGGGAATATCACGGAGAAACGCTATGAGATAAGTTTTGTGGGCAGCGTAATTGGGGGGACACGTCGCGATATTCTCTTGAAACAGCTTGGCGAGCAGTTGCCACTGCATCAGGAACGCTGTTTCTGGGACGAGATGGCTACAGTTTTTTCTGCATCTAAGATTGTTTTTAACTCCAGTTTTGATGACGATCTTAATATGCGCTTTTTTGAGGTGCTTTCTACCGGCAGCCTGCTGTTGTCCGATATGGCAGCCAACAGCGGGCAGACTGAGCTGTTTGTTGCCGGTGAGGATTACGCATTGTATCAGGATGGAACCCTTTGTGATGTTGCCCGGTTTTACCTGAAACACAGCCATCTGGCTGAGCGTATTGGGCAATGGGGCAGGTTGCTGGCCCATGGCGCTCACACATATGATCACCGGGTACAGGATCTTCTGGCTGTTGTGACAGGACAAAAAGAAGATACCTGGAGTGCCGCTGAACTGCGAAGCCAGTCCCTGCGTGCGGCAATGAATGCGTTGCAACCTGGTCTGGAGGCTTGACTGACTGTCTACCCTATACGGTCTGGCTCGGCTATGTATCCAATCCGGTCACAACTGCTGTCTACCTTGAACGCGCCCTGCGAAAGATCTGTCGTGTCATAACCGTCGGGCCGACCATGCCTCTTGAGCTGGGCAACGCCATGGGGATACGGCATCCTGTTCTGCCGCTTGATATCGAGACATCATTCATGCCTGATATGCAGGCCCTGCTGGCCGCTCTGCCCAAAGAGGATCACCCCGATCTCTACCTTTGGGTTGATTCCGTTGGCAGGTTCAGCCATCTTCCTCAACATCTTGATGCGCTTCCCTGCCCAAAGGCCTGTTACCTTATTGATGCCCATTTTGATCCGCCATATTACAAGGAACATACTAAAGCCTTTGACTACCTGTTTATTGCGCAATTGAACGCACTTGATTTCTTCCGGAAGACAAATAAGCAGTCCTATTGGCTGCCCCTTGCCTGCGACCCTGACCTGCACTGTGATTACGGCATTCCGCGGATCTACCCGGTCGGGTTTGTAGGCGGTATGAACCCCAACCGTGAGCATCTGCTTTCAAAAATAGCCAGAGTAGCTCCGGTGCATTATGAACGCTGTTACCTTGAAGATATGGCCCGTCTCTTCTCTGCCTCAAAGATCGGATTCAACCACGCTTCCCTTGATGACCTGAACATGCGTTTCTTTGAGCTGCCATCAACCGGCGCTATGCAGTTGTTCAGCCAGACTTCTGGAAGCGCCCAGGAGCTGCTTTTCAAGGATGGCGAGGAGATCGTCATCTATACCGAAGAAAACCTGGAAGAAATTGTCAGTTATTATCTGGAAAACGATCCATTACGGGAGAAAATTGCCAGGCGCGCCAGAATGATGGTGCATGCCGCCCACACATATAACCACCGTCTCGATGATCTGCTGGCGATTATCTTTAACGGCAAACGGGACAGCTATTCACCGGAGGAGTTGCGTTTACGCTCTCTCCAGTTTGAAATTAACCTTAAAGAGGATGGCGAGCTGATACAGCTTTCAGGAGCACCCCGGAAGCAGGTACAGCCGTTTTTCAGATGCATTGTCTCCAACCGTGGTTGCAGTGACTGGCCTTCCTGGCTTATGGTCTATGAATGGGAGGATGTTCTTTCAAAATCGCTTGACGCCGTGATTCTGGGGTATGATGCCTGGGAACGCTCAAAGCTTGAAGAACCTTCTGAAGCCGGATATGAGCTCTGTTTCATACAGATTGCCGGAGCTCTTGACCGGTTTCCCTGTCATGGCCGGTTCGTGCCGGTTGTAATGGATGTCTGGTTAAAGGATATTGATAGCTTTATCAGGCAGACAGCGAAACTTGAACTGGTATTCGTCACAAGCATGGAGGCATTCAGAATCCTGCGGGAGAAAGGATGCAGTCATGTGGCCTATCTGCCCTATTCACTTCCGGATCAATATCAGCTGGACGTTGTGCCTCACAAAGATATTGATATTATACAATTTGGCAGAACCAATCCGGTTCTGGACCGCTACATGTCAACCCTGATGGAGCGTTTTCCTGATCTTGAGTATGTAACAACCGTAAAGAAGCAGGGAACACTCTATTTTCACTCGTCGTCTCGGGGTTTGCTGGAAGCGAGTGACACCAGAACTGGATTCATGGCAATGCTTAAGCGCAGCAACATAAGTCTTGTCTCAACATCCGGTATGGATGGTTCCAGGGATACAGGCGGACTTGATCCGGTAAGCCCCAGATTTTACGAGAGTATAGGCTGCTTCTGCCGGTTGGTTGGCCGTTACCCGGATACTGAGGAGTTTGAGCTGTTGGGTGTAAATGCTCTTGCAGACCGCGTTAACTCTTATCAGCAGTTTGAGCAACTGGTCATACGCTACAGGGAGGAGCCGTTTGACAGACAGCTCGAATATCAGACCTTTATTCAGCAACACACAACAACTGCCCGGGCAGTGCTGCTGGAAAATGCCCTGCACCGGCTGCGCGGATTACGTGCAAACAATACGGGTGAATATCAATGAATCAGGGAGATGCCAGGGTCAGACAGCATATTGATCTGGTGCTGGAAGCGATTGCGGCTCAGGAGGCTGACAACAGACGCGATCCTTTTGATATCAACGTCATGCACAGAACCGCCTGCGACCTGATCGCATTTTATGAGCGTTACTGGGGGATCACAGACCTGTCCGGCTACAGCAGGGTTATTGCCGGTTGCGCAGACCTGCCGGAGTCACTGGCCTGCACTGCCATTATGTTGCGCTATCAGCGCCAGTTTGATGCTGCTGCCTCGCTGCTGGACGTCGCATACAAGTTGGCCCCTGCATCTCTTCACTATCTTACCCTTAAGGCAGATATCCTTCGGGAAAAGGGGGATATAGACGCTGCCAGGGCTGTATGCGGACTGGTGCGGACGATTGACCCGAGTCTTTCAGAGCTTCCCCTTGTGCTCTCACAGTGTGATGTCGGCGAACAGTTGGGGCAGTTTGAGGAGTACTACACGCTGTTGCAGATGGCGCATCGGGTACGGCGTCCATCGGTCTATCTGGAAATCGGAGTTTCCAGCGGTAAATCCCTGGCGCTTGCCGGAGTTGAGACCCTTGCAATTGGCATAGATCCGGTTACTGCCGTGCCCGGTAACCAGGTATTTATATCTCCTGAAAATACCCCCAGGTTGTTCAAAATGACAAGCGACCAGTTTTTTGAAGAAACGGATTTAAGAACTGTGATGGAACAGCCCTGTTTTGATACGGCCTTTATTGACGGGCTGCACCTGTTTGAGCAAGCCCTGCGGGATCTGATAAACCTTGAAAAATTTGCGCATCCTGATTCAATCGTCTTTATCCATGACTGCCTGCCGGTCAACCGGACTATTACCGAACGGGTCAGGCAGACGGCATTCTGGATAGGCGATGTATGGAAGATCATTCCCTGCCTGAAGGAGATGAGGCCGGATCTGGATATTGTCACCTTTCCGGCTCAACCTTCCGGTCTGGCTTTGATACGGAACCTTGATCCAGCCTCAACTGTTCTGGAACGTCATTTTGATTTCATTGTTGGGCATTATCGCCAATTCAATCTGCCGGAGCATAAGGATCAGGTATTTGATCTGCTGAATGTAAAGTCAAATATTTGGAATGATGCAATATTTAGAATAAAGTACATCAATTGCCAGTCTGTTTTCTTTTGAAATAGCGGCACTCTCTTCTTTCCAATTTTGGATAGACATTCTATGTACATTTAACGCAGCTGCGAGTTTTGTTGAAAACCTGAAATGCTTCAACAATGCTTCTATTTTTTCACTATACGTTACATTTTGCATATTTAAATCCTTTTTATTCATATACAATTATCATAATAATACAATAAATGATTAACAATAATGTCATTTATCATTTTAATTATTCATTTTTAGTAAAAAGTGCATAATTGATATGCTATATTCTGGGCTTGACCCGGGGATCCA
>CAZXTZ010000110.1:0-9544 GCA_964643645.1 uncultured Geobacteraceae bacterium
CATCCATGCAAGGAAATATTTTTGGGGGTATTTTTGGGGGCATTTATACAAATAGCCTTTTTTAACTTATCGTTATCTATTGTTTATTTTAGTAAATGTGATGGACACCCCCGTCCGGTTAAGTACAGAAAGCCCCGCAAATACGGGGCTTTTCTTTTTCTTTTTCTTTTGTCCGGTGTTGTCCAAAGCAGTGCTGAAATCTGATGCTTTTGGGGGTAGCTATGGGGATATACCCACAACCCCCTGTATTTTCTGGTTACAGCCCAGAAGTACAACAAAGAGTTAACTGTTCAGAAGAGTTTTTATATCCCCGATTATTGCCTCAACATCCTCTTCCCTTGTTGCCCATGAACAGATAAGCCTTGCACCTCCCGCCCCTATGAAACTGTAAAATCGCCATCCAATATCTTTCAGCCCCTCTGACAGCTTCGTTGGCATCCTTACAAATACCGAGTTTGCCTCCACAGGAAACATAATATCAAGCCCTCCCATTTTTTCAATCCGCCCCGCCAGAAGTTTTGCGCAGCGATTGGCGTTTCCGGCACGCTCAAGCCATGCGCCGTTTTCAAGCATTCCAGTCCAGGGGGCCGAGAGGAAGCGCATCTTGGATGCAAGTTGTCCCGCCTGCTTGCATCGGTAATCAAACTCTTCGGCAAGTCCTCGATTGAAGAACACAACGGCCTCCCCCATTGCCATGCCGTTTTTGGCTCCTCCGAAGCAGAGCAGGTCAACTCCGGCCTTCCAGGTTATATCAGCAGGGCTGCAGCCTAGTGAAGCCACAGCATTTGCAAAACGCGCCCCGTCCATTTGCAGTCTCAGTCCGTATTTTCGCGCAAGTTTCCCGGCAGTCTGGACCTCTTCCGGGGTATAAACGGTGCCCAGTTCAGTGGCCTGGGTAAGTGAAAGCGCCTTTGGTTTGGGATAATGTATGTCAGAACGTCTGATGATGAGGTTTTCAACGCTCGCCGGATCAATCTTTCCGTTTTCTCCTCCTGCAAGCAGCATCTTTGTTCCGTTTGAAAAAAACTCCGGCGCCCCGCATTCGTCGGTTTCCACATGTGCGTACTCGTGGCAGATAATGCTGTGATAGGACTGGCAGAGTGATGACAGTGCAAGTGAGTTTGCTGCTGTGCCGTTAAAAACGAAGAAGACCTGGCAGTCTGTCTCAAACAGCTCCCTCAGAAGCTCACATGCCCTGGCCGTGTAGCGGTCATCACCATATGAAGGCTCATAGCCGCTGTTTGCTTCAGCCATTGCCTGCCATGCTTCAGGTGATATGCCTGCATAATTGTCACTTGCAAATGCCAGATGGTCAGCCATTTGTATTCTCCTTTGCAGATTGATATTAAATGAGTCAGATGCTGCTGAATGCTTGTGCAGTCAGCCGATCCCTGAAGGTAGTATCGTTGCATGAAAAAATATGTCATTTCAGGTTGCACAGTTCTTAACTTATTGTAAATCAAGATTATTTATCTGCATCTCAGATGTTTTAATCGTCTTGGCACGTTTACTGATTAGACTGGATACAAAGCTTCACACCATTCTTAATAAGTATCCAAACAAGGAGGAAGCATCATGAAAACATTTAAAAGTACATTACTGGCCGCATTCCTGACACTATCCATCTGCAGCGCAGCCCTTGCAACTCCCAGCACACAGGTATGGATACCCTCGCCTGACGTAAAAGGGTTTGGCGAGGTAAACATAGGCATTGACTATTACGGCCGTTTTTCCCAAAGCTCAACAGCAGGATCCAACATGTTTGACCTGGGCGCCACGGTCGGGGTTTCACCCTTTGATAACATCAAACTTGAGATAGGTGTTGATTACCTTACAACAAACTTTCAGAACGACAACCAGTATGACAAGCATCCTTTCTATTTCAACGCAAAGCTGGGGACACCGGAGGACGCCTTCGGGATAAAGTACCTTCCCGCCCTTGCAGTGGGTATATACAACATGGGTACCTTTGACAGACCCGACATGGGAGTATCCACAAGGCAGAACATCGTATACGGGCTTGTTGGAAAGACATTTCCGATTGTGGGACGCTTCTCGGCAGGTGGATACTACGGCTCCCAGAGGGCGCTTTCAACCGGAACCAACCAGAAGAACAGCAACTCCGGAGCAATGGCCTCATGGGACAGGACAATGAGTGAGATATCAGACAAACTTTGGCTGTCGGTTGACTACATGAGCGGAAACAATGCAAACGGCGCAGTATCTGTGGGTGGATCATGGGCCTTTACAAAGAACATTTCTCTGCTTGTGGGCGCAGTATTCTTCAACCCGTTCTACACCCGCTCACAGGAAGAGGCGCTGCCTGGCGGCAAGCCGGCATTTACAACCCAGCTTGATATAACTTTCTAGTTTTTTCAGTAGAGACGCAAAATCTTGCGTCTCTACCAGATTGTCATCCCCGAATGTTTTATCTGGGATAAGGTTTTAAGGTGGTTGCAAAACAGATTCCCGGCTAGCCCCTGGGTAACGACGGGATTATAAATTTTGCCGTTAGCCTGACGTAGTTGAATTACAAAAGGCAGGGATTTCGCAATCCCTGCCTTTTGTAATTAATGCGTACAGTTTCTTCAGCCTTTAAGCGGTTCAATAATTTCCTGAAGCTGCTGTTTTGCCGGTGGCTTCCTCATCAGTCCGTTTGCAAGCCCTTCAATTCCGTCAAGCGTTTCGCTGGCTGAAACCATATAAACCGGAGTGGGATCAAGTCCCCTTGCCTCCTCAAGTTTTCTTATCTCTTTAAGGGCGGTCTTGCCGTCCATCTCAGGCATTATTATATCCATAAGCACAAGGTTGTAAGGGTTATTATCATCAAGGGCCTTTTGGTAGAGTTTCACCGCCTCCAGGCCATCAACGGCTTCATCACACTCAGCAGAATCACCTATACCTATAGCCAGCATAAGTCTTCCAACGTCGCTGTCGTCAACAATCAGTACACGCATCAAACCACCTGTGGAAAATATAAAATTAAAGGAGATAAAACAGTAACAGATAAATGGAATTTATTAATAGACGTAAAGCTATACCACAATGCATCATAAATCAATTACTGATTGATTTTTATTACGTTCTGACAGATAGAACACTAATCTTGCAGCAGCAGAAAAGCGTGGTAAACTTTCCACATCAAGACATGCGGTTTTGGGCAGCCATAACGCTGCTTTCCCTTACAAGGAGGAATTTTAATGAAAAAACATGCCCTGCGGATGGCAATCGGGCTTGTAATAATGCTGCTGTTTCTCTCTAACTGGGCAGGAATTATACAGCTTCCCCTTGTAAAGCAGATGGAGCTCTGGAGTTACGACTGGCGTCTCAAGGCCACCATGCCGGGTGGTCAGGACAGACAGGTTGTAATAGTTGATATTGATGAAAAGTCTCTTGCAGAGATAGGACGGTGGCCCTGGAGCAGAAACGTAATCGCAAGGATGATGGATCAGCTTTTTGACAAATACGGTGTTGCGGCTGTGGGCTTCGACGTTGTCTTTGCGGAGCCGGACACAAGTTCAGGCATCCGCGAACTTGAGGGCCTTGCAAAGAAAGAACTGCGCCAGAACGTCGAATTCCAGAAGGCCCTTTCCCGGAGCCGTGCCAGGCTCGACTACGATACACTGCTGGCATCCCGCTTCAAGGGGCGCCCGGTTGTTCTTGGCTACTACTTTAACGAAGACCAGGAAAAGGGCGGCACAAGGAGAGGGGGGATGCTTCCTCAACCGGCACTTAAGGATGCAAATCTGGAAGCCCGCTCTGCAATCCGCAGCAAAAAAGGTTACGGGGCCAACCTCCCTGTATTGCAGAAGGCAGCGTCAAGCGGCGGTCATTTCAACCCTGACCCTGACCAGGATGGCGTAACCCGCCGGGTGCCCATGCTTGCGAGATACGACGGAGTATATTATGAATCCCTTGCCCTTGCCCTGCTTAGAACCCTGTACGGGCAGCCGGAGATAAAGGCAGGAATCGGAGCGGATGGTCTTCTGGGCTGGCTTGAGGTGGCTGACCTTAAGATTCCGGTTGATTACGGCGGTTCAGCCCTTATTCCGTACCGTGGCGGTCAGGGCAGTTTTCTCTATATCTCCGCAGCCGACATACTTAAAAACAGGGCGAGCAAAGAGCTGCTGGAGGGGGCCATAATACTGGTTGGCACCACAGCCCCCGGCCTTATGGATCTTCGCTCAACCCCCGTTTCGCCGGTATACCCCGGGGTCGAGATACATGCCAACATGATAGCCGGAATCCAGGACAAGACACTTCGTCACGCCCCGGCCTACTCCAAGACCTACGAATTCTTCCTTCTGATAGTTCTGGGGATTTTCCTTTCCATAATTCTGCCACGAATGGGAGCCCTCCCTTCAATGGGTATTGCCATAGTGGTTGCAGGAGCGGTCACCGGTGTGAACCTGGTGGCATGGAACAGGCTTCTTGTGCTTCCACTGGCCTCCCCCCTGTTTATGACCGCGCTTCTTTATGTGATGAACGCCACCTGGGGGTTCCTGGTTGAAGCAAGGGCAAAGCACCACATAACAGGGCTTTTTGGCCAGTATGTGCCTCCCCAGATAGTCTCGAAGATGAGCAGGGATCCGCAAAACTTCACCATGGCTGCCGAAGAACGTGACATGACTGTGCTTTTTACTGACGTTGTCGGATTTACCACCATATCCGAGGCCCTTGAGCCTAAGGTGCTGGCCCAGGTGATGAACATCTATCTGTCTGCAATGACCGAGGTCATCTACCAGCACGGCGGTACCGTTGACAAGTACATAGGCGATGCAATCATGGCTTTCTGGGGCGCCCCCATTGATGATCACGACCATGCCCTGCATGCAATTCAGGCCGGACTTGCAATGCGCAAAAGGATGGATCTGATCCGTGCGGATTTTGCCCAGAAGGGGCTTCCTGAACTGAGAATCGGGATAGGGATCAACAGCGGACATATGAGGGTGGGTAATATGGGATCATCCTTCCGGGTGGCCTACACAGTAATGGGCGACGCAGTGAACCTGGCTTCCCGTCTTGAGGGGATAACCAGGCAGTACGGGGCCTGGATGGTGGCCGGCGTTGAAACGGTCAGGCGGGTTAAGGGGATTGCATTCACCGAGCTTGACCTTGTCAAGGTAAAGGGAAAGAACGAGCCTGTAGCCATTTTTGAACCCTGCGGTATTGAGGGTGAGCTTACGGAAGAGACAGCCGCCAGGATGCAGAAGATGGATCAGTTCCTTAAGGCATACAGGGGGCAGGACTGGGATTTGGCAGAGAGCCTCCTGTCAGAGATAGAAGAGAAGTATGACCGCAAGAGGATGGGCGACCTCTTCCGCCCCAGGATAGAGGAATTCAGGGAACATTCTCCGGGAGAGGGATGGGACGGGGTATGCAAATTCACAACAAAGTAAGGTGCTGTAAAGTATGAGGATAATGTTCATATCACCCCACTGCCTGCTGGACAGGTCAAGCGGCGCGGCCCTTTCAATGATGACCCAGCTGGAATTACTTGCCAAAAGGGGATGGGAGTGCCGGGCTCTCACCGGTTCCGTGCTCGATAACAAAAAAAGGCAGAACCTTCAGGAGGCCCTTGCTCCGTGGGGGTTGAGCCGGATTGCAACCATAGCCAACACCCCGATATTCGGTGTTCAGCGGAACTGGGTTGAACATGTTGTTTTCCTGTTTTCCGACACAAGACGTCATTATGTTACCGCTGTTGAAGAGCTTGTGTTTTTCAATCTTGTAACCGAACAGTTGAAAGACTGGAAGCCCGATATAGTCTATTGCTTCGGCGGCTGGCTGCTTGAACGTTCCATTCTTGCACTTGCAAAGAAAAAGGGCATAGCCACCGCCTTTTATCTGGCCAACACCAACTATGAAGATCCGGGCGGGTTTGATGATGTGGATATGGTGCTGGTGCTATCTGAATACCAGGCTGGTTATTACCGTGAAAAGCTTGGAATAGCCCCGAAAGCCATAGGGGTATTTGCCGATACATCTGCTGTTATTGCAAAAAGGGATGCTCCTGATATGGTTACATTTGTGAACCCCGCGCCGGAAAAAGGGGCCACAATATTCATGGAAATTGCCAGGATGGCCCTTGTGCGGATACCCGAACTTCATTTTACGGTTGTGGAGAGTCGTACAACAGCCGTAGCGCTCACAGAACAGTTCGGCATAGATTGGGCCGAGTTTCCGAACGTCCATTTTATCCCCCAGCAGAAAGATATGAGGCAGGTATACGACAGGACAAGAATATTACTATGCCCTTCTTTCTGTTATGAGGGAGCTGGTCTTGTGATATACGAAGCCCAGGCAAACGGGATACCTGTGCTTGGAAGCAGTCATGGGGCAATTCCTGAAAGTCTGGCCGGCGGGGGCTTCATGTTTGATATTCCTGAAAGATGTAAAAATGATTTTAAGGAGTTTCCATCTGCTGAAGAGGTTGCGCCCTGGGTGGATTGTCTGGAACGCCTCATAAAAGATCCGGAATTCATGGCTGCTGCCGAGGAAAGGGCTCTTTCTGCAGCTGACTTGCATAACATTGACAGGCTTGCGGAGTCACTTGACTGTTTTTTTAGAGATTATCTGATTAAAAAGCTTGATTAGCTTCAATCTTCCGCCAACAGATCTCCCCCCCCTTTTTTAAAGGGGGGCAAGGGGGGATTTCAAGGCTGCAATCAAAGGCAAATCACCCTTTATTAAAGCGGGATCTCGAGATGTGGAAAAATTAGTGCTAATCAGATTAAAAAGTAACATTTTAAGTCTGTTTTGTGATATTGGTTTACGCAAATTAATAACATTGTTTCATATAAATGAAGAAATTGCCTTAAATAATAATTCCATAAAACACGAGGTTTGAGATGCGAAAACAAATGCTCTGCTCCATTATGGCCCTGTCAATGCTGGCTACGAACCTGTATGCCGAAGAGCCTGCCATCCCGCGATTCGAGGTAAGGCAGTACCTTGTGGAAGGCAACACGGTGTTGTCTTCAAAGGATATTGCGGATCTTCTCAAGGGGTTTACCGGAAAAGAAAAAGACTTTGCCGATATTCAGCAGGCAATGGATGCCATTGAAAAAGCCTACAAGAATAAAGGCTACAATATGGCAACGGTTTTGCTTCCGGAACAGGAGCTTTCCAGGGGCGAAGTGATCATAAATGTGATTGAGCCAAGGATAAAAGATATCCTTGTTGAGGGTAACACCCACTACAGCCGCGATAATATATTGAGGAGTCTCCCCGCTATGAAGGCAGGGCAGATGCCCAGAATAAGCGACCTTGCTGAAAACCTGAGGGCTGCCAATGAAAATCCCGGCAAAAAGGTGGGTGTACAGTTCAAGCAGGGAGAAACCCCCACCGATCTGAACGCAACCGTGAAGGTGGAGGACAAGCGACCCTTCAAGGTTTTTGCAACAGCCGACAACACCGGCACAAAGATGTCAGGGGAATACAGGATAGGTCTTGGGTTTCAGCATTACAACCTGTTTGACAGGGATCATATCCTGGCCCTCCAGTATCAGACCTCAACCGATTATCCAAGCCGCGTAAGCATCGCCAGTGGTTCATACCGGATACCATTCTACAGTATCGGCGACACACTTGACCTGTTTGGCGGCTATTCAAACGTAAGCAACGGCACATCCCAGATCTCCGGCACAGACATCCAGGTGGCAGGCGAGGGTATCGTGGGAGGGGTAAGATACAACCTTAACCTTCAAAGGATAGGGGATTACGAACACAAACTGATTATCGGCGCCGATTATCGTTTTTATGACAACAGCGCCTTAATGACAGACACACAGCTTGCCTCAGACATAACCACCCATCCCTTCAGCCTTACATACGCCCTGGGCCTCAAAAAAGAACATTTCAACATTGATGGCTACGTTGGCGGCTTACACAACGACCCCTGGGGGCACAAGGGCAATCCTGTTGACTTCGAGGCGGCCAGAAGCGGCGCCAATCCCCGCTACTGGATAGTCCGGTACGGCATGAATACCCTGGCAAAACCATTTGGAGACTGGCTTGCAAGGCTTGTGGTAAACGGTCAGTACACCGATGACAGGCTTATATCCGGCGAGCAGTTTGGTCTGGGCGGCGCAAGTTCGGTGCGTGGTTACCAGGAGAGGGAAGAGGCCTACGATGCAGGTCTGGCTGGCAGCGCCGAGATATATACCCCGGATTTCGGCAGAATCTTCAAGGTTCCCAATACACAGATAAGGCTGCTTGGTTTTTACGATGCAGGTTACGGCTACAATGTTCACTTGCAGGCAGGCGAAAACAAGTACAACACCCTTGACAGCGTTGGGGCAGGCATAAGGGTGCAGGTGGGGGAACTGTTCAATTTCGGTATTGATGGAGCCATTGCGCTTCGCAACACCCTTAACTACAGAAACTCGGTGCTTGATATAAACCCCACAAGGGCCGGAGACAACCGGATACACTTTAAGGCACAGATAACCTACTGATATTTAAAATAATATTATTTAAGCAGCCAAGAGGTATTTCCCATGAGAACAAGAGCCCAGCGCAACAGCATATTTGTTGTGGCCACAGTACTGGCGGCCTGCGGTATATTCGGAGTAAAGGCATCATCAGCCCTTCCGGTACTTCCTCAGATAGCCAACGGTCAGGTAAGCATCGGTCAGCTTGGCAACACCATGACCATAGCCAACAGCCCCGGTTCCATAATAAACTGGGGTGGATTCTCCATAGCTCAAAGCGAAGCGGTTCGCTTCAACCAGCAATCCCCTTTAAGCAGCGTGCTAAACCGCGTAACCGGAGGCGACCCTTCCCTTATCCATGGGGCCTTGCAATCAAACGGCAAAGTATTCCTTATAAACCAGAACGGCATATTAATCGGCCCCACCGCCCGTATTGACGTAAACGGCTTTGTTGCCTCCAGCCTCAACATAAGCGACCAGGATTTCATGGCCGGCCGGATGAAATTCACTGCCGGTGCCACAGCCGGCCCTGTAGAAAACCAGGGTATCATCACCACCCCTTCCGGCGGCACAGTCTACCTCATTGCCCCTGATGTCAAAAACACCGGCACCATAACCGCGCCCAACGGCGACATCCTCCTTGCCGCAGGCCGTGAAGTACTACTTATAGAAGGCAGCAACCCTGAAATAGCCTACGTAGTAAGCGCCCCTGAAGACAAGGCAGTCAACCTTGGCACCATAACCGCCGAAGCCGGTCGTATAGGCATGTACGGCGGCATAATAAGACAACAGGGCATGATAAGCGCCGACTCCGCCACCCGTGACGCCAGTGGCCGCATCTTCCTCAAATCCACCAAAGAAACCACCATTGACGCAGGCAGCATAACCAGAGCCAACGGAGTAAAGGGTGGTCTTGTCAACATCCAGTCAACCGAAGGCACCACCCTTGTAAGCGGCACAGTAGAAGCCAAAGGGATTGAAGGTGGCGGCGAGGTAAGGATACTCGGTGCCCAGGCCGGTCTCATGTCCGGCGCACTGGTAGACGTATCCTCCACCACCGGCGGCGGCGGCACAGTCCTTTTCGGCGGCGACTACCAGGGCAAAAACCC
>CAZXTZ010000111.1:0-9471 GCA_964643645.1 uncultured Geobacteraceae bacterium
AAAGACAGCGCAGCTTATGTCGCAGCTACTGAGTCTTCTGATTCTGAATCTCTCCCGGAAGAGCCTGCAAAGAAACGTCGCCGATCCAGACCACGCAAGAAGAAGACAGCAGTCCCGCCTGAAGTTGCTGCCGCTGATGTTGCAGTGGAGCCGGTTATGTCTGAAGAGATTCCGGTGTCAGATCCAATTGAATCTTTACCTGTGAAGCCTTCAGGAAGGGGCGGCAGAAAGAAGCCTGCTGTGCAGGCGACAGTCACTGAAGAACAGCAGCTCATTGCTCCAGATCCAGATGAGCCGGAAAAGACGATTGCAACGCCCAGAACAGCAAAGGGCAGGGCAAAGCCGCGAAAAAAAGATGATGCCGGCAGTTTTGTTCCTGTTTCCGGGATTGACACCGGATTGTCTGAAGATACACAGCCCAAAAAGCAGGGGGCAGGGCGCTCAAGAAAGCAGGCTGCTTCCAAGGTGAGAAACGAAGAATAACTTGACTGTACATTATGGCTGGGCTACTTTCCCAAGTTACGCATCGGCCTAGAAATATATGAAAGGAAAATGTTTTTCCATGGAAGAATTGAGTGAACTTCTTCTTCAGCGTCGCAGAAAGGTTAATACTTTGTGGGAAGCTGGAATCAATCCATACCCTAATGATTTTAGGCCTGAGCATACATCTGCTGATATATCCGCTGAATATGGAGATGTTGAGCAGATTGAAGCCCCTGACAGGATCTTTGTTGTCTCTGGAAGGATTATTGCCAGGCGATCATTCGGTAAAGCTGCATTTATACAATTACAGGATAGAAAAGGTAGAATTCAGATGTATGTCAGAAAGGATGATCTGGGGGATGAAGTTTTTGCCCAGTTTGAGTCCTTTGATATTGGCGATATTATTGGTGCAACCGGATTCCCGTTTAGAACAAAGACCGGAGAGCTTTCTCTTCATGCAAGAACCCTCAGGTTGCTTGTTAAGTCTTTGCTGCCACTTCCTGAAAAGTTTCACGGCCTTACCGATGTTGAAACCCGCTATCGCCAGCGTTACGTGGATCTGATAGTAAACCCGGAAGTTAGAGAAATATTTGTCAAACGCTCCCGGATTGTAAATTTGATCCGCAGTTTTATGACTTCACGGGATTTCCTTGAAGTTGAAACTCCAATGATGCATCAGATTCCTGGCGGGGCTACGGCACGTCCGTTTGTTACTCACCATAATGCACTGGATATGGAGCTGTATCTGAGAATCGCTCCGGAGCTTTATCTTAAGAGACTTGTTGTTGGAGGTTTCGAGAGAGTTTTTGAGATTAATCGTAACTTCAGGAATGAAGGGATTTCCGTCCGACATAATCCTGAATTTACAATGATGGAGTTCTACCAGGCATATTCAACTTTTGAAGATCTGATGGATTTTACGGAAGAGCTTTTCTGTCATGTTGCAGAGCAGGTGCTGGGTACGCTTGATTTCAGCTATCAGGGGCTTGAAATAACATTCAAGCGTCCCTGGCGCCGTCTGACTGTTAAGGATGCAATACTTGAGTACGGTGATATTGAGCCGAAGCATCTTGATGACAGGGATCTTGCCTTTGCATATGCAAGGAGTATAGGGCTTGATCTTTCCGAGGATATAGGCTATGGCAAGCTTCTTATGGAGCTGTTTGAGGAGGTGGCGGAACACAAGCTTATTCAGCCGACCTTTGTTACAGCCTACCCTACAGAGGTGTCTCCACTATCCCGCAAAAACGATCACGATCCACTTATTGTTGACCGCTTTGAACTTATGATTGCAGGCAGGGAAATTGCCAACGCTTTTTCGGAGCTTAATGATCCTGTTGACCAGAAGGAACGCTTCATTGCCCAGGTAGAGGAAAAGGACAAGGGAGATGAAGAGGCCCACTATATGGATGAAGATTATGTCCGTGCCCTTGAATATGGCCTGCCACCTACAGCAGGTGAGGGAATAGGGATTGACCGGCTTGTCATGCTTCTGACGGATGCCGCCTCCATAAGGGATGTAATATTGTTCCCCCAGCTTCGTAAAGAGGCAAAGTAGAGTTGTCAATGCCATTTGAACTTATGATCGGACTTCGCTATCTGAAGGCAAAGCGCAAGTCCACATTTATTTCCATAATTACGTTTATCTCCACCGCTGGTGTTGCCCTTGGCGTTATGGCTCTCATTATTGTATTGGCCGTAATGACCGGTTTTGAGCGAGATTTGCGTGAGAAAATACTTGGCACTAATGCTCACATCGTGGTGATACGTAGCGGTACCCCGATGGAGGGTTACCGTTCAATAATGGAAAAGCTTAAAGGAATGCAGGGAGTAAAGGCTGCTACTCCTTTTATTTATAATCAGGTGATGCTTTCAACCGGTCGTCACGTTTCCGGTGTAGTGCTTAGGGGTGTTGATCCGGCCACTGACCGTCAGGTAACCAGACTTTCCCAGGCTTTTGTCCAAGGGGGGATGGAACAGCTTGAGCCGAAGCAAGGTACCTTTTCGGAGCCTGGAGTACTGATTGGCAAGGAGCTTGCCAGGAACCTTAACCTTTCTCTTGGGGATAGGGTTAATGTAGTATCACCCATCGGAACCATAACACCCATGGGTATGGTTCCGAAGCTCAAGCCTTTCAGGGTTGCCGGCATATTTAATACCGGCATGTTTGAATACGATTCAACCCTTGCATATATAAGCCTTTCACAGGCCCAGAGTTTTTTTGACATTGGTGATACTGTTACCGGTATCCAGTTGAAGGTGGAAGATGTTTACGGAACAACCGAGCTTGCACGAAGGATAAACCATGAGTTCGGCCCGGAATTATACGCCCGTGACTGGATGCAGATGAATAAAAATATACTTTTTGCACTGAAGACGGAAAAAGTAGTAATGTTCATAATTCTTACCCTGATAGTTCTTGTTGCTGCATTCGGCATAGCATCAACTCTTTTCATGGTTGTAATGGAAAAGACCAGGGATATTGCTATATTAAAGGCCATGGGTGCCCGTTCTGCAAGCATTATGAAAATATTTGTGCTCGAAGGGCTTATCATAGGTGTCTTTGGAACTGTTATAGGAGTCCTTGCTGGGCTGCTTGTGGCCAACAATCTTGAACCTATTATCAATTTTGTGCAGAAGGTTACCGGTAAAAACTTTTTCAGCAAGGATATTTACTATCTTGATCATTTCCCGTCACATGTGGTGGGAAATGATGTAATTGTCATATCAGTGACGGCAGTATTTATATCTTTTCTTGCAACTCTGTATCCTGCCTGGCAGGCATCAAGGATGCTTCCGGTGGAGGCCATACGGTATGAGTAGCATCCTCTCTGTCAGAGCCTTGTTCAAGAGTTATCAACAGGGAAACAGGAAGCTTGAGGTGCTAAAAGGTCTGGATCTGGATTTCGAATCCGGGACAACAACCGCACTTGTGGGGGCATCCGGGGCGGGAAAGAGTACACTGCTGCACATTCTGGGGGCTCTGGATCGACCAACATCCGGGAGCGTTCTTTATCGGGGGGATGAACTGTTTGACCGCAGCGAAGGCGCTCTGGCCGAATTCAGAAATAACAGTGTCGGATTTGTCTTTCAGTTTCATCACCTGTTACCTGAATTTACAGCCCTTGAAAATGTAATGATGCCGGCCTTGATTGCACGCAGGGAACGTGCTGATGCCGAAAAGACAGCGCTTCAGCTTCTCGCGGATGTTGGGCTTAGGGAAAGGGTCGGGCACCGCCCGGGAGAACTCTCAGGCGGCGAACAGCAGAGGGTTGCCATAGCAAGAGCATTGATAATGCAGCCTGAACTGTTACTTGCTGATGAACCAACTGGTAACCTGGATATGGTGACAAGTGAATCAATACATGAATTGTTGAATGAGATACAGAGGCAGCGGGGGATTACCCTCGTAATCGTAACACATAACGAACAACTTGCAGCAGGAATGGAACGGACAGTCCGTCTGGCCGACGGAAGAACATCAAGCTGCATATCGGAGGATGCGTGCAAAAAACTTCGCACCTGAAAAAAATTGCCCTGCTGGCTTTATTGCTGGCTACCGAAACAGCCCATGCCGAAGCGGACAAAATTGCTGATGTAATAGTGCGTGGAAATAAGAGGGTTGAGTCAGCAGCCATACTTAACGCTGTTGGCACAAAAACCGGTGATCTGCTCGATTCTGACCGGACTGACTCAGATATCAGATCTATTTACAAGATGGGCCAGTTTCGTGATGTTCAGGTTTCCACGGAAAAGGGCTCTAAAGGAACTGTCCTTGTCTACTCGGTAATTGAGAAGACGATTGTAAGGGAGATCCGGTTCAATGGTAATAATGAAATCAAGCAGGAAAAACTGCTTGAGGGGTTACCGTTAAGGCGTAATTCGATCTTCTCCCAGAAGGAACTTGACGCTTCCCTTGCCAAGATAAAGAAGCAGTATCAGGATGAAGGGTATTACCTTGTTGAGATAACTCCTTCTGTCACACAGAAGACTGATACTGAGTATCTTGTCACGTTTAATATCACAGAGGGAAATAAGGTAAGGATCGGAACCATCACTTTTGAGGGGAATAAGGAATTCAGTAACAGAAAGCTTCGCGGTGTAATGGAGACCAAGGAAGAGTGGTTCATGTCCTGGCTTACAGGTGCAGGAACCTACAAGGAAGAGGTGCTTAAAAATGATGCCCTCCTTGTTAATGATTTTTATATGAACAACGGATTCATAAACGTCAAGGTCTCTGAGCCGGTGGTAAAGTTGGCTGAAGACAGGGAATCCCTCATTGTAACCATTGCTGTTACCGAAGGTGACCAGTATAGCATCGGTTCAATCTCTTTTACCGGGGACATCTTGTATTCCGAGGATGAGCTGAGAAAAAAACTGAAGACAGAACCGGGTGAACTGTTCAGCAGGGCTAATATAAGGGCGGATATAACTACAATAACCGATATGACGGCAGATAAAGGATACGCCTTCAATAACGTAAACCCAAAGACAAAGTCTGATGAGGCAAAGAAGCTCCTTGATATTACCTTTGATGTTGATAAAGGGGAACTGGTTTACATTGACAGAATCAACATATCAGGCAACTCCAAAACCCGTGACAAGGTTGTCAGGCGTGAATTGCGCCTGATGGAGGGTGAACTTTACAGCGCAACAGGCTTTAAGAGAAGCAAGCAGAATCTGATGAATACCGGATTTTTTGAAGAGGCCAACATTGCAACAGCCAAGGGGACCGCAGCAAACAAGCTGAACCTCAACGTGGATGTAAAGGAAAAGGCAACTGGCGCATTTACAATAGGTGGTGGTTATAGCTCTCTGGACGGTCTTATATTCCAGGGTTCTGTTTCCCAGTCAAACTTCCTGGGACTTGGCCTCAAGGCTAATGCGACTGCTGCGATAGGTGGAAAGTCAAATACATACAGTGTGGGACTTACTGATCCTTATTTTCTGGACTCTAAATGGACCCTTGGCGCTGATGTATATCGTTCAGAAAGGAACTATACTGATTACAGCCGCCGCCTTACCGGTGGAGATATCAAGGCCGGATATCCATTTACAGACAACTTCGGAACCTTCTGGATGTATAAGTACGAGATCAAGGACATCTACAGCCCCAGCTGGGCTTATATGATTAATCATTATGGTTCTGCTCCGTTGGGCTATTTTGATATGTATGTGCCGGCTGACCCGGTTTACTATCCACTTGGCACTACAACAACCAGCGCGATATATGCAAGCCTTAACTACAATAATACAGACTATCGCCTTGACCCAAACAGTGGTCTTATAAGTACTTTCTCCGTTGAATACGCCGGGCTTGGCGGGAATAACAAGTATGTTAGAGAGATTCTTGACAACAATTACTACTATCCTCTCTGGTGGAAGCTTGTGGCCTCCGCCAAGGTGGTTATAGGAGGAGTGCAAAGGGCCGGAAAGCCGATACCTATAGATGAAAAATTCTACCTTGGTGGTATTGGTTCTGTCAGGGGATATGCAGCCCGTACTATTTCTCCCATTGAAAATGGAGTATATGTCGGTGGAGATAAGGAGATATTCGGTAATATTGAAATCAAGTTTCCAATATTGCCAGAGTACGGCATAAAGGGCGTTACATTCTTTGATTATGGAAATGCATATAACGGAAACAATCCGCTGCCCAGCACCATATATACAAGTTATGGCGCTGGAATAAGATGGGCCTCGCCTGTTGGTCCGCTCCGGCTTGAGTATGGCATACCGATCAATTACAGGCAGGGCATTGATACAAAAAGCGGCCGATTCGAGTTTGCCATAGGAAGTTTGTTCTAGTAGTTACTCAATATATTGCTTAAATGGAACTTTTAAAGGAGATCAGTTTTATGAACGGTTTAAGAATCATGGCAATTGTTGCGCTTGTAATCGGAATGGCTTCAGTTTGCTCGGCTCAGGGCGCTAAGATAGGCTATCTTGACATGCAGCGTGCATTGAATAACTCTGATGCAGGCAGGGAGGCAAAGGAGCAGTTGCAGACAAAGCTCAAGAAATATCAGGGCGAAGTGAATATAAAGCAGGAGGAGTTGCAGAATCTCAAAAGTGGACTTGAGAAACAGGGGGTGGCGCTTACTGATGCTGCACGCGCTGCCAAGGAGAAAGACTATCAGCAAAAGCTTAAGGATTTTCAGCGTTTTACAAAGGATGCCGAGGAAGACCTCCAAGCAAAAGATGCTGAGTTCACAAAGAAGATTGTGGAGGCTATGGACAAGGTCGTTCAGGAGTATGGCAAGAAGCATGGTTTTACAGTGATTTTTGATTCACGGGGAGCCGGAATGCTTTACGCAGACCAGAAGGCTGATGTTACAGATGAAATTCTTAAGGCATTCAATTCAAGTAAGGTTCAAAAATAGCCAAGAGGTACGACTGTGACAATACAGAGAAGAACCCTACAGGAACTTGCAGAATATCTTGGCGGTACAGTTAAAGGTGATGCCTCACTTGTTGTAAATGGCCTTGCCCCCCTTGACTCTGCTGGTCCTGACAAGATTACTTTTCTTGCTAATCCCAAATATGCTTCAAAAGTGGCTGATACCGGAGCCGGCGCTGTACTTATGGCATCTGGTGGAGAGTCATTTGGTCGAAATGTCATAGAAGTTCAAAATCCGTATCTTTGTTTTGCAAAACTCCTTACCCTTTTTTACACTGAAAGGCATCCTGCCCTGGGAGTAATGCCAGAGTCGGTTGTGGGCACAGGAACCTCTCTGGGGGATGGGATATCAATTTACCCCTGTGCTGTTATCGGAAACAATGTGACCATAGGTGACAGGGTGGTTATACATCCAGGCGCTGTTATATATGATGGCGTTGTAATCGGTGATGATACGGTTATACATTCAAATGCGGTTGTAAGGGAACGCTGCAGGATCGGAAAGAGATGCAAGTTGCAGCCTGGAGCTGTGATCGGAAGTGACGGTTTCGGATATGCTCCGGATGGTTCCTCATATTACCCGATACCCCAGATAGGAATTGTTGTACTGGAAGATGATGTGGAGATTGGAGCCAATGCCACGGTTGATCGGGCGGCTCTTGAGGCGACAATCATAAAACGCGGTACCAAGCTGGACAATCTTGTAATGGTTGCACACAACTGCCAGATTGGCGAAGACTGTATGATCGTTTCGCAAGTAGGCATAGCTGGCAGCAGTAAAATAGGAAATCATGTTACTCTTGCAGGACAGGTTGGGGTGGTTGGGCATGTGTCCATAGGTGACAATGTGATTGTTGGAGCCCAGTCGGGAGTGCCTTCAAACCTTGAGAAAAACAACTATTACAGTGGTTCTCCGGCAATGCCTCACAAGGATTGGCTTCGGGTTGTTGGAACTTTGCCCAGGCTGCCTGAGATGAGGAAGAAGATGTCACAAATGGAAAAGAAAATTGCCGAGCTTGAATCACGGCTGCCAAAGGAGTAATCAATGGAACCAGTTCTTCCGATGGATATTAATGCAATAATGAAGATACTGCCGCACCGTTATCCGTTTCTGCTCGTTGACAGGATTATTGAGCTTGAGCATGGCAAACGTTGTGTTGGAATAAAAAATGTATCCATCAATGAACCTTTTTTTCAGGGGCATTTCCCCGGCCATCCAGTGATGCCTGGAGTGCTGATAGTAGAGGCTATGGCTCAGGTTGCAGGTATCATGGCCTATCTGGCTTCTGACGAGGAAACCAGGAAAAAGGTCAGTTATTTCATATCAATCCAGAACGCCAGATTCAGGAAACCTGTGCTTCCAGGTGACCAGATACGTATAGAGATAGCTACAACATTAAATCGCCGTGGTATATGGGGTGTTGACGGCAAGGCCTTTGTGGACGGAAAGCTTGTTACAGAGGCAGCCTTGAAGGCAACATTTGCAGCGGCAGAGCCTTAAGGAGAAATCATGAGCATCCATAACACAGCGATTATCCATAACTCTGCCCGGATTTCGGACGGAGTGGAGATCGGTCCGTATGCGATAATTGAAGAAAACGTAAAAATTGGTAAGGGTACCACAATAGGCCCCCATGCCTTTATCGGCAAATGGACAGAGCTGGGAGAGAATAACCAGATATTCCAAATGGCTTGCGTCGGGGCTCCACCTCAGGATCTGAAGTACAAGGGTGAGGAGTGCTGGACAAGGATAGGCAGCGGTAATGTCATACGCGAATTTGCAACAGTGCACAGAGGTACTGTTACAGGTCACGCAGAGACCATAATGGGTGACAACAACCTTATGATGGCCTATTCCCATGTGGCCCATGACTGTGTTGTCGGAAGCGGTGTTGTGATGGCCAATTCAGCAACTCTGGCAGGACATGTAACCGTTCAGGATAATGTAATACTTGGGGGGCTTGTTGCAATACACCAGTTTGCCACCATTGGCGCATACACGATGCTTGGTGGTGGAACTCTTGTTGGGCTTGATATACCGCCATACATGATAGCCACATCAGGTGGAAAACGTGAGGCAAAGTTGAGGGGCTTGAATCTGATCGGCCTGAAACGTCGCGGATTTTCCGAAGAATCAATTAAAAACCTTAAAACAGCATATAAAACATTGTTCATGTCTGGCCTTAAGTTGCAGGAAGCCATTTCCAGGATCCGTGTTGAGATCTCCGGCTGTGCCGAGGTTGATAATCTTCTGTCATTTATTGAAAAATCAGAGCGCGGAATCTGCAAGGGGTGACCATGCTTCGCACAGCAGTGATAGGAGTAGGCTACCTGGGCAACTTTCACGCCCAGAAATATGCCGCTTTGCCTGATGTAGAGCTTGTCGGTGTGGTGGATACAGATCCTTCCAGAGCGTCTGAGGTTGCTGCCGCTTGCGGTTGCATGGCTGTTACAGACTACAGGGAGCTTCTTGGGCATGTTGATGCTGTAAGTGTTGTTGTTCCGACCCAGTATCATCATCAGGTGGCATCCGATTTTCTATCTGCCGGAGTGCATGTGCTGATTGAAAAGCCCATTACTGTAACAAT
>CAZXTZ010000112.1:0-9377 GCA_964643645.1 uncultured Geobacteraceae bacterium
CGCAAAATTTTGCGTCTCTACTGAAATATTTTATATCTGCCTTTCGCCATAAACCTTCCAGGTTTTCAAAACCTGGAAGGTTTAAAGCTGGAACCGGCAGAGCGCCTCTGAAAGTTGATGTAACCTGAGCGGTTTTGAAAGATATCCATCAAAACCGGCGGCAAGAAACCTCTCTTCCATACCTTTTATGGCATCAGCGGTTAGTGCTATTACCGGAATTTTAATGCCGGTCCCCTTCTCTTCTTCACGTATTTTTTCAAAGGCCTCCATACCACTCATTAAAGGCATCTGGATATCCATTAAAATCAGATCAATACCGCCTTTACGCCACTCTTCCACCGCTTCGATGCCGTTGCAAGCCGATACAACCCTGTGCCCCGCCTTTTTAAGCAGCATTTCAATAGTACGCTGGTTAAGCTTGTTGTCTTCAGCCAGAAGAACAGAAAGTGATTTCTTTGGCTTTGCAATGCTGTAATCCTGCTTTTTCTCTTTCTTTTCCGCTTTTGTCGAAGACAGTTTGAATGGCAGTTGAAGATGGAAACTGCTTCCCCTGCCAGGCTCACTTTCAACGGTTAAGGTTCCACCCATCAGTTCTGCATATTTAAGTGATATTGCCAGCCCAAGTCCGGTTCCGCCAAACCGGCGGGTTGTGCTGGCATCGCCCTGCTCAAATGGCCTGAATATTCTTTGCAGCAGTTCAGGCTCCATTCCGATTCCTGTGTCGCTTACGGATATCCGTACAACAACATTCGCGTCAGAAGAGTCAACTACAAGCACAGAGACTGTTATTGAACCTGCTTCCGTAAATTTTACTGCATTGCCAAGCATGTTAAGCACAATCTGCTTGACCCGAAGCTCATCCCCATTAATTGTTTCCGGCAGGGCATCATCAAACTCTTTGTTCAGAACCAGATTTTTAGCAGAAATTCTTGAACTCTGGATGATAAGAAGATCCTCAATGGCGTAACGAAGTGAAAAATCCATCTGTTCCACCTGCATATTGCCGGATTCAACCTTTGCAAGGTCAAGTATGTCGTTAATTATCATCAGAAGGTTGTCAGCCGAGATCTCTATGCTTCTTAAAAATTCGGCCTGTTCCTCAGTCAGTTGGGTAAATCCAAGCAACTGTGTCATACCCAGCACACCATTCATCGGGGTGCGCAGTTCATGGCTCATGTTGGCCAGAAACTCACTTTTGGCCTTGTTTGCAGCTTCAGCCTGCTCCTTGGCAAGAAGCATGGCTTCTTCTGCTGCCCTCCTCTCTGTTATATCAATAAATACCGCTGCAAACTGACCTTTTTCAGGAGAAAACGCCCATACATCAAAATATTTTCCAAGTTCTTTTGAAAAATTCTGAAAAGCAATAGGCTCCCCTGTTTCTGCCACCCTGGCATAGGTTTCAATCCAGTACTGTTCAGTATCAGGCAGAACATTCAGAACAGTCCGGCCTACGAGATTTTCAGCCCTTAGCCCTGTTAACTTTTCAAATGCAGGGTTTATTTCAAGAAAACGGTAGTCAACCGGATCACCGTTTTGATCATAAACCATTTCATGGAGGGCAAAGGCGGCTATCATGTTTTCAAAAAGCTGCCTGCATCTATTTTCACTGCTTTTAAGGGCATCCAGCGCCCGCATCCGCTCGTTGTCACAGGCGGCCTGAATCTTCAGGTTTTCAGCAAGCTCCTCACTGCGGGCTTTGAGAATAAGATGATTTTTTACCCTGAGCCTTAATATCTGGGGGTTGCACGGTTTTGTTATATAATCAACAGCCCCCATCTCAAGCCCGCGCAATTCACACTCAAACTCGGACACACTGGTAAGAAACAGCACAGGAACATCTGAGAGAACTGGGATCTCCAGAATCCTCTGGAAGAGCGCATAGCCGCTCATACCGGGCATAACGACATCAAGCAGCATCAAATGGGGTTTGACTGTGGCCAGCACCTTAAGCGCCTCTTCACCGTCACCCGCAGAAATCACATTATATTCATCATCCAGGATGCAGGCCATCAACTCCCTGATCATGGGATCATCATCAACAACAAGAACTGTCTGTCTGGCAGTGGTGGAACTCATGCAAATGACCCCTTATTTGAAATTTGAAAAATTGTAACACTTAAATTTAAAAAGGCAATCCGGCAATTTCTTAATGGAGCAGGATTTAGAACTGTTTAACTGCCTGAACTGATTTACATGTTGATTTTAAAGCCTGAATCCTACATAAAAGCAGGCATGTTCAAGTATTTTGCCGGGGAGACACAATCAATGCCGTCAGATTCAATAACCAGACGTTTCATAGCAACCACAATCAGAAAACCGGGAACTGTTCTGGCCATATCCATAATTCTTGCAGCCATTTCAATCATCTACACGGTCAATTCATTGAGTTTCCTCACAGGCCGCGATGATCTTATGCCAAGACATGCCCAGTTTCAGAAGGATTATCAGGCATATCGAGCCGCCTTTGGAGATCAGGAAGAAATTGCCGTTGTAGTTGAAGGAAACGACCCTGCCCAGGTGACGCTTTTCTGCGACAGACTTTACGGACGCCTGACCCAGGAGAAAAAACTTTTTCTTGAAGTAATGTATCCGGGTGGCATGCCCTATTTCCGCCAGAACGGGCTTCTGTTCATGCCCCTTGATCAACTGCAGTCCATGTCCCTCACAGTCGGAATGGCCGGACCGGTTCTTAAGGATCTGGCTACAGAGCCATCAATCCAGACGCTGTTCAACTCCCTTACAGGGCAGATTGATTCCTACCTGAAACAACCATCACCTGAGCAGCTGCAACGTCTTAAATTCATGCTCTCAACTCTTGACAAGGGTTTCACCGGATTTGACGAAAAAAAGGCATCCCTTTCAATGGACTCTTTCCTCTCGGACGGGGGAGATGGCAAGGGATCCATCTTTGAAAATGCAGGAAAACAACAGGTTATGGCAATCCGTCCATTAAAGGAACAGGACAGCTTTGTGCCTGCGGAAAAAGCCATAAAAAAGATTAGGGAAGAGCTGGAATCGCTAAGGAAAAACAAGGAATTCAAAGGTATTACAGTGGGTGTAACCGGTGTTCCTGTGCTTGAATATGAAGAGATGGCCACAAGCATGTCAGACATGAAGATTGCCTCGGTGCTTTCCCTTGTCCTTACTGTCATACTGCTGTTATTTGCCTTCCGGGGAATTAAAAATACAGTTGCAGCAATGACAGCCCTTTTGATTGCAATTGCAGTGGCTTTTGGAGCAGCCACCCTGGTGGTGGGGCATCTCAATATCCTTTCAATGGCCTTTGCCGTAATGCTTTTGGGGCTTGGCGTGGAGTACGCAATCCAGGTGGTTCTCCGCCATCAGGAACTTTTGTGGGATATGCCATTTAATGATGCCCTTGAAGAGAGTCTGACATCAAATTTAAGGCCAATATTGCTGGCATTTACCACAACCGCCCTTGCCTTTCTTACATTTCTGCTTACCGATTTCCGTGGCATTGCCGAACTGGGACTGATTGCTGCAATGGGGGTGTTCGTCTGCTTTGTGTCAACCTTTACAGTGCTGCCTGCCATGCTGGTTCTGATGAACAGGAGGCAAAACCGGCAAAAGCAGGTTCAGGCCAAAGATGATACTGCTGCAAAAGAGAAAAATCTGCACAAGCTGTTTGCAAGGCCGGGGCTTATTGTGGCTGCGACTGCAATACTCTCCATTGCCGGAGCTTTTGCACTCAACAATGTGCCCTTTGACTTCAATATGCTTAACCTTCAGGCAAAGGGCCTTGAATCGGTGACATTTGCCTACAAGCTGATGAAAAGCAAGGAGAACTCAGGATATTTCGGTGTTTCAATGGCAAAAGGCCGTAATGAGGCCCTTAGACTGACAAAACAGTTCGAGGCTCTGCCTGAGGTGGATCATGTAGTAAGTCTTCCTGCTCTTGTTCCTGACAGGCAGCCTGAAAAACTTGCCCTTCTGAAACGGATGGAAGAAACGATGGCAAACGTAGATCCGAAGCCATATCAGGAAAACCTCAAGGTTATGGAACTGCCCCAGACCTTTGAAAATTTCAGGAACAGTGTGGAGAAGCTGAAAAACCGCCTTGAAGCGGATAAATCTGCCGAAGCCCCACCGATAAAGGCTTTCCTTGCAACACTGGACAGGTTCTTTGAGGGGCTTGAGAAGGAAAAGGACGGCAATGCCCTTGAAATGCTACGGGAAATGCAGGCAAGCATGTTTGCGCCACTGCCTGAAAAGCTCAAACTGCTGAAAGAGAGCCTTAAAGCCCGTCCGGTTACAGAGTCTGATGTTCCTGAGGCATTAAAGCAGAGATTTATTGGAAAAGACGGGCGTCTTTTGCTGCAGATAGCACCCAAAGACGAGATATTTGACGAAAAGCCACTTGCGCGGTTTGTCTCTGCCATTAAATCTGTTGATCCCCATGCAACCGGAGAGCCGGTAAGCGTATATGAATCATTCAGGATACTTAAATCATCCTATCTTCAGGCATTCCTGTATGCAATGGCAGGAGTTGTGGTTATCCTGCTGCTGGCTTTCCGCAGCATAAAATCAACCCTTCTTGGTGTTGCGCCTCTGGCTGCCGGTCTTTTGATTATGGTTGGAGGTATGTGGATATCCGGGCTGCGCTTCAATGTTGCCAACATTATAGTAATGCCGCTTCTGTTGGGGGTGGGAATTGACTCGGCCATCTACATAATAAACCGTCACCTTAAGGGGGAAGAATCACCGGTTCAGGTTGCATGCAGCAGCGCCGGAAAAGGTGTGTTACTTAACGCGCTTACAATCCTTTTCAGTTTCGGCGCCCTGATGGTGGCAAGGCATCAGGGGGTATTTTCCATCGGAGCGGTAATGTCGCTTGGAATGACTGCAATAGTGCTGGCCTTTCTGCTGTTTTTGCCAGCGCTTCTTATGATAGCCCCCAAAAAGGATTTATGATGGCTCATAGTGCCAATGCCATGGCTCAAAAGTTATTCCTGTTGGCGAATTTCTGGGGTATGAAAGAACAAATCCGAATTTTCCTGCATTCTTCTGTAGCCAGGAATACTCTGGCAGTTTTTCAAAATTTTCACCTTCATCATCAATTGAAGCTCCGACGCTCATAAAATCCAGGGCCTGACGATCCGTTGTCCCGTGCTCGCTATAACCGGGCAGGGCAACAAATTTCCCGGTTTCCATTATGGACCAGCCATGTTTTTTGAGATAACTTAAATACAGATAAAGCTGATATGCCCCTGAACGGTGGCCCGAAGCCAGATAAAGCCGCCGCCCCAGATCTTTTTCCATTGCCGCCATCATTGCCTGATATTTTTCATTAACCGCCACAGGAAGATACTGTACCGGTAATTTCACCATAACACCATCCGGTCCCATGAATGATTCCTTTACCGCAACCATCGGTGTGGCTTTATCACCATAACCTGCAAAAGGGGTAGAAAGCCCCAGCTGCTGCGGCTTCAGCCCCTCTACAAACCTGACAATCCTTGTCTCTTCGGGTGTAAGACACTGATACAGTTCATCAAAAGTCAAAAGCGCCTGACTTCCTGTTTTTTTTCTATCTTCCATGTAAGGCCCGAAACGGACAAGCATGGCGCTTACAGTTGAAATATCTGCATCTGAAAGTCTCTGTAGCGAAGGCGCCTGAACCTGTGTCTGAACAGCCTTGTTATCAATGGTTGAAGGCTGGGTGGCGCATGCCGAAACAAACAGGAAAAACGTAATAACAAGATAACGCATGGTCTCCTCATTTCCTGACTAAAGATAATCATAAAATATCCTACTCAACTTCATATACTTCCGAACATGACAAGTGGCACTGATATCAGTTGTATTTTCAGTAATTAACATAATTCTGGCACGAATTGTATTACAATTTCAGAGCAGATACACTGACTGCCTATAAAAATGATGTTAAAAAATGAAACTGAAATATGCTATTAAATGTTGAAATGTTTTAATACTCGAATCAGGCGAGGATATTTTATTATGGCACGCATGCTTGGCGACATACTTGTAGATGAAGGAATTATTACACCGAAAACCCTGCACAGAGCCCTCCACCTGCAAAAAAATGATGGCACAGGCAAGAAAATAGGCAAGATCCTTCTTGAGATGTATGTAGTCAGTAACGATGAGCTACATGCCGCCCTGCACAAGCAAAGTTCACCCTTTGCAAATGTCGAAAGCAAAAAAAAGCTGGGGGACATTCTTGTTTCCAACGGCCTTATAAGCAGGAACACTCTTGACAAGGCCCTTGCGCTTCAGAAAAGCAGCGGAAAAAAGCTGGGAGAAGTACTTGAAGAGATGCATGTTGTAAATGAATTTGAGCTGGTTGAGTTTCTTGGCAAACAGTGCAACATGCATGTAATCGGAGAGTTTGCCCAACGTGAATACAGCAAGGATCTGCTGGAGCTTGTTCCGGCAAACCTTGTGCTAAGCAAGATGGTTTTTCCGGTAAGCCTGGCAAGTAACCAGCTTGCCGTTGCCATTTACGACCCCTTTGACGGCGAGACGATCGAGTTTATATCAAGGCTTACCGGCATGATAATTTTTCCAGTGCTGGCGGCAAAAAGCCATATTCTGGCAGCCGCTACCAAACATTACAGCGAATATGGCGGCATAACCACAAGCGCCGATGTTATGCTGATTGAAAGTGTTGATGAGATTGCTGCGGCAATGAAAGCGGCAATGGAAGAGAAGGGGCTTCGGGTAGCAAGGTTTACAAATGCAAATGATGCTGTCGGAAAGATGGAAAGTACCCACCCCAAATTCATTCTGGCCGATGAATCATCCTGTGGATTGTCTCCTGAGTATTTCATGGACAACATACGTCCCTATATTGAAGGTACAAAAACATTCACTTGTCTTTATATGAGTAAAATCAACATAAAAGAAGAGCTTGCCTACCTGAAGGCAGGCTTCCACGACGTTCTCATAAAACCCTGCAATCCTGCCCGCGATGCCATGCGGATAGCCTACCGTATCGAAAGGATGCTTTAGTCATATCTCAAATTTCAGGATTTCCCTAATAGACATTTAGAAACGCAGCGTATACATATATAACAAATTATTAATGTTTCATCGTTCATGTATCGCTGAAAGGTATTCTGAAACCAGATGGGAAAAGAGACTGAATATCCCCAATATACATCCGAATATGTGGAACAACTGAAGAGAGAGCTCCAGCAGGCCCGGGACGAGGCAGATTCCCTTAAATCGCGTTGTTTCAAATGGTGGGATATACTCAGCAGGAATGAGCCGCTCATGCCCCTGAGATGGCTTATCAGCAAGATACCTGTTGTTGTATGGGCAATTGATCAGGATGGCATTTTAAGACTCTCAGAAGGCAAATCACTGGAAAATCTGGGTTTTATCCCTGGTGAGGCGGTTGGGTTATCGGTGTTTGATCTGTATGCTGACCACCCGCAGGTAATCAGCGCCATGCAAAGGGTGCTGTCCGGCGAACAGTTTACAGAAGAGATAGTTCTAAATGATAACTATTTCGAAGTACAGTTTGTTCCCCTCCATGATGCAGCCAGCGAAATCTCGGGCGCCGTTGGCCTTGCGCTTGAAATAACAAGAAGGCGACGGGCTGAACTTGCCCTTGCCAGAAATGAGGACTTTTACAAGGATCTGTTTGAAGCCTTGCCAATTGCCGTAATCACAGCGACCCCCCAATATAAAATTACAGGCATGAACCGCTTTGCGGAAAAACTCTTCGGATATGACAAAAACGATCTGACCGGTTCTCTGACAGAAATACTTTACAGTGACCATTGTTCCTTCATAAAGCTGGGAAAGAAGCAGGCCCGGGCAGAAGGCCTGATGAAGGAGAATCTGACTCTAAAGAGATCTGACGGCTCCGAATTTCCCTCTGAATCAATCTGCTCCAAAATTACCGACCATAACGGCTTGATAAAAGGGCTTATCGGTATTCACCGTGACATAACCGAAGAACAAAAAATAGCCAAACTCAAGTATTGGCACGAAAAGACCCTTCAGGCCATGATGGATGCCTCCCCTGTAATGGCGCTGATGCTGGATAGTGATTTCAGGATTGAGTACGCAAACATGAGTTTTGCAAAACATCTCAACACCTCTCCTGAACAGCTTGTAGGGGTGCCGACAGAGCAACTTCTGAAAGAGGCTGATATACTTGAAAAACGTCATGAAAAGTTTCGCCATGCCCTTGATTCCGGAAAACCGCTGACCTTTGTTGACAGCCGCAAAGGCAGATGGTTTGAACATCATCTGGCACCTATTGTAATTGATAACAGTGCAAAGCGGGTTGCCGTATTCATCCACGATATCACAGACAGGATCAAATCCGAGGAGCTTGAACGGGAAAGAATTGCGCAAGAACTCCATGAGGTAGTTTCTGAAATACTGGAACACCACCATGAAGAACACGGAACAATCATGGATGAACTGAGGGGCAGACCCCTTACAAAGCGGGAAAATATAGTCCTGAAAGAAATTGCCAGCGGACTAAGCACCAAACAGATCGCTGACAAACATGCTGTAAGCACAAAAACCATAGAAAGCCAGCGCCTTTCAATCATGCGCAAGCTAAGGCTTTTCACTCTGGTTGACCTTACTAAATACGCTATACGTGAAGGTCTTACGGATCTTGAAACCCATCACAGAAGTAGATAGATCTGATCAAACATAAGTAACTTGAGGAGACATATATGTTAAAAAACATCAAAATAGCCACAAAGTTGATTGGCGGATTTCTGATAGTTTCATTAATTGCTCTTGTAATTGGAATATTTGGCTATTTTCAGATACACCGAATTGAAAAAGCTGACACCAAACTTTACAAACAGATTGCGGTACCATTGGGAGAGCTCTCTGTCATGTCAACAGATTTCCAGCGGATACGAGTAATTATGCGCGGCGAAATTCCCAGATCAAACGGTGATGTGGAAAAGATATCCAAATTTGCAGATCAAATGTCTGCCTTCTTGAAGTCAATTGACAAGGAAGCTGCCAGCTATGAAAAATCCCTTTATAGCGAAGAGGGTAAAAAACTGTTTGCCGAATATAAGGAGGCCAGATCAAACTACGAAGTAGTTGCACAGAAGCTGATAACCCTGGCCAAAGAAAACAAAATGAGCGAATTCAATGATTTTATGAATAATGGAGCAGGCAATGCCGGTTTCAAGCTCCAGGAGATACTGGAAAAGCTGGTAGCCTCGAAAATCAAACAGGGCAACATTCTTGCAGCAAACAACACAACACTTGCAGACAGCTCCGGCTGGATAATGTTAGGGCTTGCAATTGGCGGCGCTATCCTTGCATTTATTCTTGGAGCCGTTGTTTCCGGCTCCATAACCGGCCCTATAAACAAACTGTCTGGCGACGCAGCAAAGGTGGCGGAT
>CAZXTZ010000113.1:0-9346 GCA_964643645.1 uncultured Geobacteraceae bacterium
CGGAAATGACTTCTTCCTTGAGGGAGGAAGCCCCGGTAAGAGAAGGGAAAATGATTGCAGGGCGCAGGTTTGCGTAAAGTCCGAATATCTTGCGTAATGGCAGCAGAGCGCCCCGCTCCGGCTGCTCGTCGGGAGGCAGGCTTTCCCATTTTGGGCCTCCTACGGATCCAAAAAGGATTGCATCACTTGCCTTGCAGATATCAATGGTGGTCTGGGGAAGAGCCTTCCCCTCATTGTCAATGCCGGCGCCGCCAACATTGGCAAAGGTGCCTTCAAAGGTTACATCATAATTCTTGCCGATTACATCCAGTACCCTGGTTGCCTCGGCCATTACCTCAGGTCCTATTCCGTCGCCCGGAAGGACTGCTATCTTGAATGTCTTTCCCATATTTCCCCTCCTGTCAAAAAGTTTGCTACCTTACTGTATACACAAGATATTTGTCAACGATCACAAAAAAGGGGCGGTCTTTCTGGAAGACCGCCCCTCGGATTAATAACAGGACAGACGGCTTCGGCTACAGACCGGCCTTCTGTTTGAGAACTTCTGCCTTATCGGTTTTTTCCCATGTAAATTCGGAAAGCTCACGGCCAAAGTGGCCATATGCTGCGGTCTGGCGATAGATGGGACGCAACAGGTCAAGCTGCTCGATAATGGCCCGTGGCCGCATGTCAAAAACTTCACGCACGAGTTCGGACAGACGATGCTCTGAAACAGCTCCCGTACCAAAGGCATTCACCATTATTGACACAGGCTCTGCCACACCGATGGCATACGCCACCTGCACCTCACAACGCTCACAAAGGCCTGCTGCAACTAGGTTTTTTGCTACATAGCGTCCCATATATGCAGCGGAACGGTCAACCTTGGAGGGGTCCTTACCGGAGAAGGCTCCACCGCCGTGGCGGCCCATTCCGCCGTAGGTATCCACAATTATCTTGCGACCTGTCAGACCGCAGTCACCCATTGGCCCGCCAACAACGAAACGGCCTGTGGGGTTGATAAAATAACGGGTGTCTTTGTCCAGCAGGTTTGCGGGAATTACCTTTTTTATTACCTCGTCCATTACACCCTCGACAATGGTCTCATGGGTTACATCCGGGGTGTGCTGTGTTGAGATTACCACTGTATTTACCCGCACTGGCTTGCCGTTATCGTATTCAACCGATACCTGGGACTTTGAATCCGGACGAAGGAATTTCAGAAGACCGGACTTGCGGACATCTGCAAGGCGCTTGACCAGCTGATGTGAAAGCTGGATCGGCATTGGCATAAGCTCAGGAGTTTCGTTGCAGGCATATCCGAACATCAGCCCCTGGTCACCGGCCCCCTGATCCTTGAACATGCCTTCTCCCTCTGTAACACCCTGGGAAATATCAGGGGACTGGCGGTCAAGGGAAACCAGCACAGAACAGGTTTCGTAATCAAAGCCCATATCCGAACCGCAGTAGCCTATCTCCTTGATTACATTGCGGACGATCTCGGCATAGTTGACAACAGCGCTTGTTGTTATTTCCCCGGCAATTACGGCCATTCCGGTGGTTATCATGGTCTCGCATGCCACACGTGATTTAGGATCCTGGGCCAGAATTGCATCCAGAATGCCATCAGAAATCTGGTCTGCCATTTTGTCCGGGTGGCCTTCGGAAACAGATTCAGAAGTAAAGATAAACTTCTCTGCCATTGTCGTTTTCTCCTTGGATTGGTTTAATGTTTTAATAACAATCTGGTATATTGTTGCTTTTAAAAGCGGTTTGAAAATGTATAAGCTGAAACAGATGCTGTCAACTAAAAACTCCTTTCAAATACTGACTGGAGATTGTCGTGAAATTATCGTACAAATCAAACATCTTTAGACAAGCCGAATCAGCGAGACAGGAGCATCTTAATTAATATGAGAATATATCTGTTTGTCATAATGGGGCTTTTAACTTTAAACCTTTATGCCTGTACCTCAAAAGAGGACAAAGGGCAGCTGAAAATTACGGGCACTATTGAAACAACCACAGTGGCAGTTTCATTCAAGGTGCCAGGGCGTCTGAAAGAACGCCTGGTTGATGAAGGACAGCAGGTCAAAGCCGCCCAGATTGTGGCACGCCTTGAGGATGATGAACTCAAGGACGAGAGCCGCCTCAGGGCTGCGGATGAGAAGGCGGTGCGATCAGCTCTGGAAGATCTGAAGGCTGGCAGTCGCCAGGAGGAGATCGCTGCTGCTGCCGCCACCCTTGCCCGTATCAAGGCTGAGGCTGATCGGGCTGCACAGGATGGGGTCAGGGCTGAGGCGTTGTACAAGAAAGAGGTGATTCCACGCAAAGATCTCGATGCTGCAAGGGCTGCCAAGGATTCAACCGCAGCTGCTGTGCGTGAAGCTGATGAACGATTGAGGCTTGTAAAAATCGGCCCTCGACCTGATGTTGTAAAGCAGGCTAAAGCCAGGCTTGATGCGGCAGGAGCCGCCAGATCCCTTGCAGACACCAGACTCTCGCAATCGGTTCTGACATCCCCCATAAACGGCACAGTTCTGGCCAAACATGCCGAGCCAGGCGAACTGCTGGCAATCGGCAGTCCTGTCATAACTGTAGCCAGGCTGGACGAGGTGTGGGTACGGGCCTATATTCCGGAAACCCAGCTGGGCAAGATTAAACTGGGACAGAAGGCACAGGTGGCAAGCGATACATGGAAAGGGCGCAACTATCAGGGGATAGTCAGCTTTATCGCCTCGGATGCCGAATTTACACCACGTAATGTCCAGACAGAGGCCGAGAGAGTCAAGCTGGTCTACCGAATCAAGATAACAATAGCCAATCCTGATCAGGAACTGAAGCCGGGCATGCCGGTGGATGCAATTATAGACACAGGCTCCAGCGGACAGGGATCAGGGGCCAGACAATAGTGTCCCATCAGGAAATTGCAATAAGCGTCTCAAATCTTACCAAACGCTTTGAAAAACTTACCGCTGTGGATAATCTGTCTCTGAAAATTCCCTCTGGCGAGCTGTTTGGCCTTGTCGGTTCTGACGGCGCGGGAAAGACCACGACTTTAAGGATTTTGACCGGTGTGCTGGATGCCACATCAGGTGAAGCTTCGGTGCTTGGATCTCCATGCGGCAACCTTGATCCGGTGCGCTCCCGTCTTGGATACATGAGCCAGCGTTTTGGGCTTTATCCAGACCTGACAGTTATGGAAAACATCCGTTTCCATGCCGATATCTTCGGAGTCCCAAAAGCAGAATGGGGCGCAAGGGCTGATCGTCTGCTTGCGATGAGTGGACTGGCGGCATTTACCAAACGTCGCGCCGGTGCATTGTCCGGCGGCATGAAGCAGAAGCTGGGACTTTGCTGCGCCCTGATCCACACCCCCACCGTGCTTTTTCTGGATGAGCCCACCAATGGCGTTGATCCGGTATCCAGAAGAGATTTCTGGAAAATACTGGATGCCCTGCTGGATGATGGTGTCACAATTGTGGTTGCCACCGCATACCTTGACGAAGCTGAGAGGTGCCACAGGCTTGGACTGTTGCATCAAGGAAGGCTGCTTGCCTGTGACTCTCCTGAAAATCTGAAAAAACTGGCAGCCCGGGAAATTCCCGACCCAACCCTTGAGGATGTTTTCATAACAGTCATGGGAGAAGGTTCGGATTCGGCGGTAAAACGCCGTACTCCACCAGATATGCATTCAGCTGCAACTGCTGTAAACCTTGAAAAGCTTACCCGTCGTTTCGGAAGTTTTGTTGCCGTAAACGCCATATCACTTCAGGTCCCCCAGGGTGAGATCTTCGGGTTTCTAGGCCCAAACGGCGCAGGTAAATCCACAACCATAAGAATGATGTGCGGTATCCTTGAGCCAAGTGACGGCAACGGCCAGGTGGCCGGTTTTGATATTGCTGGCCAGGCAGAGCTGATCAAGGAGAACATAGGCTATATGAGCCAGAAGTTCTCTCTCTATGAGGATCTGACCGTTGAGGAAAATATAGCCTTTTATGGAGGGATTTACCGTCTTCCGCCCAAAGAGCTTTCCCGGCGGGCCGACTGGGTGATAGAGATGGCAGGGTTAAGCGAACGCCGCAGATCAAAGGCAGGAGAACTGTCAGCCGGATGGAGGCAGCGCCTGGCCCTGGGGTGTGCCCTGCTGCACAAACCGCAGATCATTTTTCTGGATGAGCCCACTTCAGGCGTAGACCCGTTGAACCGCCGCCGTTTCTGGCAACTGATACACAATCTGGCCGCTGACGGCGTGACCGTATTCGTAACCACCCACTATATGGACGAAGCAGAATACTGTGACCGTCTTGCGATGATATACCGTGGCGAACTGGTGGCTGTGGGAACGCCGCTGGCCCTGAAGCAGCAAAGGGCGGTGGATGGTCTGCTGCCAAGCCTCGAGCAGGTTTTTATTGGTCTGATTGAGGAACGGGACCGGCAGGAGCCAACCACTTGATGCCTTTATTCCTTCGCCGTATATCCGCCGTTGCCCGCAAGGAGTTCCTCCATGTAATGCGGGATCCCCGCAGCCTTGCCCTGGGTATTCTTATGCCGCTGATAATGCTGTTCCTTTTCGGCTATGCCCTGACCCTTGATGTTGACAGGGTGCCCCTGGCGATCTGGGATCAGAGCAACACCCCCCAAAGCCGTGAACTTGCAAGCCGATTTGAAGGTTCCCGTTACTTTTTACTTCAAAAGCATGCCGAGTCATATAGTCAGCTTGAGCAGGCCATTGACCGGCGCGATGCACTGATTGCGCTTGTAATCCCAACTGACTTTGCCACAAGACTCGAAGCAGGCAAACAGCCTGCGATTCAGGTTATTCTTGACGGCAGTGATCCCAACACCGCCACCATTGCACAGGGGTATGCCGAAGCCATTGTACTTAGCTGGTCACGACAGATAGTGATGCAGCAGATGCTGCGGCATGGCAGTTCCGGCAAGCGGATCGGGCAGATTGAATTGAAACCTCGAGTCTGGTTTAACAGCGACCTTGTCTCCCGCAACTTTATCTTTCCGGGCCTTATACCGGTTATAATGATGATTGTTGCGGCGCTGCTCACCTCCTTAAGCATGGCACGGGAATGGGAGACCGGCACCATGGAACAGATTGTTACCATGCCTGTGCGAAAGTGGGAGTTGATAACGGGCAAGCTGGCCCCCTATTTCTGCATAGGGGTACTGGATCTGATCCTTTCTGTCGGAGTTGGCTACTTTGCGTTCGGAGTTCCGCTTAAAGGGAGCCTTCTGCTGCTTGCAGCCATGTCTCTTTTGTTCCTTGTCGGCGCTCTTTCCTTAGGGATGTTGATCAGCATCATAGCCAAAAGCCAGCTGCTGGCCAGTCAACTTGCTCTGCTGGTTACTGTGCTGCCTGCCTTTCTTCTGTCCGGATTTATCTTTCCGCTGGAAAACATGCCCGCGCTAATACAGACAATCAGCCACATTGTCGTAGCCCGCTATTTTGTAACTATTCTTCGGGGGATATACCTTAAGGATGTGGGACTGGCTTTACTATGGCCACAGGCACTGTTCCTTGCAGGATTTGCTGTTGTGATTCTGTCGGTGGCTATACTTAAGTTCAAAAAAAAGCTCGGTTAGATACCAGCAGGATATGACATTTACAAGCCGACCGCTTTGATTGCTTCCATCGGCCTGTTAAACAGCAATATTTCGTATTCGCCATCTGTTTTTGCCTGTATAAAGCTATAAACCTTAAATGGCAGTTCAATAAACAGGGAAGGGACGGAGAGACCGGGAAATTAAATGGCTGCATGAGGCAACAGGTTAACCAGAATGGTTATTTCCTGCTTTTAAACAACCCTCTGTTTTTACTCAGTTGCTCAGTTACCCTGTGTTTCAAAATGCTTTTTCCGGGATTAAGGGAAGGGAGAAACGAATATGTTACATCTGATGCCAAAAGAGAGCGAATTGTGGAGTGAGCTTGACGATAAAGCGCTGGAAGGAGCACTTGCACCTGATGAACAGCTGGCGATGATGCGTCCCGCGCTCCGCCCTGCCTTCCGTTTTCACGTTGCGGCCCGCGCCGCCGCAACCGGTGATGTGAGTACCGCTCTGGCCTGGCTCGCTACAGGAGCCCTTGAAGAACGGGATAATATGGCCTGTGCCTACATGGCAAGCTTCCTGCATCGGCACGGAGAACTCGCTATGCCTGCTGTTGTGTTTCAGGATCCTCGCCCCTATATACACTTCACAACGGTACCTTCAATTTTGCAGATGAGGGAGCGCTTCCGCTTCTTTGCCGCAAAAACCCTGCCCCAGTACGACCATCCGATCAGATTTATGGATATCGGATGCGGAAACGGCACAATGGGGATCGAGCTGCTACAGCATCTGGTCAGGCAGGGTGTTATCACTTCGCTGGCCGAGATCATTCTGGTGGATCCTTTTCCGGCAATGCTGGAAACAGCTCAGCAGGTGGCACGCATTGCGTTTCCGGATGTTCCGGTATCCCTCATTCATGGACGCTCGGAGAATGTTGCCTCAAATCTGCCACAAGCGGTTGATCTGACACTCTGTTCACTTTCCATCCACCATATGCCCTGGGAGCTGAAGACCTCGCTTGTGAATGAATTGGCACAGCGCAGCAGTGACATCCTGCTGTTTGAGGTGAATGGGGATCACGACACCCCGGAACTGGGCGCACCGGAGCTGTCCCTTTCTGTCTATCAGTCATATGGAGGGATGATAGACACCATATTCGCCCATGACGCCCCGGTTGAGGATGCCCTGGCCTGCGTGGATCTGTTTCTGCTTGCAGAAGTAGTGTCGCTGCTCACCCAGCCACGGGGGACGAGAACCGAATATCATATGCTTGCGCAACAGTGGCAGATGTTATTTGAGAAACATGCCGGGGCTGCTCTCGGCGGCATGGAAAACTGCCTTGCCGGGGGCGGGTTTGAACTGTTCGGGCAGCATTACAGGAAGGCATAATAAAGAAAGAGTCAGACAATCAACCCCATTTACAAGGACGGCATTATGAAAATTACAGCCAGGAATTTCATAGTCATATTTTTCATTGCCATCTTCTCCACCTCCACCTTCTCTCCGCTGTCGCCAGCCGAGGCACGCAGCGCTGCTCAGGCCGGATCGAGTTTCTATTTCCCCGGCGAGTTTGAGGAACAGGAGGCTGTCTGGATGGGATGGCCCACATACGAGAATAAGGCCGGCTGGTCGGTGAAGGATCTGCATGTACAGCTGTGGGCAGCCATGGCGCCCCATGTCTACGTAAACGTGGCTGTAAATCCGGACAACCGGAAGAAGGGGTGGAGCTACAAGGCGCAGATGACAGAGATAAAGGCGCTTATGAAGAGGTACAATGTTCCTGAAAACAGGGTCAGGTTCCGCAAGGTTCCACATGAAGATGTCTGGTGGAGAGATATGGGGCCCATCTACCTTGTTGATGGCAAAGGGAACCGGGCAGTGGCCGATTTCAGATTCAACGGATGGGGATATGAGGCCGATGATTCAGACTATTCAAGGACAGAGGGTTCAATAGACCTGAAGGTGGCCAGGCTGGAAGGTATAAAAAGAATTAATAAGACAAGGATGATAAGCGAAGGGGGAGACAGGGAGTTTAACGGCAAAGGGGTGCTGATTGTCGTGGAAGCGGTTGAAAAACAGCGTAATCCAAATATGAGCATTAAGCAGATGGAATCCGAGTTCAAGCGGGTTCTTGGGGTAAAAAAGGTTATCTGGCTGAAGAAGGGGCGCTATGACGATGATCAGACATTTGTAGGTCGTCTGCCGGACAAGGATGGGAAAAAGGAGCTGTACACCGTTATAGCCACCGGCGGCCATATTGACGAGCATGTCCGGTTCGTTGCTCCAAACAGGATACTGTACACCGAAGTCTCAGAGGAAGAGGCAAAAAGCGACCCGATTGCCGCTGAAAACAAAAAGCGGTTCGAGGAGAACCTGCATATACTGAAATCAGCAACCGACCAGAATGGCAAACCGTTCGAGCTGATAGCCATGCCCAGCGCACCGACAATCATCGAAACAGTGAAGCCGGGGGACGGGGTTTACGACTACCTGGCAACCAATGAAAAGATGATGAAGCAGAATAAAATTCCCGATGGCCAGCCGATAAAGGTGATTATGGCATCAAGCTATCTTAACTTCCTGATAACCAACAAGGTCGTGCTTGCCCAGAAATTCTGGCAGGAGGGGCGGCCGGAGGAGTGGAAAAAGCTGGATGACCAGGCGATGAAGATACTGCAGGCCCAGTTTCCGGACAGGAAGGTAATAGCCTTTGACGCTAAAGCGATCAATGTCGGGGGTGGAGGAATCCACTGCAATACCCAGCAGGTGCCGAAGGCGAAAAAAGCAAGCAGACCCTGAAAAAAGAACTTCGGCATGCCGAAGTTGGCTGGACAAGCATGACGACAGTTCGGAGGTTTCCGTAGTATGCCCCTTTCCTGGAATGAAATACGCGACCGTTCCCTGGCCTTCTCCCGCGAGTGGGCTGAGGAATGTTCTGAAGATGCCGAAGCAAAAAGCTTTTGGGATGGTTTCTTCAACGTCTTTGGCATTACCCGCCGCCGTGTTGCTTCTTTTGAGGCTCCGGTCAAGAAGGGGGATGGCGTGGGCGGTTTCATAGACCTGCTCTGGAAAGGGGTCTTGCTGGTAGAGCACAAATCTCGCGGCAAGGACCTGGACAGGGCGGCAAAGCAGGCCTTTGATTACTTCCCCGGTCTGAAAGAGCGGGATCTGCCTCGCTATGTGCTGGTTTCCGACTTTGCGCGGTTCCGGTTGTATGATCTGGAAGCTGTAGGGGCGGTGCCTTGTGTCCGCCCGTCTTTAGGTAGCGATACCGACAAGGGCACCCACAAGGGGATGCACCTACATCAACCATATTATGATTTTTTACTCTCCGAACTCCCCCAAAACATCAACCTTTTTGGCTTCATTGCCGGATACCAGACCAGAAGCTTTGGCCAGCAAGATCCGGTCAACGTCCAGGCCGCCGAGAAACTTGGCAAGCTGCATGACCTGCTGAAAGGCTCCGGTTATGACGGACATCCGCTGGAAGTACTGCTTGTGCGGATACTATTCAGCCTCTTTGCCGAAGATACCGCCCTGTTTGAACGGTGCCAGTTTCAGGATTATCTGGAACAGCGCACCTCTGAGGATGGCAGCGATCTGGGAATGCACCTGGCAACACTGTTTCAGGCGCTGGACACCCCGCCGGAAAAACGCTCAAAAACTCTTGATGAACAGCTTGCCGCCTTCCCCTACGTTAACGGTCAGCTCTTCAGCGAGATGCTGCCGATTACCTCATGCGACAAGGCCATGCGGGAAACCCTGCTGGACTGCTGCGCCCTTGACTGGAGCCGTATTTCACCCG
>CAZXTZ010000114.1:0-1374 GCA_964643645.1 uncultured Geobacteraceae bacterium
TCACGCCTGAAGGAGACGCATCCTGCGCCACCGTGTCCGGACAGGCAATGGAGGGTTACTTCATCAATAAATCTCATTAGTTGTCCTGGCCTTCCCTTGTGATCCACTCATCAATGGTTGCCCGACGTTCAGCCCAGCTTTCAGAAAGGCGTATCTTGAGGAAATCCTTAAGTAGTGAATCGAACATTTGAAGCCCGGTCTCAAGCAGATAGAGGCGTTCATAGAATGCAGACTCCCTTTCGGAGAACTCTTCCACACCCTCTTTTTCAATTTTTACTGGCGGAGATTTGAAGGAACTGAAGGTGAAAAGTTCCGCATTAAGCACAAAAGACCACTGCAGTTCATCTTTTTCAATATGTATGGCGGCACTGTTGATTACTTTGCCGCTCTTTAGTGCAGAACGGGCCTCCAGATATCGATCCTGGGATCCGGAAACGGAAACCTTCTGCGGTCCCCCTGAACCACCGCCATGAAACTGAATCCGGTCATCAATCCATGCAGAAAAGGGGGTGCCATGGTCGTAATGTCCGGGTCTGGATACGCTGAAACTTCCACCTTCCAGGCCGTCGTGAAGGAGCCACAGAAGAAAATCTTCTCCAAGCCATCGGTTGCTCTGTATCTCATCAACTACAGAATCAGATGGCGACTGGTTAAAGGAAGCGAGCAGCTCCCTTTCTCCTTCATCAAGTACGCCTAAGGCGCGCAGATATGGATAGATGAGGCGGGGACGAATGTTTTCAAAGCTTTTTGAAAAAAGCTCCTCCACCCGTTCCATGGTTTTTGAAGATGAGGAAAGCAGTGTAAGAAGCCCATTATCGAGGTGCCATACAATATCAACCGTGGAAGGAGAGGGGAGTGTGCGTCCGAACAGTTGCAGTTTTACCCTCTCCTTTATCTCCTCTCTCTGCTGTTTTGGAGGACGTTTAAGACCGGGGCGCTTGGAAAGATAATCTTCTTCTGCCCTGGATATGTATGATTTAAGGATTGCCGCCGGGATTCTTCGCTGGTCACGGCGGTATGAGAAAAACAGGTAGCGGTCACGCCAGAAATCAGATGGAGAATCAAAGGAAGGTTCATCAGGTGTGTCAGTTGAAGTCCAGCCTTCACTCTGTTCATCCGCAGAATCCTCAATTGATTTGAACTTTCTTCCTGAAATGGCAGAAGAGAGCCATTCAAAGCGTTCATTCAGGGGTAAGTCACCTGTTACGATATACTGCACAAAACTCACGGTATTGGAATAGATGCCCATTAATATGCTCTCCTGTTTTTCAATAATCAGATTCAGTGCCTGACAGATGATAGGCGGCGGCAGGCAGGAATGGCAAGAAAGAAAAACTAAAGCCTCTGATATGTTCAGAGGCTTCGGGATTGAAC
>CAZXTZ010000114.1:1384-9314 GCA_964643645.1 uncultured Geobacteraceae bacterium
GAGTCGCTTGCTCTAACCAGCTGAGCTAAGCAGCCAAAAGAGTTTTATCGTTTAACTTATTACCCACTGATATGTCAAGAACAAAATCAGGATTTTAGTGATCTTTGGGCCACCCGGAAATGCGTGGTGGAGGTCTGGCATTGTCTGTCAGCCTGTTATTGATACAAGTTCATCGTAAGTTGTTATCCCTTCCAGCATTTTTCTTATTGCAAGCTGGCGCAGTGTGGCAAAACCATCCTTCTGGGCTGCAAGAATTATGTCTGCAGGGTCTGTTCTTGCTGTTATAAGCGGTTTTATTCTTTCGTTTATCTCAAGCACTTCATAGATACCGGTTCTTCCTCTGTAACCGGTGCCGCGGCACTCTTTGCATCCTGTTCCGTATTTTACAATCTGCTTTCCCTCGGGTAGCTGCAGATACATGCGTTCCTCTTCCGAAAGTTCCCGTGAGGTTATGCAGTGCGTGCATACCTTTCTCAGAAGGCGCTGGGCCACAATACCTATTACAGTAGCGGATATGAGGTATGGTGGCACTTCCAGGTCAACAAGGCGGGCAATTGTTGATGGAGCATCGTTTGTATGGAGTGTGGAAAGTACGAGGTGTCCTGTAAGCGCCGCCTGTACTGCATTTTCAGCCGTTTCCTGATCCCTTATCTCTCCGACCATTACAATATCAGGGTCCTGACGCAAGACTGTTCTCAAAATGTTGCCGAATGTTACCCCAACAGTCTGTTGAACGCCTATCTGGTTGAACTCCTCCATAACCATTTCTATAGGGTCTTCTATGGTTATGATGTTTATTTCAGGAGAAGAGAGGGTTCTGAGTGAAGAATAGAGGGTCGTTGTCTTGCCTGAACCTGTAGGGCCCGTCACAAGGACTATCCCGTTGGGCCTGTGTATAAAGTTGTTGAACAGGGCATATTCACGAGGATAGAAGCCGATGCTGTCCAGTTCCTGAAGTAGTATGTCAGGATCGAATATTCTTATGACGACCTTCTCGCCAAAAGCTACAGGTACTGTAGAAACCCTGAGTTCAACCTCTTTGCCGTTATGTGATGTTTTTATCCTGCCATCCTGTGGCCTGCGCTTTTCTGCAAGATCCATCCTTGAGAGGATTTTTATCCTTGAGACAATCGGCGCATGGAGTGGTTTGGGCAACAGGTGTATGTTGTGCAGTATACCGTCAAGGCGGAAGCGGATAAGGAACTTGTCACGTTTGGGCTCAATATGGATATCGCTTGCCCTCTGGTCAAAGGCATAGGAGAGAATGAAGTCAACGGCGGCAACTACATGTTTGTCATTACCTTCGAGTTCCTGGCTTCCCCGCATTTTGAAAAGCTGTTCAAGGTTGCCAAGATCTATTGAAACAGACTCCTCAGCTTCTACAGCCTTTACAGATGCGCTGAACCCGTAGAATTCCCTGAGTATTTTCTGAATATCAGTGGTTGAACTGAGAACAAGGTTTATCTGAATCCGATGTGCCTCTGCCAGTTCCTGAAGAGTTGAATGGCAGTAAGGGTCTGCAACAGCGACTGTAAGTTCACCAGGTTTTTCAGCAACAGGCACCAGTAGATTCTTAAGGGCAAAGGGTCGTGGGATATGGGATGTAACTACGTTTAAGTCAAGTTTTAACGGATCTATCTTGAGATATGGAAGATTCAGGGCTTTAGCGAGGCACTCGGTTATTGCGTCTTCAGTGAGTATTCTCCCGTTGCCGCCAGGGAGTTCAAAAACAAAAGAGGCTATTACCTGAGCAGGTGAGGGCTGATCACCGCTTTTATGAAGTCTTCTGCCGGCCCCCTGATGACCTGCATGGAGCCTTGCTTCCTGGGCCTTCCATCTTGTAGTAAGTGTGGAAAGCTGCTCTGTGGAGAGAAGCTCCTTATTGTGCAGAATATTAGCCAGATAATCAACTGTAAGTGTTTTGTGCAATTAAAATTCCGCCATCAATCAGGTAAACTTGTTTTCTCTTATCGCCTTATCTCGCTGATCCTGAATCTTTTTGCTGACAGCTTCAAGAACCTCTTCCTCTGAATAATTCTTTTTCGGTGCAATCAGGGTCTGACCGGCAACAGGTTCATTGCCATCATTAAGTACTTCCTCCTGTTTTGCAAGAAATGAATCCATTATCCTCTTCTTTTCTGAATATATCATACTTTCCCGGGCAAGCTGCATTGAGTTCATAAGAAACCCTCTTCCGGAAAAGAAAAGCAGAAGAAGTGATATCAGATCGTCTTTCCAGTATTCAAAGCTCCGTTCCCTGAACATGGTGCCTGCAAGAAGACCTGCCGAGGCAAGCATTAGTCCGAACAGGCTGGCTAAAACCTTGTATTCTGGTCCATCGGAAAGTTCTAGCGCATTGCTTTCTTGGGCTTCTTCAGCCATCAGGCGTTACCTCCCGTCTTTGCCCTTTTGCTGCCTGTCATGAAAAAGGCTTACCCCTCTGTAAGCTATAGGTTTTTTTTATATCGGCAGAAAAGACGGGAAGGTTAAGCAGTTATCAGGTTCGCTGTCTGAAGGTAAGTTGGAGGCAATTGTGTCCCTCCTTAAAACTGTATGAAAGACCATCACTCATGTTACGCACAAGATGTACTCCCAAGCCTCCGATATTACGCTCTTCCATGGCAAGAGAACAGTCGGGAGAAGGCATTCCGAGCGGGTCGAAGGGGAGGGCTGCATCTTCAAGAGAAAGAAGCAGGGAGCCGTCATCTACTGCCTCAAGAGAAACCTTGAGCCAGCCCCCTTTCCCGTCATAGCCGTGAAGAGCCACATTGAGCATCGCCTCTTCAAGTACAAGCTCGATGCGGTTCTGCTCATTTGCAGACCATCCTGCAGATTCTACTGCCGGAATTATTGAAGCAACCAGCCCTGGCAGGTTTTCCGGCAGAGCTTCAATTTCTTTCGAGACAAGTGTGCTGGAAGAGTATTTAAGCGGTGTATCAGCCATTTGCCAAAGCTTCTTCAATGGAATTATAAATTGGAAGTATCTGTATGAAACCGGAAACCATAAATACCTCGCGCACAGATCCGTATAATCCACAAATTCCAAGGCTGCGCCTGGAATTTTTCATCTCACGGGCGATAGAAAGCACGACTCTCAAGCCGGCGCTGCATATATATGAAAGACCGCCAAAATCCATGATCAGCCTGTTGGGTGAAGCATCATTCCTCTCCAGCAGCCATTGTTCAAGCACAGCGGCATTTCCTGAGTCAAGTTTGCCTGTCAAGAGAGCAATTACAGCGCCGTTTTCAGTTCTTTCAGTTATTTCCATATACTAAGGTTTCCTTCCAGGAAAATGCTTCAATTGGTGAATCTGGCGACTCCGGTTTAAATCTGATATTCCCAAGGTACCAGACAAATCAATATAATCAAGTCAATATCTATCGCAGATGAGCATTTTATCTGTTTTATCAAAAGCTCAGGAAGTTTAAAGATATTTCTTCATACACCGATGTCTTCATTCCAGAGCTCAGGGTTTTGGGCAATAAACTTCTCCATCATGGCTATACATCTGTTGTCCTGTAGTACAACCACCTCAACACCTCTGGAACGCAGCAGCTCCTCGTCTCCCATAAAGGTTGTATTCTCACCTGCCACAACTCTGGGTATTCCGTATAGCAGTATGGCCCCGCTGCACATGGAGCATGGTGAAAGAGTAGTGTAGAGTGTTGATTCCCTGTAGACTCTTGCAGGCTGGCGTCCGGAATTTTCAAGGGCATCCATTTCTCCGTGCAGTATGGCGCTCCTGTTCTGTACACGCCGGTTGTGACCTCTTCCCAGTATCACGCCGTTGTGAACGATTACAGAACCTATGGGAATGCCGCCCTCCGAAAGACCTGTTTCAGCTTCTTCAATGGCAGCTTGAAGATAAATCATATCATTCATATCAGGCTCTCCAGGGTGGTCAGCCGTTATTGTTATTGTTGTTATTGTTATTGTTGTTGTTATTTGATTCGAGTTCAATATCAGCAGCATCGCTAAAACGTTTTTTTCTGGCGGCCTCTTCTTCGGCAGAAGCAAGGCCAATCATGCCTGTGGCCATTAAGCCTGCGGCACCAAGGACCAGTATCTCCTTGTTTTTCAGGAAGGCATTCCTGTCAAGCAGCGATATTTTTTTGCCATCGCAATGAACAATCTGTTCGTCTGCAGTTCCTGAAACAGGATAGCTCTTAACAAGTTTATTGTTATTGTAAAGGGATACTGACTTGTTTGAATGTACAAGAAAAGGTTTTTTTGCATTCCCGTCTGATATGCGTCTTACTATCTCTTCCTCTGTTTTAGCCCTCTCTTTGTCATCGGGAAGCCCAAGCATGGAAAAAAACCGTTCAACGGTTGAAGCTGTTTTATGAAGGTCTTTTGTAAACATGGCAGTTACCCCTTATGTCCAGTAGAATTCCATATTCTGGAACGGCAGATTTATTGCCTGTATATGATAGAAGCCATTATTTTTCTGTTTCTGATAATGATACTCCCTGAGATGTGATGTTGTCACGAAGAGGTTGTTCAGAACCCCATTCAAAAATAGCGCTCTGTTCATCCTGAGAAGGGGGGATATGTCAGTCATGACATAGTCATCATCGGCAAGATTACTGCACTCAAGGGCGCTGTAAAAGATCTGATATGTAAACAGATGCTCCTGTTTTGTTCTCTGCTCATCTCCATAAATGATCGGAGTATCTCGTAACATCTGGAGATATAGCGTGTTTCTTACAGGTTCGTCACAATTGAATGTGAAAAGTGACCTTTTGAGGTGGAGTGTAACAGTGTCATCATTACCCAAAAAATAGAATATTCTCTCTGTTTTTAGAATCTGTGAGGCAAGAAAAGCCTTTTCACCGTTTATCTCAATCAGCACGGAATCATCACTATAGAGCGTTTGTAAGATTTCATCCCTCTCGATTATTTCTGAAAGTCCGTTTCTGGCTTCCTTAAGATCTCTGGGCATAAGTATGCCGGAAGGTTTTGGCGGTTTGAATTTATTTTCATCAGAAAAGAGTATTGCCGGATGCATCCCTGCAATATATTCATTTGCATGTTTCTGTTGCTGTTCTGGTGAACCGGCTGGAGGGTAAGTGACAGGATTGTCACGGTATATGGCCTTCTGGAGATTGCAAGTATATGAATATGGTTTTTTTTTCTGCATCTTTACTACAGGGCATCCGGTGTGGCAGATATGGAGGTGGCTGCATTGCCTGCATTGTTGGGAAAATCCGCTCTGCTGATGGAGAATTGAAATCGCTCGTTGTCCTGCATCAAGTATCTGTTCAATGCTGTCCTGGAATATGTTTCCGTAAAAGCATTGTTCAAGACCCTGGCCACGGACACATGACCATACTGAGCCATCGGATTTCAGCAGGAAAAAACGTTCTCCGCAGTTGAATGCGTTGGTACAGTACGTTGGCTTGAACTCGTCAAACCAGTTTCGCCTTAACCCTTCTTCCAGTGCTGTTCCTGCAAATTCCTGCTTCATCTGCTCGTACAGCCTGACCTGTAGCTCTTCCGGTGCAGCATGCACAACATGTCCGAACCTGTCACGGTTGAATGAGGATTCAAATCCGAACATGATGTTGAAGTTGTTCATGTCAAAAGCAAGATTTTGATGAATCATCCATATATCTTTAACGATTGCTCCGATATCCTGCAGATGCTCCATATAGAGTGTTGACGATATTTTTTTTGAGTGGGGGTAGGATGCAAGGAGGCCAAGATTATTAATGGTCTTTTGGAGCCATGATCTGCCCTGCCTTGTTTTCCTTAACGACTCGTGCATCTTGAGTGGAAGGTCAATGCTGGCGCTGATTGATACTCTGTGGCGGTCGAACAGGTCGTAAAGCTTGTTGAAGTTGAAGAGATTTGTCTTTATGTGGGGAACAGATTTTTTGTAACCCCTTGCTGTCAGCTCATCGTAGAACCGCATATAATGCTGGTGGATAATGGTAAAAAGCTCGTCCAGAACTGCCGGGGGAAGAATAGTCGGTTCACCGCCGTGCAGAGAGACATTGAAAGGAAGAACACCGGCATCCAGAAAAGCCCTGATTCCGTAATTGAGGGTTGAAGCAGCTCTGGCTGTGTCTGTCTTTAATGCGGCCTTGTCTGTCTGATCCCCCAGATAACAATATTTGCAGGCCAGGTTGCATGCAAGGGTGGGGACGTAAAGCAGATGGATATTTCTGGTAAATTGTGATGACGGCATTTGCTGGCCTTATGGTTTGATAAAGTTCAGCGCCAGGTCAGTCGCATATCCAAACGAGAAATGGAAAATCAACCGATTCTGGAGGCCTTCTCTGCAATTCCGGAAGTGCCGGATCTTCTGGCAAGTTCAGACCAAACCAGCTCAACCGGAATATTTCTGGCAGCCAGCAACACCAGCAGATGATAGAGGAGATCAGCGCTCTCACAGGTGAGCTCCTGATCCGAGCCCCCTTTGCCGGCTATGACAACTTCTGTTGCCTCTTCACCTACCTTCTTCAGTATCCTGTCTATTCCTTTATCAAACAGAGATGCTGTGTAGGAACTGTCAGGCGAGGTGCCTTTTCTGGAAAGTATAACCTGGTAAAGTTCATCAAGGAGATTTTGCTGTTGAGTCATCAGACAATCCTGACCGGCACGCTACGCCCCTGGAGATACTGTTTAGCCTCCTGAACCGTATGCTGCCTGAAGTGAAAAATTGATGCCGCAAGACAGGCCGAAGCACCGCCAGTCACAAAGCCGTCGTAGAGATGTTCAAGGGTGCCCACTCCGCCTGAGGCGATTACCGGAATGGAAACAGCATCAACAACTGCGCGGGTAAGGGGCAGGTCATAGCCATCCTTGGTTCCGTCACGATCCATACTGGTTAGCAATATCTCGCCAGCGCCGTATGACTCCATTCTGGCCGCCCATTCAACAGCATCAATACCGGTTGGCTTCCTGCCGCCGTGGGTGTAGACCTCCCACCGCTGCTCCCCCGGCACCTGTCGTGCGTCAATTGCAACAACAGTACACTGGGAGCCGAACCGCTCCGCCGCCTCACTGACAAATTCCGGACGGTGAACAGCCGCCGTATTAATAGAAACCTTGTCAGCACCGGCGTTCAGCATCCGCCTGATATCCTCCACAACACGGATTCCGCCGCCAACGGTCAGAGGCATGAACACCCGCTCTGCAGTCCGTCGGACCACATCAACCATGGTGTCGCGTCCGTCGCTTGAGGCAGTGATATCAAGAAAGGTCAGTTCATCAGCGCCCTGATGATCATAAGCCTCGGCGATCTCAACCGGATCTCCGGCGTCACGAAGTTCAAGAAACTGAACTCCTTTGACGACGCGGCCTCCGGTTACATCAAGGCACGGGATTATACGTCTGGTCAGCATGCAGCAACGCCTTTAGTAACTTTTATTGCATCAGACAGATTGATTGCTCCTGTATAAATAGCCTTTCCTGTTATAACACCGCTTACTCCGCTCTGCTCGATCGCCATCAGGTTTCTGATGTCCTCAAGCGATGACACCCCGCCGGAAGCTATAACCGGAATTGATATCGCCTCTGCCAAAGCCTTGGTTGCCTCAATGTTGGGCCCTGCCATCATGCCGTCACGACTGATATCGGTGTAGATAATGGCTGATACACCGCAATCTTCGAACTTACGAGCAAGATCAACAGCTGTTATGTCCGTCAACTCTGCCCAGCCTTGCACAGCCACCATGCCGTTTTTGGCATCAATTCCGACCACGATTTTCCCAGGAAACTTTTGGCAGGCCTCAATGACCAGCTCAGGATTCCGCTGGGCAGCTGTTCCGATGATAACCCGTGAAAGCCCGAGTGACAGGTATGCCTCTATGGTTGCTATATCGCGGATTCCACCACCAAGCTGTGAAGGGATAGAGATAGCCTTTATGACAGACTCTATTGCTGCCTTGTTTTTGGGAATGCCGGCAAAGGCCCCGTCAAGAT
>CAZXTZ010000115.1:0-9285 GCA_964643645.1 uncultured Geobacteraceae bacterium
AATCTGGCTTTCCAACATGCTGCTTTCATTCAAGCGGATTGACAGTGATTCGGAGGGAATAATGCGCGGTAATTTCCACCGTCTGAAAATGACCCTTCGCTCAATGTCAACCCCTGTTGTGCTTGTAACAAACGAGGTAGGCATGGGCATAGTGCCTGATAATGAGCTTTCAAGAATATTCCGTGACCTTGCCGGCGAGATGGGGCAGATTATCGCTTCAACCTCAGACCATCTTTACGTCACAATATGCGGACAGCCGCTGAAGTTGAAATAGGAGATAACAATGGAGTTGATTGAACAGACAATTGCTGCCATCTCGCCGGTTGACAGGGGGCTTCTTGCAGCGGCGCAGCTAAGGCTTGACAACAAGACAAAGCCGATCGGTTCACTGGGAAGGCTTGAGGAGTTTGCCCGCAGAATGGTGGCAATAACAGGCCATGAAAACCCTGATACATCAAAAAAGGTAATATTCACTTTTGCCGGTGACCATGGCATTGTGGAAGAAGGGGTTTCGGCCTTTCCGAAGGAGGTTACGCCGCAGATGGTCCTGAACTTCCTGAACGGCGGGGCAGGCGTAAATGTACTTGCAAGGCATGCCGGGGCAGAGGTAAGGGTTGTTGATGTGGGTGTTGACTATGATTTTGAAGACTGTCCGGGGTTGATAAAAAAGAAAGTTGCAAGGGGAACAGCCAACTTTGCAAAGGGCCCGGCAATGGAGCCGGAGCAGGCCAGTGCTGCAATTAAAGTTGGGATAGAGCTGGCTTCCGAATGCAAAGGGCAGGGGATCTGCCTTGTGGGAACAGGTGAAATGGGAATTGGCAACACAACCCCTTCATCGGCAATAATTTCGGTGCTGGGCTGTATTGCTCCGGAAAAGGTAACACATCGCGGGACCGGCATAAATGATGAGGCCCTGAACAGAAAAATCAGGGCGATTGAAGCCGGTATAGCTCTCAATAACCCTGATCCAGGCGATCCATTTGACGTGCTAAGGAAGGTTGGCGGCCTTGAGATAGCCGCAATAACCGGGCTTGTTCTGGGCTGCGCTGCAAACCGCATGCCCGTTGTAATTGACGGTTTCATATCCACAGCCGGAGCTCTCATAGCCTCGGAGATGCACCCGAATGTCAGGGATTATATATTTGCCGCCCACGAATCAGTTGAGGTTGGACACAGTTTCATGCTTGAGAGGATATGCACGGCCCCCATACTGGATCTGGGTCTGCGGCTGGGAGAAGGCACCGGCGCCGCCCTTGCCATGAACCTGATTGAGGCAGGGGTAAAGATTCTTAAAGAGATGGCCACATTTCAGCAGGCAGGGGTTGCAGGGAAAAACTGAAGGAGTTTGAAATGATAATTGTAACAGGGGGCGCAGGCCTCATAGGAAGCGCCATTGTCCGTGAACTCAATATTGCGGGGCGAACCAACATAGTTATTGTTGACCACCTGGGCAACAGTGAAAAATGGCGTAACCTCTCCTCCCTCAACTTCCGTGACTACCTTGAAAAAGAAGAGTTGCTCCGGATCATAGAATCTGGCCGTCTTAACTCCTGCTGGGGGCAACCGGAGGCGATAATCCATATGGGGGCCTGTTCTTCAACAACCGAGCGGGATGCAGGCTATCTTATACGTAACAACTTCGAGTACACCAAGAAACTGGCGCTGGCAGCCACAGCCTCCGGAATCCGCTTCATATACGCATCAAGCGCCGCCACCTACGGCAACGGCGCTGAAGGTTTTGACGATGCTGCCGGAATTGACCGTCTCCGTCCGCTTAACATGTACGGCTACTCAAAACAGCTGTTTGACCTGTGGGCGCTGCGTCACAACATGCTGGACAGCATTGTCGGGCTAAAGTATTTCAATGTATTCGGCCCCAACGAGTACCACAAGGGGGATATGTCCTCCATGGTGCTGAAGGCTTTTGAGCAGATAACTTCCAGCGGCAAGGTAAGGCTGTTCCGCTCATACCTTCCCGGATACGCAGATGGCGAACAGCTGCGTGATTTTCTGTATGTGAAGGATGCGGCCGCCATGACGCTTCACTTCCTTTCTGCAAGGCATATTAACGGGCTTTTCAATATCGGAAGCGAGACAGCATCAACCTGGAACAGCCTTGTGGCTCCAATTTTCGAGGCAACAGGAAAGCCTGTTAACATCGAATATATCGAAATGCCCGAATCAATCCGGCCCCAGTACCAGTACTACACATGTGCATCAATCAAAAAACTGAAGGAATCTGGCTACAACCGGCCCCTTACTTCACTTGGAGATGCTGTTACAGACTACGTCAGAAACTACCTTGCAGGGTCAAGACACTTGGGTGAGGAGTAAAGCGACCTGTGCGCCTCTTTTTTGTTGCCTTTCAATTTCTTACAATAATACCAATCCCTTTACGGAACAGCTTCAGCCGTGAAGACCTTGGCCGTTCCACGATGTTCTTTCCGCTTGTGGGATTAATGATCGGTGGAATGCTCGTAGTAGCCGATATCCTGATGGCTCCCTTTCTGCCTCGCCATTTAAGCGATGCAGCCCTGATAACCCTGCTGGCTGTGATTACCGGTGCCCTGCATCTTGATGGCCTTGCCGACGTATTTGACGGATTGGCTGCAAGGGGAGATAAAGAGCGGTTTCTGGCAATAATGAAAGATTCAAGGGTCGGAGCAGTGGGGGTGGTCGGTCTGGTTCTTGGCCTGCTTCTCAAATATTCGGCGCTGCTTGCATTGCCGGTTGCCATCAAACAGCCGGTTCTATTTCTGTTTCCGGCAATTTCAAGGTTTGTCCAGGTTCTGGTTATGACAGGCGCTACTGCTGCAAGAAGCGACGGCCTGGGTGCGTCGTTTCTTGCAGGCATGACAAAAAAATCCTTTTTCCTGGCTTTGGCAACAATTATTCCTCTTTCCTGGTTTATCTGCGGTATTCAAGGGGTTGGCGCCCTCATCTCCGCCATATTCTGGGGCCTGCTGGTCAGATTTTATTTTACAAGGCGGCTGGGCGGAATAACAGGCGATATTGTGGGGTTCGCAACTGAAACCACCGAAATTGCAGTGCTTGTAAAAATTACAGCCATAACAACATTTATAACGAGGCTTATATGACTCCCCACACAAGACTTTATCTGGTTCGCCACGGACAGGTGGCAGGGCACCACGAACCCCGTTACAACGGACATGCGGATGTCTCCCTTACCGACCTTGGCACAGAGCAGTATCATCTGCTAAAGGAACGGCTTGCCGACACAAGGATATCAGCCTGCTACACAAGCGACCTTACACGCTGCAAAACCGGGGCTGACATCATCTGCGGGCAATTCGGCATTGAGCCTGTCCATCGCCCGGAACTGAGGGAGGTAAACGTCGGTTTGTGGGAAGGGCTTTCCTGGAATGAGATACAAAAGAGGTGGCCGGATCAATGGAAGGCCCGCCTTGCAGACCTTGTGAACTACCGTGTGCCGGAAGGTGAAAACCTTGTTGATGTTAAGGACAGGGTAATACCGGTGCTTAATGAGGCCCTTGAAAGGCACGCTGGACAGGAAATACTCTTTGTTGCCCACGGAGGCGTAAACCGGATTATCCTGTTGACAGCAATCGGAGCTCCACTTGCTGCCATGTTCAATATAGAACAGACCTACGGCTGCCTTAACATAATTGATTATTATGCAGATGGAAGGGCAACGGTGAAGCTTTTGAACGGGTAGGGTACGGTTTGCCTGCCAATGTGCCTTTTCATGCAGCCTTTCCCCCCTCACCCTAGCCCTCTCCCTCAGGGAGCCCTCTCCCTCAGGGAGCCCTCAGGGAGAGGGGACTGTCTGTTGATCTGGCGGGAGATTGATTCTAATCAGATAACAATTTTGTTGCCGTCACTCGTCAGGAAGTATTCCGGCAGGCTTTAAGCCGGAATCCAGATTTTAGATGACTGAAAAGAGATAGATCCACGATGGAGGCATTCGGGGATCAGAGTTTTTCAGAAAGAACCTCACAATGAAAGAGGCCACAGGATTGTAAACTGTGGCCTCTTTTGTACTATATGTGAATCAGGCAGTTACAGCGTCACATCCAGCTCATTTTCTGTCAACTGCGCCCGCACCTGTTTTTTGCGGATTTGCACCAGTTCGCCGCTTCTGGTCTTCATAACTGCGCCAGGCTTGCGGTGGGAGTTGTAGTTTTCAGGCGACATGCTTTCCGAATAGGCGCCGGTGCCGCCGATCACCACATAGTCACCGATCTCCGGCTCAACAATCATCACCGGTACAATATTGCCATCGTTGTCCAGCCTTACCGAGTCGCCACTTTCGCAGCATCGCCCGACGATACCGAATGATTTCAGCCCTTGCGCCGGAGCCTGGTCATACTCACTGGAGAGCAGTGTGCCATCCTGACGCACAATTGCGACAGGATGTTCGGAACCGTACAGGAGCGGGCGGGTCAGCAGTTCCATGCCTCCGTCTACAATCAGGAAGTTCAGTTCGTTGGTGAGCTTCTTGTCAATAATCCTGGTGATTATATGACCGGAGTTGGCCACTACAAAGGTTCCAGGCTCAATCTCCATCTGCAGTTCCCGCCCGGTTGCCGCTTTAAACTCCTCAATCCGCTGTTTGGCGTATGCCCCCAGCGCGGCAATATCTGCCTGCTTCTCTCCCGGCATCCTGGCTACTTTAAGGCCTCCACCAAAGCTTACGGTGACGGCATCGGGAAAATAAGTCTTCACAAAGCCAAGCTCACGATCAATATTCTGCCGCCATTTTTCCGGATCACCGCCGGAACCGATATGGACATGCACCTGGGTAAAGCGGAGTCCCATCTCATCCGCCATCGCTTTTACTTTAGGCACATCATTCAGGTGTACACCGAAGCAGGAATATTCACTGCCGGTATCGCGGGTGGCGCTTTCTCCGCCGCCTGCGGCGCCGGGATGTACCCGCATGGAGAGATCAACCCTGTTAGCCCTTGCAAAGTCGGAAATCAGCTGAAACTGCAGCATGGAGCAGACGTTGTACCTGAGGCCGGCCTTGATCATTGCTTCCAGCTCAGTGCGCTCTTCGCCGGAGGGAACCTCCTGGGTGGTCAGCATCATCCGGCTGAAGGGAACTCCGGCGGCATGGGCGCGGGCCGCTTCATCAAGTGATGAGCAGTCCAGATCCAGCCCTTTGCTGGTTACCACACGCAGCACGGTGCGGTCAGAGTTTGCCTTCATGGCGTAGCGTACATGCAGGCCAAAGGCATTGGGCATATTCAACAGCTGTTCACAGCTGTTTTCGATATAGTCCTGATCATGCAGATAGATGGGGGTGCCCCATTGCCGGGCAATATCCGGAATGATTGTTGCGTCCAGTTTTGTCGGGCCAAACTGTTGGATTGTCATGCTTTAAACCTCGTAAAAGTGATATGGCTTGGCAGTTACCGAGCATTTTTATGACAGTATTGCAGATATGAATTTGTCTATGTAACATTTCCGGACGGTTTGGTGCAACAGCTCTCTGGATATAATCTCAATTTTGATTGTCACAGCGACAAGCTTGCGCTAGCATTCCCGCCATGAATAACGAACACCTGTTTACCTGGCGCCCGATCGGCACCCTTCATTCTCCCTATACCCGCCGTATTGATGCACCTCATCAAGGCACTGTGGTGGAAGGCACAGAATCCGGTGAGCCCGCAATAGCTACCCTGGAACTTGCCGATTGGCTGGACGAGAAAGTCATTCAGGATCTGAGCGGCTTTGAGCGGATCTGGGTGATCTTTTCCTTTCATCTGAGTGAAGGCTGGAAGGAGACGGTCAAACCACCAAGGGGTGGGGTAAAGCGAGGCGTGCTGGCCACCCGCTCCCCTCATCGTCCCAACCCGATTGGTCTTTCAGCGGTGGAACTGATAAGGATTGATGGCAGGATACTGCATTTACGTGGCCTTGATATTCTGGACGGAACACCGGTGCTGGACATCAAACCCTATGTGCCGTACGCAGATGCCTTTCCTGATGCCAAGGCGGGCTGGATTGATGAACTGGATGCCAGGCTGGGAAAACAATCTGCGCCAGGGGCACGTAAACCGAGGTAAAATATTGGCCGTCTGCCTTATCTTGTTGTTCGTTTTCAGCAAGAGCGATATGGGGATATGAGTGAACAAAAGTTTAAGATTGAAAAACAGTTTTGGAGAAAGTGCATGGAAAACAGAAAAAAACTTTTGATAAGAAACAAGAGAATAGCTACCGGACTGATGATTGGCGCAGCCCTGCTTTTTGTGGTTGCCCGTCTGCAGAAAGGTGATGGAATCTGGGGGTGGGTTGCCGCCTTTGCTGAGGCTGCCATGGTTGGCGCACTGGCAGACTGGTTTGCTGTGGTTGCTCTCTTTCGCCATCCATTGGGGTTGCCAATACCGCACACGGCTATCATCAGGAACAAGCAAGAGGCAATTGCCGGGAATCTGGCCAAGTTTATCCGCGACAAGTTTCTGGCCAGCGATACCCTTATAACCAAGTTGCGGGCATATAACCCGGCTGAACATCTGGCGGGCTATCTTATGGTAGAGCAGCATGCTGGGGATATCTCCAGGGGGATTGCCCGGCTGCTGGCTGATTCACTGGATTTTATTGATGATGAAAGGGTGCAGCAGTGGTTGCGTTCGGCTCTGAGCAACCGGATTGAAGGTTTTGACCTTTCTGCCACCGCAGGGGCGATGCTGGAAGCCCTTAGATCCGGTAATCGCCACCAGGTTGTGCTGGATGACCTTCTGAGCCGTTTTGCCTGCTGGCTGTCAGGTGAAGAAGCCCAATCCAGACTGGCTACAGCCATTGAGGAGATGGCTGTAAAGGAGTATCCTCTGCTGATGGTATTCATGCCTAACAAGGATCAGTTTGCCAGGGGGGCGGGAGAGAAGATTATCAAGCGCCTTAATAACTACATTCAGCAGGTAAATGCAGATCCTTCCCATGAGTTGCGCCATCGTTTTGATACAGCTGTGACTGACTTCATTGCCCGACTGAAGAGTGATCCGGAATTGCGTAGCAAGGTAGAGGGGATCAAGCAGGAGGTGCTGCATAACCAGGCCGTTTCCGGATATGCTAAAAACATTGGTAATGATCTGAAGGGGTGGTTACACAGTGAGCTACAGCAGCCAGATTCAAAGCTTAAGCAGAAAATTGCGACAGCAGTTGCCGGGCTTGGAACTACACTGTCAAATAGCCAGGGCTTGAAAGATCCGTTGAATGAGTACCTTGAAAAACTGGTGTTGAACTATGGGGATGCTTTGCGTAACGCAGTTGCAGGGCATATTTCAGGTACAGTGCAAAACTGGGATAGTGATGATTATAGCAACGAGATAGAGCTATCCATCGGCTCTGACCTGCAGTTTATCAGAATGAATGGCACACTGGTGGGAGGCGTAATCGGACTGCTGCTGCATGCTATTGCACTGCTGCTGGCATAGCAGGAAGGATTTATGGAAATGAATCAGTATAAAATATTAATGGGGGCTATTTGACAGGAGTCGTATTGTGCCGTATATATATCAAATAGATACAATAAAAGGGAGGTCATAATGAAGATGAATATACTCAACAGGGCAGCTATCAGTCTCGTGGTTCTGGCGCTTGTTTCAGGATGTTGCGGCAGCAGCAAGACAACCAAGGTGGAGACTCTTACACCTACAAAGACTGTAGGCGAACAGATGCTGGATCTGCAGAAGGCCCGTGACACAGGAGCCATAAGCGAAGAGGAATACAAGAAGGCCAAGCAGGACATTCTTGACAAGCTTGAAAAGTAGTTGCATCAAACAGAATATAATGGGGTTTTTATCCATTTTTATTGTTTTTTCTGTTGCCTCTGCATGGTTGCCGCCACCTGCATTTTGTTCGGCGGCAACCATGCGGGCACCAGTTAAATCTCACCAAAAACATACGGTGGAGCAGGAAGAATACGAGACATCAGTTGTTAAAATAGTTTTTCTTGGCGCCATTGATCTGTACAGATCCCTTATCTCCCCAAGAAGCGGTTCCCATTGTGATTTTTCACCGTCATGCTCTACTTTCGGGCGTCAGGCTGTCATGGAGTACGGCCCGATTCATGGCGTTATGATGACAGGTGACCGTCTCACACGGTGCAATTTTTTCAAAGAGCCTGACCAGAATTACTTCCTTTTGCCTAACGGTAATCTTTTTGATCCTGTTTCCAATAATGATATGAGCCCACATCAATGAGACTCCTTCTGTGCCATCTGCTGCTAGTTTCTTTCTTCCTTGCAGCGCCATATTCAGAATGTCATTCAGCCCAGTCCGGAATGTTTATTACAGATGATATTCAGTTAAAGCTTGGTGATGCTTTTGCTGCTGACGGTGATTATTACCGTGCCATTACGGAATACAGGAAACTGCTGATCCTCTTTGCCGATTCCCCTAAGGCGGATACGGCAATGTTTAATATTGGCATGGCCTATTATAATGGGGAGGAGTATGAATCAGCGGTTAAAGCCTTTGCCGCCCTAAGGACACGCTATCCTCAAAGTCTGCATGCCCGAAAGGCCGCCTACCACCAGGGGCTTTGCCTTGTGAATCTGAAGCAGCCGGAGAAAGCCACCGAGGCGTTTGCTGCCGCTACAGTGCCGGTTCAGGATAAATCTGAAGAGGTTCGCGCAGCATCCTTTGGTCTGGCGATTGCGGCGTTTGACAGGAATGACCTTGCAGAGAGCCGTTCAGCCCTTGAGCGGTTTGTCAGTCAGAACCCACAGGACAGCGGTGTTCCAAAGGCCAGGGAAGCAATGGATCTGCTTGACAGGAGCAGTGATCCGCAACTTAAATCCCCACTACTTGCCGGTGCAATGTCCGCTGTAATACCCGGTAGCGGCCAGTTCTACACAGGGCGCTACGGTGACGCTTTCACATCATTGCTGCTGAATGGACTGTTTATAGCCGGCACAGTGGTGGCGGCACAGAACGAAAACTATGCTTTGGCAGGGGTAACAGGGCTTATCGGCCTTCCATTTTATGTCGGAAATATCTATGGTGGAGCCAATGCGGCAAACAAATGGAATCTGGGGATCAAAAAGGATTTGCGCGGAAAACTGGCACTGATACTGGAGTACCCGTTCTAGTTTACTATCGTTGCAGTCAGTTGTTTCTTGTGATATAGCTGTACCCACCTGAACCACAGGGAATTTGTCCCTGTGGTTTTTTATTGTCCGGAATAAAACAAAAAAGAGAGAGAAACCATGATCAGCGCAAATAATATCAGCCTTGCATACGGCAAGCGGGTAATATTCAAGGATGTCAATATCAAGTTCGTGCCGGGCAACTGCT
>CAZXTZ010000116.1:0-9173 GCA_964643645.1 uncultured Geobacteraceae bacterium
ACATGCGGGTAAACCTGCATATTGCCAGAAATATTGCAACGCTCTCCCTGGATGCCTCTGCTGATCCCCTTGACCGGAGGGGATGGCGCCTTGACAGGAATGCCGCCCCACTGAGGGAAACACTTGCGGCTGCCATAATGTTTCATACAGGCTGGGATGGAACCGTGCCGCTCCTTGATCCGATGTGCGGGTCAGGCACACTGCTCGTGGAAGGGGTTTCCATGGCCCTTGGCCTGCCTGCCGGCGCAGGCAGGGATTTTGGTGTAATGAAGTGGGGAGATTTTGACAGGGTTGCCTGGGAAAGAGTTCTGAAAGAGGAGAAGAATAAGGCTTCGGAAAGCCTTTCTGTCCCGGTTCTCGGGTTTGACAATGATCCGAAGGCTGTTGTCGCATGCCGGGAAAACGCCAGAAGGGCAGGACTGGCATACAACATTTCTTTCGACCGCAAGCGCTTTGAAGATACGCAGCCATGCGGACATGAGGGGGTTCTGGTAATGAATCCTCCATATGGTATCAGGATGGGTGATCGTGGCACACTTGAGCAGCTATACCGCAAGACTGGAGAGGTGTTCAAACGCAGGTTCACCGGGTGGACAGCATATCTCCTTGCGGGTGATCTGGAACTGGCAAAGCTTGTCGGCCTGAAACCATCGAGGCGATTCGTGCTTTTCAATGGTCCTATTGAGTGCAGACTTCTTAAATATGATCTTTATTGACTATTTTGCTGACAGCTTATGGCAGAAAAGACAACGGTATTTCGGTGGGTGGTTGGGTGGAAGCTTTATATTTCTTTGCTGGTGGCAGGGCTCGCAGAGCTTTTCGGCCTCTTTTCTGTCTGGCTTGAAGAATGCCCTTTTGAATATTGAGGCATCAGGAGCTGGCGCCTTTTTGTTTGCTACCTCATAGACAGTTTTGTGTGTTTCATTGTTGGGAACAGGCTTGGTTGTTTCCTTGCCTGAAAATGAAATAATTACAGCCAGCAGCACAGCAGCTGCGGTTACAAACAAAAGATCTCGTTTTTCTATCTTCAAGCGGATTCTAGTCCTTTACAAATGTGAAGTAGACAATAACCCCGCCTATTCCAAGACCGAAACAGACGAATGGTATAATTGTATTTAGGCCAAGTTCTTCTCCTGGCGCAGGCATTGCGAATCTTACCATAACGATAAGCGCCAGCAGGAAGAATACAGTTAGCAGAACCACCTTTGATTTCTTATAAATACCGAAAAAAATCAGTCCGAATGTTATCAGAAGAAAGACCCAGTTTGAAAACAGCTGATGCAAGGTCATCGTCTGTATTGTATTCATCAGATTTTGCGTCTCGAAAGGACGCAACGCCTCAGCTACTTTTTCAAGAAACGGCTTTTCTTCCATGTTTGCTCCCGTCGGGGATTAAGTCAGCAGATGCTAGCCCAAAAAACGTCTCGGAGCAAGCTGGATTGATCAGTTAAAAATATCCATTACCTTGTCAAGGAACGTTTTTTTCATTGGATGGGCATCTTCCCCGCTGATTTTCGCAAATTCTTCCATAAGCTCTTTTTGCTTCCTGTTAAGGTTTGTAGGAGTTTCAACCTTAATAAGCACCATCTGGTCTCCACGGCCATAGCCCTGTAGAGACGGGATTCCTTTCCCTTTAAGACGGTATATCTTTCCTGACTGTGTACCATCCGGGATCTTCATTGCAACCTTACCGTCAAGTGTAGGCACCTCTATTTCACATCCAAGGGCAGCTTGAGCAAAGCTGATGGGTATCTCGCAGATTATGTTGTTGTCTTCACGCTGGAACAGTGGGTGTTCCTTAACAGATATTGCAACATAAAGGTCGCCGTTAGGGCCACCTTTTACTCCCTGGCCACCTTCACCTGACAACTTGAGGCGCGAACCTGTTTCTACTCCAGCAGGAACTTTTACAGAGAGGGTTTTCGTGTCCTTTATCCCACCCTTACCCCGGCAGTCCGGACAAGGATCATCTACAATTTTACCCTCTCCGTTACAGGTGTTGCATGTCTTGCTTACGCTGAAAAACCCCTGTTGATAGCGAACCTGCCCTGCCCCACGGCAGGTCGGGCAGATCTTGGGATCTGTTCCTGGTTTTGAACCAGATCCATTGCAGGAGGTGCAGCGTTTGGCATATGGGACATCAATCTTCTGTTCACAGCCGAAAGCTGCCTGTTCAAAAGTGATTTCCAGATTGTAAAGAAGATCGTCCCCGCGTCGTCCCTGTGTTCTGCGTCCTGCGCCCCCCCCGAAGATATCACCGAATATATCGTTGAATATGTCACCAAAGGGACTGCCGGAACCAAAACCTCCAAAACCGGCGCTTGAAAAACCACCTGCTCCGGATACGCCCGCATGGCCGAACTGGTCGTACTGTGCCCGTTTTTGTGCATCAGAGAGGACTTCGTAGGCCTCGGTTGCCTCTTTGAACTTTTCCTCTGAGTCTGCATTACCAGGATTTTTGTCCGGATGATGCTGTATGGCCACCTTTCGGAAGGCCTTTTTTATTTCTGTTTCAGAAGCGTTTTTGTGTACACCGAGAATTTCGTAGTAATCTCTTTTTTCACCGTTTGCCAATGTAGTTTCCTTGTCTATATTCAAGATACATGAAAGCAGGGGCAACGCATGCGCTGCCCCTACAGATGAAGGTTAAAGAGAAAAGAAAAAATTATTTTTTTACTTCTTCAAAGTCGGCATCAACAACATTATCTTCCTTAGGTTTGGAGCCTGCTGATTGCTGTCCAGTATCCCCGCTCTGACCGGCCTCTGCCCCACCTTCAGGCTTTGCATTGGCGTACATGGCCTCAGCCAGCTTGTGTGCAGCCTGTGCCAGTTCTTCAGTGGCCTTTTTGATGCTATCTCCATCATCGCCGTCCATCACTTTTTTCAACTCTGCAATTTTGTTTTCAATATTTCCTTTTTCAACCGCATCAATCTTGTCACCAACATCTTTTAGTGACTTTTCAGTGCTGTATATCATTGAATCAGCCTGGTTACGGGCCTCTATGGTCTCACGCTTCTTCTTGTCTTCTGCTGCATGGGATTCGGCATCCTTGACCATCTTGTCTATCTCTTCTTTTGAAAGACCGGAAGAGGCGGTTATCCGTATGGATTGCTCCTTCCCAGTGCCAAGATCCTTTGCTGAGACGTGTACTATACCGTTTGCATCTATATCGAAAGTAACCTCAACCTGTGGAACCCCACGTGGAGCTGGCGGTATGCCGGTCAGTTCAAAGTTGCCCAGAGTCTTGTTGTCTCTGGACATCTCCCTTTCACCCTGCAAAACATGGATCGAAACAGCAGGCTGGTTATCTGCTGCGGTGGAGAACACCTGGGACTTTCGGCAAGGAATGGTTGTGTTCTTGTCAATAAGCCTGGTCATTACGCCGCCCAGAGTTTCGATGCCCAGTGAAAGAGGTGTGACATCAAGCAAAAGCACATCCTTTACATCGCCTTTAAGTACTCCACCCTGGATTCCTGCGCCAATTGCCACAACCTCGTCAGGGTTCACGCCTTTGTTTGGAACCTTGCCAAAGATATCCTGAACACGCTTGATGACTGCAGGCATACGGGTCATGCCACCTACAAGGATAACCTCGTCAATTTCCGATGCTGAAAGACCTGCATCCTTCATTGCTGTACGACATGGGCCTTCAAGCTTGCGGAGCAGGTCGTCGCAGAGCGATTCCAGCTTGGCGCGTGAAAGCTTAAGGTTGAGGTGCTTGGGGCCGCTTGCATCTGCGGTTATGAACGGCAGGTTTATGTCGGTTTCCATAGAGCCGGAAAGCTCGCACTTCGCCTTTTCTGCAGCCTCTTTCAGACGTTGCAGAGCCATTTTGTCACTGCGCAGGTCAATCCCCTGATCCTTTTTGAATTCGTCTGCGATCCAGTCGATAATCTTCTGGTCAAAATCCTCTCCACCCAGGAATGTGTCGCCGTTGGTTGATTTCACCTCGAAAACGCCATCTCCAAGTTCCAGCACTGATACGTCAAAGGTACCGCCACCCAGGTCAAATACTGCGATCTTCTCATCCTTCTTCTTGTCAAGACCGTATGCAAGTGCAGCAGCTGTAGGCTCGTTGATAATCCGCAGGACATTAAGTCCGGCAATCTTCCCGGCATCCTTTGTGGCCTGACGCTGTGAGTCATCAAAATATGCCGGTACAGTGATTACTGCATCGGTAACAGTCTCGCCAAGATAGTCTTCAGCAGTTTTCTTCATTTTTTGAAGAATAATGGCAGAGATTTCAGGCGCGGAGTACTTCTTATCACGAACATCAACCCATGCGTCACCATTATCCGCCTTTACAATCTTGAAAGGAGATATGGCGATATCCTTCTTTACTGCCTCAGTATCATACTTACGCCCAATGAGGCGTTTTATCGCAAAAAGGGTGTTTTCCGGATTTGTTACAGCCTGGCGCTTTGCCTGCTGCCCAACAATCCTTTCGCCTGCTTCAGTGAAAGCAACCATTGATGGGGTTGTTCTGCTTCCCTCGGAGTTGGCTATTACAATCGGCTCGCCCCCCTCCATTATGGCTACGCAGGAGTTGGTAGTCCCCAGATCTATTCCGATAACTTTGCTCATCTTTCAATTCTCCTTCCGTTATGAATCCTTCAATTAGTGAAGCTAAGCAGTTGATTGTAAAAAAACAAGGGTTTCAGTAAAAATTATTTTGGAGCACAGGCAACTGATACCATTGATGGGCGCAGAAGTCGCTCCTTCAGTATGTAGCCTTTTTGGAATTCCTGAACTATGGTATTTGGAGGCTGGTCGGACGTTTCAACTTGGGCCATTGCCTGATGGAATGCAGGATCAAAGGTTGAGCCAGCTCCTCCTTCAACCGCAGATAGTCCGAACTTTTTAAGGGCAGCAACCAGCATGCTGTGTGTCATTCGTACGCCTTCTACAAGTGCCGGCAGACCTTCTTCGTTGGCGTGCTCAAGGGCCCTTTCCAGATTGTCAACTACAGGTAGAACCTCTTCTATGAGAGATTTGACCCCATAGTTCAAAAGTTCCTCCTTCTCCCTCGAGACCCGTTTCCTGTAGTTTTCAAGGTCAGCCCTTTCACGCAGCAGTTTGTCCCAGTTATCTCTGGATTCCTGGTCTTTGGCTGCAAGGGCCTCTTCAAGCTGTTTGATTCTTTCCTCAAAAGTCAGTTCAACTTCTGGCTGTTCCTCGTTTGAATTCTGTTCCTGACTGTTTTCTTCCATTTTTTGTATACTTCCTTTTTTTTATTAAGTTAGCTCAATTTGTTGCCAGCAGCCTGCTGACAACCCTTGCCGTATAGTCAACAATAGGAATTACACTTGAATAGCCCATCCTTGTCGGCCCCACAACTCCAAGAAGACCTATTGTGTTGTTTCCTGTAAGATAGGTTGATGTAATGAGGCTCATTCCCGCCATTTCCTTCAAAGGTGTTTCAGCGCCTATAAATATCTGCACACCTTCAGCCTGCATGCAGCGTCCAAGCAGTTCAACCAGCCTTCCCTTTTCCTCAAAAGCTTCAAAAATTTCTCTCATTTTTACAATATCTGAAAATTCAGGTTGCGCGAATATTCTGGACTGTCCGGCAATGAAAAGTTCCTGCTCGGTTTTTGGAAGAGCCTGTTCAGAAAGCGAGAGTGCCTTGCTCATCATCTCATCATACATAGTTTTATCAGACTGCATTTCAGACAGGATTTTCTGACGGATCTGATCAATGGTCATACCTTCCAGTATGCTGTTCAGATAGTTTGCCATTCCAGTAAGGTTGCCAGGAGAAAACTCCTCGGCAGTTTCTATTATCCTGTTCTGTACAGCACCGTTACAGGATACCATTATGGCCAGTATCTTGCGCTGTCCCAGCTTTATAAACTCTATATGCCTGAAAAGACAGCTGTTAAAACGGGGCGTGACAACTATTCCTGTGTAGTTTGAAAGAGAAGCCAGGGTACGGCTGGTCTCTCTAAGCATATCTGTAAGATTGCCACCTGTCTCCCTGTATCGCTTTAAAATTTCTTTCTTTTCCTTGTGGCTTATCGAACGTAGAGAAACGAGGGAATCTACATAGAAACGGAATCCCTTTTCTGTCGGTACGCGGCCAGCTGAAGTGTGTGGTGACGTTAGCAGCCCCAGCTCCTCAAGGGTTGACATCACATTTCTTACTGTGGCAGATGAAAGAGGCATTGCATGGCGTCTGGCCACCGCAGAACTGCCAACAGGCTCTGCAGTGGCAATGTAATCCTCTACAATTGCCTCCAGAATCTGCTTGCTTCGCTGTGAAAGTGTAAGATCTGCCACTCGTTTACTCCAACCACTCAGACCGAAATTGCTTTTGGTATACTAAATCAAGCCTTGATTATTTGAAGAAGGCACTAAAGTCAGGCAAGAACGCATTTTAGCACTCTATTTACATGAGTGCTAGCAGATCACAAGGTAATAAGCAGGGCAGGATTTGTCAAGGCCATATTGGCACTGATTTATATTCACATCTGTCATTATGGAGGGGTAAATGCCTTGCCTGTAAAAGCTAAACAATATATATATAATTGTTTCATACATCATTGATAAGGGGTAACAGAGTTGTCTTGGAGGCCAATAGGAATATTTGATTCGGGGGTCGGAGGGCTGACGGTGTTGCGAGAACTTTCCCACGCTCTCCCTCAGGAAGATACAATATATCTCGGAGATACCGCACGAGTGCCTTATGGCACAAAATCACCTGACACTGTAATACGTTATTCTCTTGAAATCGCTTCATTCATGGTCACCAGAGACATCAAGCTTCTGGTTGTAGCCTGCAATACTGCATCGGCTGTGGCGCTACCGGTTCTTCAGGAGAAACTTTCAATACCTGTTGTAGGAGTTATTGAACCAGGTGCCAGACGTGCGGTAGATGTCACAAAAAATGGGATTGTAGGTGTAATAGGAACAACAGGAACAATACGAAGCAGCGCCTACACGCGTGCTATCAAGCGTATAAATCCTGATGTCTCAGTGCTTGCAAAACCATGTCCGCTATTTGTCCCGCTTGCTGAAGAAGGCTGGACTGATAACGAAATAGTCCGCATGACGGCCAGAAAATATCTTGAAGAACTAAGAGATGCCGGCGTGGATTCACTTGTTTTGGGGTGTACTCACTATCCACTTTTGAAAAGGGTAATTGGCGAAACAATGGGGGCAGGGGTTGAACTTGTTGACTCAGCAGAAGAAACTGCTAGAACAGTTGCTGATATTCTTGAAAACAAAAATCTGCTTCGTCCCCCGGAAGAATTGGGGAACCACCACTACTATGTAACAGATGTACCTGCCGGTTTTATAAGTGTTGGAAATCGCTTTCTTGGTGGAAGACTGGGTGATGTATATCAGGTCTCGCTTGATGAAACCAGAGATACAATGGACAGGGAACAGCAGAAATGAAACAAAGAAATCGTTTTGGGCTGGATGTTGTAGTACCGTTCATAATACTGGCTCTTGTGTTCGGAGGCATGCTGTTTCAAAAGTATCAGGAGGCCCGTAATCTACCTGAAACTCCTCCTGAAGTCCATACAACTGCGCCACAGAAAGCGGTACTGTATTTTGGTAACGAGAGTAGACTACTTGTGCCCGAAGGCAGAGAAATTGAAAACTGCGCAGAACGAAATATCTGTCTGAGGGCTATACTTGAGGAGTTACTGAGCGGCCCGATTGGTGATCTTGAAAATGTCTTTCCAGAGTGGACTACCATAAATTCAGTTTCAATAGACGGCGATCTTGCAACCATAGACCTTGCCGCTGATTTTGTTGATGGACTGAAACCAGGCAGTGCCGCAGAAATGCTTGCCGTGTTCGGCATAGTAAACACAGTTACTGCAAACATGACAGAAATCAAAAGAATAAAGATAGTAATTGACGGTGACTCAAGGGGTAAGCTGAGGCAACTGGATATCTCTCTACCCCTGCTCCCTGATCTGACTTTACTTGCTCAACCTCCTGCTATGGAAAATCAAGGGAAATAGAGCAGTCAAACATCAAGAGGGTAAAATTCATGCTTCTTGGCTACAATCACAATGTAAACTACAAAGGCGATGTCTTTCATGTGCAGACAGAAGACAGCGGTGTTAACAAACCCCATGTTATTACACTTCTTTATCGAGAAGGTGTAATAATCTGTTCAAAAAAGACAAGCTATGCGGACATACTGAAGATTGAAAACCTTGAGGAACTTGTTGAAGACCTTATGAAAGAGCAGCATAAGGAAATGATGCGTCGACTGAAGAGTGGTGAATTTGATGCACGTATTTTTCCTGATACCCATCCTAATGAAGTAAAACCTGTTAAGACAACAGAAGAACCACAGATTATAGAAAAGCATGACAAACCGCCAGCATCAAAGGAGCTTGATACAGGCGTCAACCTGCTGTTTCAAGAACCGGTTCTTACCGCTACCCAACAGCCAGCGACTGTTGCACAGGAGAAGCCCAAACAGGAACCGGAAAAGAAACCGGTAAACCTGGATGACGCAATATTAAGTTTTTTTGGGGCCTCCAAGTAGCTGGATGGAAGCAGGTTTGATGCGAAAAACACTGAAAAATTCCAGGGGCGCCACCTATCTTATTGTTCTGATGGTTGTTATAATTATGGGAATAATGTTAGGTATTACAGGACAGTCATGGAGACAGATAGCGATACGGGAAAAAGAAGAAGAACTCCTATTTAGAGGTGTTCAGATAAGGGATGCCATTGACAGGTGGCACAACCCGAGACAAGGCCAGACTTCAGCAACACCACTTAACGATCTGAATCATCTCCTCAAAGATCCCAGAGTAGCTGGAAACACAAAACACTTGAGGCGTCTTTATACTGACCCGATAACCAATTCAGAATGGAAAACAATAAAAGATCCGGAACGAGGTATTATAGGTGTTACCAGCACAAGCGACCTCAAACCTATAAAACAGGGAAACTTTACAGCTGACCTGGCAGCTTTTGCTGGAAAACAGAAATATAGTGACTGGCAATTTATATCCACTCCAGCAAACATATTACAGCCGTCCGGTGCCGATTCAAGAATCAAATCACCAACCAGGGCAGAGAATCAAACAAAGGCGCAGTAAAAAAATGTTGACACAGTTTTATCTGCTCTGCTATAAGACCGATTCACCAAGCGGGAATAACTCAGTGGTAGAGTGCAACCTTGCCAAGGTTGAAGTCG
>CAZXTZ010000117.1:0-3766 GCA_964643645.1 uncultured Geobacteraceae bacterium
AAGCACTTTTAACTCAAGGAGACCGTCATCCAGCAAAATATGAGATCCTGGGGTCACATCCCGTGGCAATTCCTTATATATCGTGGGAATAAGGCCATCAGCCCCGAGAATGTCATCTGTAGTTATTTTAACATCCTGGCCTTTATGAAGCATCATGCTATCTCCAGCCATTTTGCCAGTCCGTATCTTGGGTCCCTGAAGATCTCCCAATATCCCGACCTCTCGCATAAGCCTCGCAGAAACCAGCCTTATATCCGAAATAAGCCTAGACTTGTCAGCAAGGTTCCCGTGTGAAAAATTAAGGCGGAAAATATCAACACCGGCATTAATAAGTTTCTCTATCATTTCTGCTGAACTACTGGCAGGGCCCAGGGTTGCAACTATTTTTGTCTTTCGCTTGTCTTTCTGCATTAAGTTCTCCTGTCTCACTTTATCCGTGAATAGCCTCTTTATGTAGATCAAGTGCAGCTTCTTTCATCGCCTCACTTAATGTGGGATGGGCATGGATCTGAGCCCCCAGCTCCCTTGCCGTTCCATTAAATCCAATCACAGTAACTGCTTCAGCTATCATATCCGAAGCCCTGGGGCCAATAATATGTACACCCAGAATTCTGTCTGTTTCAGCATCTGCAAGCAATTTGACAAACCCATCGGTTTCATCCATAGCCCTTGCCCTTCCATTTCCTATGAAGTTAAACTTGCCGGATCTGTAAGAGATATTTTCCTTTTTCAACTGTTCCTCCGTCTTGCCTGCCGAGGCTCCCTCCGGCCAAGTATAAACAACACCCGGTATAGAGTCATAATTTACCTTGGAAGACTTTCCAGACATCCTCTCAACACATACAACAGCTTCTTCCGATGCCTTGTGTGCGAGCATTGGACCCGGTATAATGTCGCCAATGGCGTATATGCCAGATATTGAACTTTCATAATTTTGATCAACATATACACGACCATTATCGAGAATCTTCCCTCCGAGTTCAGTAAAACCAAGTCCGGCAATAAGTGGGCAACGCCCAACTGATACCAGTATACGGTCGCATTCCAGCTCCCCAGGTTCATCGCCAACAGTGAACTTGATTACTCCTCTGTTTCTCTCCATCTTATTCAATGAATTTACCTTGGCGCCAAGCCTGAACTCCATTCCCTGTTTTTTCAGTGCCCGCTGCAAGGCATCTGCCGCCTGACGGTCCATAGCAGGAAGCAGAACAGGAAGCATCTCCAGAAAAGTAACCTTTGCCCCGAGCCTTCTCCAGACAGATCCAAGTTCCAGACCTATATATCCAGCCCCGACAATCACCAGATGTCCAGGAACCAGATCAAACGCCAATGCCTCTCGAGCGCTCACAACTAATTCACCATCAAATGGAATGTCTGGTAAAGAAACCGGCTCACTTCCTGTGGCAAGCAGCACTTTTGAAGTTGATAACGAAATCAGGGCTTCATCTGTTTCAACCTGTAGATGATGCATACCATCATCAGTACTTCCCTTTAATTGAGCAGTGCCATATACAACTGTTATCTTGTGCTTTTTAAAAAGATAGGCAACACCGTCCGTCAGGCGCTTGACAACATCATCCTTTCTGGCAAGCATTGCAGAAAGATTAAGTCGTGGCGGATCTATTTCTATACCATGCAGAGAGAATTTATCACGGGCCATGGCAAAATGCTCGCTTGAATCAAGAAGGGCCTTGCTGGGAATACAGCCTTCATTGAGGCAGACTCCGCCAAGCGTCTTTCTCTTTTCCACCACAGCGACCTTCATCCCCAATTGGCTCCCACGGATTGCCGCCACATAACCACCAGGGCCTGCTCCGATAACAATCAGATCAAATTTTTCCTGTTGCATAACAGTCTCCTCCTGCAAAGGCTATTGTGAATCAGCTTTTCTGGCAACTCTACCACAAAAAACAGAAAAGCGAGGCATTGAACCCCGCTTTTTCTCCTTAAAATCATCTTAAAACAAAAACTACTTCAAAAATTCCCGACCAAACGGAGACATCTGCCTAAGACGAGCAATAATCGGTGGCAGTTCATTAATAACCGCATCAATATCGGCATCCGTCGTGTAACGAGAGAGGGAAAAACGTATCGAACCATGTGCGCAGGTAAACGGCACTCCCATGGCCCGCAGCACATGTGATGGCTCCAGGGAACCGGATGTACAGGCGCTGCCGGATGATGCGCAAATCCCAAGTTCAGAAAGCAGAAGCAAAATGGCCTCCCCTTCTACAAATTCAAAAGCTATTGAAGTAGTGTTGGGCAGACGGTTTGCTCCACCTCCATTCACCCGTGCATGGGGAATTACAGACATCAAGCTGTTTTCAAGATAATCACGCCTGGCCTTTACCGTTGTGTTCTCAACCTCCATAAATTCAGAAGCAAGCTGGCAGGCCTTTCCCATGGCGATAATGGCCGCAGCGTTTTCAGTACCTGCCCGTCTGCTCTTCTCCTGATGCCCCCCAACCAGCAATGGTTTAAATGGTGTTCCCTTTCGGACATAAAGGGCACCTATACCCTTGGGGGCATGGAGCTTGTGGCCGGAAATAGATAGCATATCTATCCCGGAAGCAGCCATGTTGATCGGAATTTTCCCCACCGCCTGAACCGCATCAGTATGAAACTGGGCACCGTTTTTCTTCGCAATGGCAATGGCCTCCTCCAGATCGAATATCACACCTGTCTCATTATTGGCCCACATCAAAGAAACAATTGCGGTATCATCATCAATGGCCTTCCTGTACTCTTCCATATTCAGTCGCCCGGCACCATCAACACCGATCTCCGTTACCCGGTAACCACTTGCAGCCAGGTTACGGCACTGGGTCAGTACAGCAGGGTGTTCTACCCGGCTGGTAATTATGTGACGACGATCAGGCAAGACATCAATGGCAGACCTGATTGCCGTATTATCACTCTCAGTACCACAGGCGGTAAAGATTATCTCATCAGGACTGGCGCCCAACAAATCCGCAACCTGCTTGCGGGCCTCAGTTGTTTTGGCTTGCACCTGACCACCAAAATAGTGCATGGAGCTGGGGTTGCCATACAACTCGCAGAAATAAGGTTTCATCTCTTCAAATACCGCTTCATCCACCTTTGTGGTGGCGTTATTGTCCAGATAAATCACCTTCATGCAGACACCTCCTGCACATGTAGTCCTTCATAGACAAGTTCCCGCAACTTCATCTCCACAAAACGGGCAGTATTTCCTGATGAAGCACAACCGGCACAGGCTTTGCGGAAAGCGATCTGGACGTGGTCGCCATCAATATCAATAAGTTCGAGATCACCGCCATCAGCACGCAGCATCGGGCGGATATCCCGCTCCAATACTTCCTGCACCAGCTGCATCTTTTTCAGGTTGGAAAGCCTTGGCTTTACAGCCGCTTCTTTGGCCTGCCCCAGTACCTCGGAGATCAGTTCCTTTATCCTGGGTATGCAGCTGCCGCAGGCTCCGCCAGCCTTGGTGAAGTTGGTCACCTGCTCCGCCGAGGTCAGATGGTTGTCAGCAATCACTTTCCTGAGAAAGGTATCGGTAATGCCAAAACATTTGCAGACCAGCGTCCCCTCGTAGTCAGGATAGGCATGGCCGTGGTCATGCTCGGCATCATGATCAGGAACATCCAGGCCGCGGTATCTGTAGATAGCCACCTCCAGCGCCTCCTGCCCCATTACTGAGCAGTGCATCTTCTCCTCAGGAAGCCCACCCAAAAACTCCGCAATATCCTGAGTAAATTTAGCACGCATCGCTACATCTACGGGT
>CAZXTZ010000117.1:3776-6243 GCA_964643645.1 uncultured Geobacteraceae bacterium
AAACTCCGCAATATCCTGATTACTGACTGCAAGAGCTTCATCCAGAGTCTTGCCCTTGACCATCTCGGTAAGGGCCGATGAAGAAGCAATGGCGCTGGCACAACCAAAGGTCTGGAACTTGGCGTCAACTATCTTGTCCTTATTCTCGTCCAATTTCAGGTATAGCTTCAGGGCATCCCCACATGCCAGACTTCCAACCTCGCCAACTGCATCGGCATCCGGTATATCTCCCACATTGCGTGGGTTTAAGAAATGATCCTTAACTTTTGGTGTGTAATCCCACATGGTGCATGTCTCCTTTGGCAAACTGCTATTTTATCTTCACAAACACAAAATCCCAGCCGTAGTGGCCTGTTTCTCCCCCGGCATATCGGCAAGATATTAGGTGGCAAAACCTCTGTCGCCGCTCTGGCTTGTTTTCAGGTTCTTCACCTCAGCGGCGCAGAGCGGCAGGACAAACAGAAGCACGAGCAGGACTGAAAGAGAATAACTCATCACTATTCCACAAAGACCTCTTCAATATCCAGCTCCAGCCCTTCCAGTACAGTGCTTGTGGCCTTATCACCCCTGCCATACCCCTGGGGTCTGCCGTATTTTCCATCCTGGCCTAGCGTAAAGATCATCAACGATTCTTCAGAAGGGTGAATGATCCAGTATTCCCGAACGCCGTGACGTTCATAAAGCTGAAATTTAATGCCGATATCTTTACGGGAAGTGCTGGGAGACAGGATCTCCACCACCAGATCAGGGGCTCCGCGACAGCCACGGTCATCAAGTTTCTTTTCATCGCAGATAACCACGAGATCAGGCTGTACAACGGTGGCAACATCGTCATCATCTTGCTCGCTAAAGTCAGGCAGACGAACATCGAAGGGAGCGATATAAATCTGACATGGTTTATCTGCCAGAAAATTACCGACAATACGTGTCAAATAAACCAATATTCCCTGATGACGTCTCCGTGGAGCAGGTGTCATATTGTACGGCACGCCGTCAATCAACTCCCAACGTTCGCCGTCATCCCACTGATAATACTGGCCGTAGGTGAAACGTTCATCAAGCTTCTCTGCAAGATTTGATGGTGTCATAATCTCTTCCTACCCGAGTATAAACTTCCTGCCTGCATTCATAACCTCAGAAAGCCTTGCATCGGTTGACGCCTCACCATACAGACGCACAACAGGCTCTGTGCCTGATTTACGGAACAGAATCCAGGCTCCGTCTTCCAGTACAAGCTTTACTCCGTCAACAGTTATAACGTCCTTTACTGCCGATCCGGCTATCTCTTTAGGAACCGCCTTTACCTTGTCAGGATATGCTGCCTCAAGTTCAGGCGAAAGTTTGAGGTTATCCCGCCTGGTTATAAATCGGCCAACCTCACCGTAAAGGCGTTCAATAAGCTCCTTTACCGTCTTGCCTTCGCGAGCAACCATCTCTGCCACCAGGAAACAGGCCAGAATACCGTCCTTCTCAGGCACATGGCCCTTTATGGTAAGCCCGGCGCTCTCTTCACCACCGATCACAATCTTGTCCTGGGTGATCAATTCTCCTATGTACTTGAAGCCTACAGGAGTCTCGTAAACAGGCACTCCATGCTTCTTTGCAACAGCATCAACAAAATGGGATGTTGCAACACTGCGGGCAACTCCGCCAGGCAGCTTGCGTACCCTGATCAGATAATCAAGCAAAAGGGCTATGATGTAATTTGGCTCAATATAACTGCCATCGGCATCCAGAATCCCGAAACGGTCTGCATCGCCGTCAGTTGCAAGACCAAGACAGATGGAGGGGTCATTTTTCACCAGAGAGATAAAATCGGGTATATGAGACTCTGAAGGCTCCGGCGGCTGCCCCCCGAAGTAGGGATCAAGGTGATCGTTAATGATTGAATAGGGAATGCCAAGACGTTTCAATGGCGCATCAAGATACCCCCTGGATGTGCCGTAAAGCGGATTAAGCCCCAACTTTCCGATCGTCTTCAGGGCATCAAAATCAACTTTGGCCTCCAGGGATGAAAGATAGGCACTGTGTGGATCAATAACCTCAAGAAGGCCGCGCCGTTTTGCCTCTTCTATTGAAATTTCGCTGTAGCAAAAATCACCCATCATTTCGTTGGCACGACGCTCAATATCCTTTGTTGTTTCAGGAAGCGCTGGCCCCCCCCAGGAAGGAGAAAATTTTACGCCATTGTACTCTGGCGGATTATGGCTTGCAGTAAAATTGATACCGCCTGCGGCGCCGCGTCTAAGTATCTCGAATGCGATCACCGGAGTAGGAACATCACGGCTACAGAGAAATGCCTTGATTCCGGCCCCGGCCAGGACTTCTGCAGCCTCTTCAGTAAAACGCTTACCCATGAAGCGTGTGTCGCTTCCAACGATTACACCCTTGTCCGACTCGCCCTTTTCCTTCAGGTGATCAGCAATGGCCTGGGTTACTATCTTCACATTCTCGAACGTAAAATCCT
>CAZXTZ010000117.1:6253-9168 GCA_964643645.1 uncultured Geobacteraceae bacterium
CCGATGTACCAAAAGCGATGTGGGGCATGCTACCCTCCTGAAAAGGAAAATAAGACAGCTTTTATCTTGTTAAAATAGTACAACAGCAAAGGCTGCGTCAAGCAATCCTGCATCCGGAAGAAAAAAGATAGACTCAATTAGTTTTTTTTGGTATTGACTTTTTCTTTTCGGAATTGTTACAGTTTGTATCTGTATATTTGAATCAATCTGAGGAGGATGAAGGAATGCAGTGTCAAACCGTGCTTCCAGGTACCGAGTGTACCTTTATGTCGAAGAAAGGATGCGTTTTCCCTGAAGGTTCTTGCCAGCCTGTAGTTGAAAACTGCGAAGGGTGCGAAAGGATTGTAAGCAGCTCCATAGGCCAGGTCTGTAGCGCCTACCCTGCCCCATCTAAAAAGTGGGCTAATGGTATTTGCAACTTTGCAACCCATGTCAAAATTGAGATTAAAACCGAAGATCTCAAGGTCAACCCACTCAAGGCCTCCAAAAAGGCTTCCGGTGGTGGCGGCAAAGGCGGCAAAAAGAAGTAATAATAATCAACAGCTTAAAACGGGGGGCACTAATATGCCCCCTTTTTTTGTCTGACAGGAAAAATCCGATGCCATTCGACACCATATCCTGCCCATCCTGCAACGCAACTGTTGCTCGCTACAGAAACCCTTTTCCTACGGTAGATATAATAATTGAGCTCCCAACCGGAATTGTGCTTATCGAGAGGAAGAACCCGCCCCACGGATGGGCATTACCAGGCGGTTTCGTTGACTATGGCGAATCGCTTGAGGATGCTGCCATAAGGGAGGCAAAGGAGGAAACGTCCCTGAATATAACAGGTTTAAAACTGCTTGGTTGCTATTCTGATCCGTCGCGGGACAGCAGGTTCCATACAATTTCTACCGTGTTCACAGCCACTTCCACGGACACACCAATTGCGGCAGATGACGCAAAAAATCTGGCTGTATTCTCACTCGACAATCTACCCTCCCCCCTCTGTTTTGATCACGATATCATCATCTCCGATTACGCCAAGGTCAGGAAAGGGTAATTGTGATTCATCTGGACGCCCCAACTCCCTCCAGTTATCAACAAGCACCTGAAAAGCATCGTCAGCGGGAAGTGGCCTGCTTATCAGGAACCCTTGAACCTGATCACAGTTATTATCCTTCAGAAACGCCATCTGCTCCTCTGTCTCGACCCCTTCTGCAATAACCTTCAGATTAAGGCTGTTCCCCATGGCAATAATGGCTGAAGCAATTGCAGCGTCTGTTGCGTTGGTCTCAACATCCTTTACAAAAGATTTATCAATTTTAAGTGTATTTACCGTAAACTTTTTAAGGTGCGAAAGGGATGAGTAGCCTGTACCAAAATCATCAATTGATATATGAATCCCCATTGCAGTTATTTCGTTTATTATGGAAATTGCATATTCGGGATTCTGCATGATGACGCTTTCCGTTATCTCGAACTCAAGGGAGTCACCGGACATTCCTGAATCCCTCAACACCTCCCTTATAAGCTCCATAAGTTTTGAATGCTGCAACTGATAGCCGGAAAGGTTCACTGCAACCCGCAATCCGTCCATGCCTGCAAAGCGCCAGAGGGTATTCTGACGGCAAGCCTCGCGAAGCACCCACTCACCAAGCTCCATTATAAGGCCGTTTTCCTCTGCAAGCTGTATAAATTCGGTTGGAGAAAGCATGCCAAGCTCCGGATGCTGCCACCTTACAAGGGCTTCCATGGCAACAATTCTGCCGCTCTGCATATCCACCTTGGGCTGATAGAACAGCCTGAACTCATTCCGGTCAAGTGCCCTGCGCAATGAATTGGCAATGGTAAACCTGCGGGAAACATTCTGATCCATGCCGCTGTTGTAATACTTGTAGTTGTTTCTACCCAGGGCCTTGGCATGGTACATCGCGATATCTGCCTTCTGCAGCATGATATCAACATCGGTCTCATCATCAGGATACAGGCAAAGACCTGCGCTTAAGGTTACAAACAGTTCATGATTTCTAACATGAAACGGCTGTATTAACTCCTTCAATAATTTGTCTGCAAGCCGGCTTACATCCTCCCGATCTGCAATGTTCATCATCAAGACAATAAACTCATCGCCGCCAATCCTTGCGACAGTGTCTGTTTCACGAAGGCAGACCTTTAGCCTCTGTGAGACCATACGCAACAGATCATCACCAATAGCATGTCCCAGTGTATCGTTAATTATCTTGAATCTGTCGAGATCTATAAACATTACAGCAAATTTTGAGTTGAGACGGTTGCAGAATGCCTTGGACTGCTGAAGCCTGTCATGCAGGAGAATCCTGTTTGGAAGGCCTGTGAGAATGTCATGGTGGGCAAGCTTCTCAAGCTCGCGCTGAGCCATATTTCTCTCTGTCATATCGTGGCAGACGCCCCATAATACAGGTACTTTACCTGAACCTCCGGACAAGGAGAGATGAACCTCAACCTCCTTCATATCTTTGGATTTCCTTGAATAAAAGGAAGCCCCGTAGAAGCCGGAGCCAATGCCGATCATCTCCTTACAGAAACCGGTTCTTAATGATGCCGCGCCGGGATCATCAGAGAGATCAAAAATCTTGATTACTCCCATCTGGTCAGGCTCTATTCCGAAGAAGTCATACCCTGTCTGATTGAGGTAAACAAGCCTTCCATCCTGATTACAGCAGAATATTATGTCGTGAGCTGAGGAAATAAACCCCAGTAATGCCTCCTCGCTTTCAAGAACTTTTATCTGATCCTCACGAATCCTTATCATAAGAAATGCAGCAAAATAGGAAACCGCAGCGTTAAGACCCGTAACCCATAGCCAGAGCAACAGCTCGAACAGATATGTTGGCTCCTCCTTCTCCATAAATGGCATCCGGACAGTGGCCAGATAATCGCCAAACTCAACAAAA
>CAZXTZ010000118.1:0-6366 GCA_964643645.1 uncultured Geobacteraceae bacterium
ATACCCTGCTTCAACCAGGGGCAGTATCTGGCGGATTCAATCGGTTCGGTACTTGCCTCTGATTTTCGGGATCTTGAGATCATCGTAGTGGATGACGGTTCCACAGATACTGCAGCCATCACCCTGCTGGAGCAGCTTGACTATCCCAAGACCCGCCTGATCAGGCAGGAAAACAGGGGGCTGGCAGCTGCCCGCAACCGGGGGATTGCTGAGGCGCATGGCGTTTACATTCTTCCACTGGATGCGGACGACCGGATCGGCCCGGAATATATTGGCAGGGCCGTATCTCAGCTTGAGGCAGACCCGCAGCTTGGCATCGTCTACTGTTATGGTGAAAAATTCGGTGTTGAGACAGGCCCCATTGCTGCTTTGCCGTTTACTCCTCGCCGTATGCTCTTTAGTAATCTGATTTTCTGTTCGGCAATGTTCAGGAAGTCTGATTGGAAGCTGGTTGGTGGATACTGTCCGGAGATGCTGTACGGATGTGAGGACTGGGAGTTCTGGATGTCGCTTCTGGAGCTGGGGCGGGGAGTGTTGAGACTGCCGTATACCGGGTTCTTCTACAGGATGCGCGTCGGCTCCATGAATGCTGAAATGGACAGGAGTAAGCGGCTTGCCATGCACCGTCTGATAGTTGCCCGACATCCTGCAATGTTTCCCCGGTGGTTTTCAATGATTCTGCCTCTTTATTACGCTGTTATCAACTCTCTGCCATACCGCTTGCTGAAGCGTTCAGGCCTTCCCGGAAAGGTACTTTCGTGACAGCTGAAAAAAAACTGAATCTGCTGTTGCTGACCAGGCCAAACCTTTCGTTGACAGGGAGCGGCACATATGAGGCCAATCTGTTGCGGGACCTTGGAAAACGCTGCAATGTCAAGCTGTATGAATCTTCCAGTGATCTGGAAAAAGAGTGGGATATTGCCCATTGTACCAACCTGAAGCATCTTTCCTTCTCTGTTGCGCGCAGACTCCGTTGCCCTCTGGTTGTGGATCTCCATGACTACTATTGGGTGAATTATTATCACTTCTTCTGTCCCGACTTTCCCCTGCGGTTTCTCATGCAGAAATTCAGGAGGCTTAAATATCACCTTCTGTTCAAACATATAGATGGGCTGATACTCCATGGCCGTTTCCTGTTTGATCTCATACCCCACCCAAACAGGTATTTCAGCTTTTACTTCGGCCTGGACTACTCTGAAATTGCTCCAAAGCCGTGGCATGAGAGGGAGGATCTGATCCTGTTTGTGGGTGGAGACTATTTCAGAAAGGGGCTGCATCGTCTTCTCCGGGCATTGCCGCTGGTGCTTGAGAAGGTGCCTAAGGCAAGGGTGCTGGTGATAGGAAAGGAGCCTATACACTCCAGGCTGCTTGCCAGGTTTATGTCCCGGAATCTGCCGGTTGACTACGTCTACGGAATGCCGCGTGAGGAGGTGTACCGCACCTACGGACGGGGGAAGGTGCTGGTGCTCCCTTCGGAGATAGAGACCACACCGCTTGTTATTGCAGAAGGGACAATGGCAGGGCTTCCCCCTGTTGTTTCAAGAGTTGGGGGCCACCCGGAACTGGTTGAGGATGGAAAGACAGGGTTTCTTTTCGAGCTTGATGACAAACAGGCGTTTGCAGACAGAATTGTGCAGTGTCTGACGGATCAGCAGCTTTCAGAACGGCTGGTTAACAATGGACGCGATTTTCTGAAACAGTTCACCATAGATGGCATGATTACCCGCTTGCAGGAGATTTACATTGATATGATTGTGAAAAATAAAAACAGAGGGAACCGGAATGTCTGAGCAGAGGCCCGGAATTTGGGAGAGGGATGCTGTATGGGCCTTTGCCATTCTGTTCGTGGTGGTGCTTTTCTGCGGAAGGGTGCTTTTTACGGACCAGATTATCAGGGCATCCGATGTGATAACCCAGTTTTTCTGGGCTGCAAAGGGGGTAAAGGCTCAGACTCTTCCGGAATACCTGTCGTCAGTCTACTCGGCCTTTCACGCCAGTTGGGAGCCGTACAGTGATGGCGGACGTTCTCTGGAGGGGGGATGGAACGCCATAACCCTGCTGTTCCACCGTTATCTGATACAGAGGCTGTTTCCATTCCCTGCCAGCATAGCCTGGGTGGCTGTCCTGGCCCTCGCCTGGGGGGGGATAGGCACATTCTATTACTGTCGCAGGATCGGTGTCGGAAGGGGAGGAGCGTTTCTTGGCGGTATCATTTTTGCACTTTGTTCTGAAAACCTCACACTGATAAATGCCGGACATATCCAGAAGATCGAGGCTATTGTATGGCTGCCGTGGATATTGCTGGCATTTGAGAGCGCGCTCGCAGGGGGGCGTATCTTCCATTACCTCCTGACAGGGCTTCTGCTGTCTGTGCAGTTTTTCCACATGCACTGGCAGATATCGTTTTACACCTGTCTCTGTGTGGCTGTTTACTGGCTTTTCAGAGTAGTATTCCTCTGGCATGACGATGAATCCTACCGGATCAAGGGGCTTTTCAGGGATATTGCCCTTTCCGCTGTGATGGTGGTTTTCTTTTTTACCACCATTGCAATGTCGTTTGCCCCGCTCTTAAGCTGGTCAAAACAGTCCGAGAGGGGAGGGGGGATGAGTCAGGAGCAGGGGATGAGCTGGTCCATGCCACCTGAAGAGATAGCATCCTTCCTTATTCCCGGTCTTTTGGGGTTTTCACGTCAGGAGGCCGGTGACAGCCCTGTGAAGGGGGAGGCCTACTACTGGGGGAGGATGCATTTCACCCAGACCAGTGATTATCTGGGGCTTCTCCCCTGGTTTCTCATGCCGCTAACACTTATGTTCCGGCGTGACCGTTTTACCTGGTTCTTCAGCTTTCTGATGGGAGCCACGCTCCTGATGGCCCTGGGCAAGTACACCTTTGTATATCAGTTCATGTTCGATCATCTGCCAGGGTTCTCAACCTTCAGGGTGCCGAAGATGATTCTCTTCCTGTTTGCCTTCGCTGCATCTGTCCTCTCGGCTCGCTCCCTGGATATCCTGCTGGATGAAGGTGATGAGTTAAGGGATAGACTTTCCGGCTGGATGGCCGGGCTTGCGCTCCTGACCCTGTTGCTCGGGGCGTTCTGGCTGCAGTTGATGACCATGCCCGAGATTGCCCTGAATATTTCGAGGGGCTTTATAGAGCAATCCACCAGATACCAGAGTGGACTACCCCTTGTCGGAGACCGTCTATTGTTTATGATGATGGAGTCTGGCAAGGCCTTTTTGATGGCATCTGCCTGTCTGTTGATGCTTTATTCTGGTTTCAAGGGATGGGTACGCTGGAAGCTGCTGGCTTCTCTTCTTCTGCTGTTTCTGATTGCAGACCTCTGGAGGGTGAACAGCCGCTTCCTTGTAGTGACAGCCCCTCCTGTTGCAGACAGGCAGAAGGCAAAATCTGATACGGTCGGATTTCTCGAAAAATATATCGGTATCTACCGAATGCAGCCTGTAAATGAGAATGAGGCTCACTATTACAGCGATTACCGCCTGCCGACAGTTGCTTCATATGTAACTGTCAGTGAGAAAAGGTATCGCGAGTATCTGGACAGGCTCTCACTCACAAACGCCATGCCTGATATCATGAATATGAAGTACGTTGTAATGCCTGCTGGTGATTTTAATCAGCATAAAAATTCACTTGCTGCCAAATACAGCCTGGCATTCCGTTCTTCAGGCGGTTCTGTAGTGCTTGAGAACAGGACAGTGCTGCCAAAGGCATGGCTTGTTTCTGACGTCAGGGTAATACCATCGGGAGAGGAGAGGCTGGCCTTTATATCCGCCAGTTCATTTATGCCCGCAGTTACAGCAGTCGTTGAGTCGTCTCCCCCCTTTGCTATCCAGCCTGGCGGCAAAATGCCGGCTGTCGAGGTTACAACCTACACCCCAAATATTATCGGACTGACAGCACAGACAGACAGAGCCTCTGTGCTCGTGCTTGGTGAAAAACTGTACAACTGGTGGTATGTTACGGTTGACGGTAAGGGGCAGCCGATAGTCCCAGTAAACCACATCTTGCGCGGAGTCTACCTTACCTCTGGCAAGCATACGGTGGAGTTCCGTTTTGACCCTCTGCCGTTCAAGATAGGTAAATGGCTTACTTTGGGTTCATTTACCCTGTTTGGATTAGTTGCAATTCGGGAGTGGTGGTTGCGGAGACAGGATTATGCCTGAACGCGCTGATCTGACCTGTGATGAACTTAAGAGGTTTAACCTGAAACTGCTGCAACCCAGAGACGGTTATCGTTTTACCCTTGATCCCCTGCTGCTTTGTGATTTCAGCGGTGCGGAGAGAGAAAAGCATATTGTTGATCTCGGTACAGGGAGCGGAGTTATGGCACTGATTCTGGCCAGGATGCTTCCTGATGCAGAAGTTACCGGCTTTGAGATGGAATCAGCTGCTGCAGGGCTTGCCGCTGAAAATATCAGTTTGAATGCACTCGATGGGCGTGTAACTGTTGTGCACGATGATGTACTGCATGTCCGGCGTCACCTGCCGGTTTCATCTTGTGATCTTGTTGTCAGTAACCCGCCTTACCGCAAACAGGGCCGAGGTCGCCTGAATCCGCATCCGGACAGGTTGGTGGCACGGCATGAGACAACAGCAGGGCTGGCAGATTTTCTTGCTGCTGCAAAGTATCTGGTAAAACCGGCTGGAAGAATCTGTATGGTGTATCACTCATCCCGTCTGCCCGAGTTTATGGTAGAGGCTGAAGCTCAGAAACTGGCTGTTACACGTCTTCGGTTGGTGCATGGACTGCCTGATGCAGAGGCGAAGGTGTTTCTGGTGGAACTGGCCAAGGGGAGGAAGAACGTCAGTCTTGAGGTGATGCCACCTCTTTTTGTTAGGGTTAATGGAGAAAATTATACTGATGAGGTCAGAAAAATTCTTGATGGAAATTGAAAAGGACGCCTTATTGCGCCCTTTTCAGTAGTTTTTAGATTGTGTACTGTTTTTTTTATAGCTGATTTATAAAAAGTGCTACTTCCATTGTTTCATTGTCGTTTAAATGGATTGGGAAGAGTATCCCTTTGCTTCCCGGCGTTACAGGCAGACCATTGGGATCGGTGCGTACGGTTTCCGGCGGTGAGATCTCAAGTGTTATTCCCATCTGTGATGCCTTTGCAACAACGTTGCCGCATACTATGTTGACAAACTCCATTACAGTATCTTCAAGGACTTCAATTATCTCATTGTCAACGTTCTCTTCTTTTAATATGGCCTTGGCAATGGTCTTCTGCATTCCTTTTGAAACAGAGAGGATGTATCTGGTGGAAAGATCGCCGGAGAGATCCATTGAGGCCAGCATGAAGTTTTTGGAAACGCGTGATATATTCTGGCAGTTGCCAGGTCTGAACTGTATGCCAAGCACCCTTGTAATCATCTTGTAGGTAAGATCAATAATTATTTCTACTGTTTGCCTGTTTTCTGTCAGCCAGTCAGGCAGATCAACCTTGTCAGACACATATGGAGCCTGATCTGCCTTGAACGCCTCAAGTGCTTTTTCCAGGCTTTCAGCGGTAAGAGCGCCTACTTTTACAAGAGCCTCTCCAATATATATGTGGGTGGCCTTTTGTCTGGCTATTACTTCCTGAAGTTGAGCAGATGTGAGTATGCCCAGATCAACAAGCAGGTCTCCCAGCTTCATATCCTTGGAAAGCTGGGCATTATGGGCTTTTTGAATGTCGGAAGTGGTTATAAGCTCCATGGCAAGAGCCATTTCACCCAGTTTAAGATTTGTCCGCTCCTGTAGTTCTATGGCGTGAAGGAGGGAGTCGTTTGTTATGAGATCCTTTTCTATTAGAAACTGTCCAAAAAATTTGACTGCCATGTCATATCCTCTCTGTTAATGCAATTTAAAAAATGGGCAGTTAGCTTGTTTTATAAAGCACGGAGTATCTGAAGAACGTTTTCACCTTCAAAAGGTTTGGAGATTACATTCTTTGCCCCAAGCTTCAGAGCTTCTGTAAACTTGTCGCCCACTCCTCCGAGAGAAGTTACCATAACCACTTTGACCGCCTTGTCCAGCACAACAAGGCTGCGAAGGGCTGTGAGGCCGTCCATTCCAGGCATGTTCATGTCCATGCAAATGATGTCAGGGTCTTCCGTGTGGTTCATTTTTATGGCCTCAGCGCCATTTTTAGCATGTCCAACACAAGTCATGTCACCTGACTCGTTGATAATCTTTTCAAGTTGACGCGCAACCGACAGGCTGTCGTCTACGACGAGCACCTTTTTCATGGATACCTTCCTCCCAGGGAATGGCTTTTCATTTTAGAGCATTTTAAATGCCGGACAGTGTTAAAAAACTCTAGCCTAAACTTTTGAAAATGTCAAAATTGAATCTATAAAAA
>CAZXTZ010000118.1:6466-9140 GCA_964643645.1 uncultured Geobacteraceae bacterium
TGTTAAAAAACTCTAGCCTAAACTTTTGAAAATGTCAAAATTGAATCTATAAAAAAACATTTGCCACTACTTTACACTTTTGAATTCAGCCGGGTGCGTGTTATATAAGAAAGATGTAAAAAAACACAAAGGAGAATTTATCACCATGAAGCTTGCGAGTATTATTCCGGGAGCGATTATGGCTGCAAGCCTGATTGTCTCTGCAGCATCTTTTGCTGCTGACCCTCCAAAGAAAACAGCTGCACCACCACCTCCTCCAGTTCCTCTTTTAAAGACTGCAGAGGCAGCCAAGACTCCAGAGGCGGCAAAGCCTTTGCCTGATCCGGTTGCAAGGGTGAATGGAGTACCGATCTCTTCGGCAGATCTGCTGAAGGATTACAAAGCGCTTGTCGGGTCACAGGGCGGCAGCATTCCTGCGGACAAGGTGCGTGAGGCCCAGTTGTTTATTCTTAACCGTCTGGTAGTCGGTGAGTTGATGTACCAGCTTGCCAAAAAAATGGAAATGCCGGACTTAAACCAGAAGATGGAGGATTTTTTCAAGAAGCACAACGATAGAATGAAAGCTGATGATGAGTACCGTAAAAAGGTACAGGCCTATAATGTTTCAGAAAAAGAGCTTAAAGACATCATGCGTAAAGAGATGATAATCAATAATTACATCGAGAAAACGGTTGTAAGCAAGGTTAATATAACGGAGACAGATATAAAGGCTTATTATGATAAAAATCCGCAGACATTCACTGTTCCGGATCAGGTCCGTGCAAGCCATATACTTGTGAAGGTTGATCCCAAGGCGACTCCTGCAGAAAAAAAAGCAGCTCGCGCAAAGATTGAGTCTATTCTCAAGCAGGTGAAGGCGCCGGGCGCTGATTTTGGCAAATTGGCAAAGGAAAATTCAGACTGCCCAAGCAAGGAGAATAATGGCGACCTTGGTCTTTTCCCCAAGGGGCAGATGGTTAAGCCTTTTGATGATGCTGTCTGGATTATGAAGCCTGGAGATATAAGCGGTATAGTGGAGACACAGTTTGGTTACCATATTATCAGGGTTACTGAGAGAAAAGCCTCTGACAAGGTTCCATACAGCCAGGTCAGAACCAAGATAGAGGAAAACCTGAAACAGCAGAAGATTCGTGAAGGGATTACAGCGCTTGTGGATTCTGCAAAGAAAAATGCAAAGATAGAGGTTTATCTCAAGTAGACGGTACAGGTTTGAGTTTAAAAAGGCTGTCCCGCGTTTAATGATCGGGGCAGCCTTTTTTACTTTGCCTGCTGGTTTGATATGGTTGCGATGGCCTCTGGCTGCATGGCTGGAATAGAAGCTTTGCCAATATATTCTCCATTACTGAATATGGAGGCTTCACCGGCAGGCAGAACTGTCTTTGTGCTGTTTGAAAGTGTAAAGCTGAAAAGTGGCAAAGGCATTGTTTTTACATTTACCTTGTCAAGTGTTACCTTCCATTCTGCGAGGCGTGGCGCTGAACCGTGAGGAAGCGGTAAAGGTCTTATGTTGTCAGCCTTTTCGAGTGTTGCCGGTACAACCATTGCCGAGTAGCCATCTGGAACCGGCGTTGTTTCCGCCATGAGTGACAATACTGCATGACTTTCCCTGTTGATCCTCAGTTCGTAGAACGGTTTCCAGCCACCATCAGCAAGAATCACAGCCACCTTTATCCTGTTGGTCCCCTGCGTTGCAGTTATCTTTGCCGTGGGGCCTGTTGCCACCCCTTTAAGGAGTTGGGCCTTTCTTTGTTCTATCTTTTTCAGATCGTTTTCTGTCCGCCTTCTTGCAGTGTAGACTGATTCCAGCTGGGCAATGGCAAAATCAGTGCCCTGACGTACTGATGTCATCGGATCCGGATTGGTTTTGCTCTTTCTGGGAGCCTTTGAACTTTGAGATTTTGCTGCTGCTGCAAATATGCTCTCCCTTGTCTGCAGGGCCTTCATCCTGTCATCAAGACGGCTTTTCTGCTCCTGAAGGCTGTCCAGTTCTTTCTGTAGCTTTTCAGGTATTCTTGCCTGCAGAATCTTTACCTGTATTATCTCTCCAGCATCCAGCGGTTTTACTCTTAGTGTGGCTTCTCTTATCTGCCCTGGAAGTTGTAATTCAAACAGCCCCTTTTTACCGGTCGTCTCAATCTCTACAAGGGCGCCGTCATTAAACAGGGTGATTTCTCTCTGTGCTCCATTTGCTGAAATTGCAGATATAAAAAAAATGAGTGTCGGGATCAGAAAGCTTATTCTCACGATACCCCTCCAAGTTGCAGTATGATCTGATACTGTTCTGCTGTAAGCGGCTGAACGGAAAGACGGCTTCGGTTCACAAGCAACATCTGTTGCAGGGCTGGATGCTCGCGGATAACAGAAAGCGGAACCTCTCTCGGTAGCGGCAGGTCAGCCCTTACATCAACCATATACCATACCGGTTTTTCGGGAGTTGCCCTGGGATCAAAATGATCTGAAGCGGGATCAAGAGCTGTATGGTCTGGATACCCTTCACGCGCAACCGTGCAAATACCGATTACAGCCGGCACAGGGATTGAGCTGTGGTAAAAAAGCACCTTGTCACCGGTTTTTATTTCATCACGAAGGAAGTTGCGGGCCTGGAAGTTCCGGACACCATCCCAATGCTCGGTGGAGTCAGGGCGATTCTGGAGATCCTGAAAAGAAAAACATG
>CAZXTZ010000119.1:0-8565 GCA_964643645.1 uncultured Geobacteraceae bacterium
GGGGGAAGCGGTTAACTGGCCGGTAAGCTTCATTTCAGAGATGACTCAGATGACCGACAACTTCAAGGTCGTTGCGGATATTCTTGCAGAGCGTTTTTCCGTTATGAAGCAGGACAAGCAGAACCTTGAGGAGGCGGTTCGCGAGCGCACAATGGAGCTTGAGCAAAAAAACGAGGTTCTCCTGGAGATCGAAAAACGGTTCCAAATTCTTTTTATTAACTCACCGGATGCCTGTCTTATCATGGAGCTAGACGGCGGACGTATATCTGACTGCAACAAAGCTGCAGAAACCATGCTGTGCGGGAGTAAAAACCAGATTATTGGCAAAACACCAGATCAGATATCCCCTTTGCATCAGCCGGACGGCAGACTGTCTATTGAGGCTGTTCCAGCCAAGATTGAGGAAAGCCTGGCTTGGGGCTTAAACAGCTTTGAATGGGTGCATCGTCGTCTGAACGGCGATGATTTTTGGGCACACGCAACTATTTCTGTCATTAGCATTGATAACCGGCAGGTTCTTTTTGTCTCATTGCGTGACATCTCTCAGCGCAAGCAGATTCAGATAGATTTGCTGTATGCCGTGGAGACAGCTGAAGCGGCCAATCTTGCCAAGAGTCGCTTCCTGGCAAACATGAGCCATGAAATCCGCACCCCCATGAACGGCATAATCGGACTGACCCACCTGGCGTTACAGGCTGATATGTCAGCACAGATGCGAGATTATGTCACAAAAATAAACATTTCAGCTCAATCGTTAATGACTGTCCTCAATGACATTCTGGATTTTTCCAAAATTGAGGCTGAAATGCTTGTAATTGAAAAAGTTGAGTTTTCCATTTCCCAGCTGCTGGAAAAACTGGCAGCTGTCTATGTTATAAATGCAGAGCAAAAAGGGCTGGAACTTCTGGTTTCAATTAACCACGAACTTCCGCCATCTCTCACAGGCGATCCTTTGAGACTGCAGCAGGTGTTGGGAAATCTGGTCAGCAACGCCATAAAGTTCACAGAAGCCGGTACTGTTCTTGTCTCTGTAGCCATTGACAAGTCAGATCAACCTTCTTCCGGGATAAAAATTCTGTTCACTGTTTCCGACACCGGCATCGGCCTTCCCTCTGAAGAACTGGAAAGGCTGTTTCTCCCCTTCACACAGTCCGACACATCCACAACCCGCAAATTCGGCGGAACCGGGCTTGGTCTGTCAATCTGCAAGAAACTTGTGGAGATGATGGGGGGAGAGATAACCGCAACAAGCAGTCCGGGAATCGGCAGCGCCTTTTCCTTTGCACTCTCTTTCGGAATTGGCGATATCCGTAATTCTGGCGTGCCATTGCCTGATGATACTGGTTTCAATGGCTTAAGGGCAATGCTTGTGGACGATAACCCCCTGTCACTTCAGGTAATGGAAGAGATGCTTGTCTGGTGGGATCTTCGTGTAAGCCCCTTCTCTTCTCCGTTGTCAGCGCTTCAGGAGATCATTTGTGCGGCTGCCGGAGATGATCCTTACCGCCTTCTGTTCCTTGATGTACGGATGCCTGAGATGGATGGCATTGAGCTGATACGCCGCCTTAGGCAGGAACTGCCTTCAGCCCTTATGCCGTCTGTGCTAATCGGCACTGCATTCGGCAATGAGTCGTTGAGACATGAGGCTGAACAGTTGGGGATATCTGCATTCATCAGCAAGCCTCTATTCCCGGCGAATCTGCATCGCACAATCCGGATGGTGACAGAGGGGGGCATTCAGCTTTCCAGATATGAATCCCGCCTTGACATTGCACAGACCGTAATAACAGGTCTTGAAGGGCTTAATGTGCTGCTTGTTGAGGACAACCCTATAAATACACAAATTGCGACAGAATTACTGGAACGTGCCGGGATTGTTGTGAGCTGCGCTTCTGACGGTCGTGTGGCCGTTGATATTGTATCTGCAGCTAACGGAACATTTGATCTGATTCTTATGGATATACAGATGCCTGTGATGGATGGTTTTGAGGCTACTGCCCTTCTCAGAGAACGATGGGACTCTTCAGCCCTTCCAATAGTGGCAATGACAGCCCATGCAATGCCTGAAGAGAAGGAACACTGCCTTGCAGCCGGAATGGATGGCCATCTGGCCAAGCCGATCAACCCGGAAGAACTTTACAGAATGATCTCTGAAAATACAGGCCGGAAGCTTTCATTCGGTACAGATATTCCGCCGGATGATGACAGCAGTTTTCAATTGCCAGATCAACTGCCGGAAATTGATGTAAGCGGCACTTTTCAACGGTTTATGGGTGACTCCCGGTTTATGATTGAAGTCATGACAGCATTTTCAGACACTAACACTAACACCGCAGACCTGATTGAGCTGCTGCTGCAACAGGGCGAGATTGAAGAGCTGAAGAGGGCAGTTCATACACTCAAGGGGGTGTCAGGAAACATCGGCGCAAACGGACTAAGCAGTGTCTGCAGGGATATGGAGACAACCCTGAAATTAGGGGCAAAATCAGGGGCGTTGCGTGGCATTGCCGCAGAAATCCGCAGGCGACTCACAACTGCCCTGGAGTCAATAGAGGTGATCAGGAATCTGGTGCCCCCGATGCCAGATAAGTTTAAACAGTCAGATATCAGAAATATTTCACTGATACTCAAAGATCTGGAACTTGCATTGAAAGAAATGAACTTCAACTCCGTGGTACTTGCAAAAGAACTGGCTGCAGCCATGTCTGCTTCAGTTGAGATGGACAATTTGCTAAGGCAGATTGATGCTCTGGATTTCCGGGGAGCACTGGCCACACTGAAGAATCTTGTTGCTGTGGATAAAAAGGAGGTAAACACCAATGCCGACTAGAGGGGGCGCAATACTTGTTGTTGACGATTCCCGCTCAGGGCTCCAGATGATTGCAGGGGCGTTGGCCGATGAATACACCATTTATCTGGCCATGAGCGGGGAAGAGGCATTGAAGCAGGCGGAAGAACGCCGTCCGGACTTAATCCTTCTCGACATAGTCATGCCAGATATTGACGGATATGAAGTATGCCGTCGCCTGAAAAACAGCCCGGAGCTTTCAGAGATCCCTGTTATTCTTCTTTCTTCTCTCGACCAGGTGGAAGACGAGACCAGGGGGCTGGAACTCGGGGCAGTTGACTACCTTACCAAGCCATTCAACATCGGTTTGATGCGGCTACGGGTCAGAAACCATCTGGATCTGAAACTACACAGGGAACTTCTGTTAAAAAGAAATGCTGAACTGGAAACAGCACTTGAAGGGGCGCAGGCAGCCACCCGTGCCAAAAGCGAGTTTCTGGCCAATATGAGCCATGAGATACGCACCCCCATGAACGGCGTAATAGGTATGGCAGAGCTTCTGCGTGATACAGACCTTGATGAAACCCAGAGGCATTATGTTGATATGCTCCGTTCAAGCGGAGATTCTCTCCTTCTGTTGATAAATGACATACTGGATTTTTCAAAAATAGAGGCCAGAAAACTTGACCTTGAGAGCATAGAGTTTGACCTCCGCCAGACTATGGAGGATACGGCTGAAATGCTCTCTCTTAGAGCCAATGAAAAGGGACTTGAGTTTATCTGCATGATCTCCCCTGAAATGCCATATCTTTTCAGGGGAGACCCAGGGCGCATCAGACAGATTCTGCTCAATCTTTCCAATAATGCGATCAAGTTTACCAGACGCGGGGAAGTTGTCATGCGGGCAGAACTGCAGGAAGAGTTTGAGGAGGAGGCCCTTATACGACTCTCAGTTGAGGATACAGGCATAGGAATACCGGAAGAGATACGCTCGGTTATTTTCGATCCGTTTACACAGGCTGACAGTTCCACCACAAGAAAATTTGGAGGTACCGGACTGGGGCTAAGCATCTGCAGACATCTGGCTGCGATGATGGGCGGAGATATAGGCGTTGAATCTGTTTACGGCGAGGGTTCTACCTTCTGGGTGACAATAAGACTGAAAACCTCTGAAGTCATGACCTCAAAGTCCCAGACTGATCCATTGTCCGACCTGAGTGGCGTGCGTATACTCGTCGTTGATGACAACACCACCAACTGTTTTTACCTCAAGTCACTCATACTCAACTGGGGCGGGCAATGCGATACAGTTACGGGTGGAGAAGCAGCGCTTTCAGCATTGCGCTCATCAAAGGCTGCCGGAAAACCATACAGGATTGCGCTTATTGACTTCCATATGCCAGGTATGGATGGTTACGAGCTGGGCAGAGCAATAAAGGGCAATCGGGAAATTGCAGATATAATAATGTTCATGCTTACCTCGGCAGGCAGAAGAGGTGATGCGGCAAATGCAAAGGCAAGCGGCTTTGAGGCATATTTCACCAAGCCGCTGCGTCCATTTCAGCTTAAAGCGGCCATTGCAATCAGTCTCGGGAGATCTGCTTCATCCCCATTCTCTCACAAAGAGGACGAAGCGATTATAACCCGCCATTCTGTAACTGAAACTATCAGACGTTCATCCAGGATCCTGGTTGTGGATGATGCCCTGATGAACCAGACTGTGGTTGTGTCTCTGCTTACACGTCGCGGATTCACCCCGGATGTTGCTGATGATGGCGTGGAAGCGTTGAAGGCCATGGAAACCACACGCTACGATCTGGTGCTTATGGACTGCCTGATGCCTGTGATGGATGGCTTTGAGGCCACCGCTGTAATAAGGGACCGGTCATCGGCAGTATTGAACCATGATGTTCCTGTTATAGCTCTTACAGCCAACGCCATGGAAAGGGACAGGGATGCCTGCCAGAAGGCCGGTATGAACGATTTTCTTACAAAACCGCTTAATCCAGCCCATCTGGACAGGGTTCTCAAAACATGGCTTGAAGAAAAAAAGAAGGATGTATGGGGTGCATCCTGAAAGAGCAGACCAGTGCCCTGTTTTGATGAAAACCTGAAAATCATAATAATACAGGACTGATTGCCATATTTTAGACTGAAACCACTATCGCCATTAATAACTGACAATTGACGTTTGAAAAGGCAGCTAAAATGAAAGAATCAAAAATACTTGTTGTTGATGATGAACTGTTTAACTGTGAAATCATCAGGTTGCTGCTGTCAAACGAATATGAAAACATATTGTTTGCAGAGAATGGCCGCGAGGCCCTGGATATTTTATACAAACAAGGGGATGTAGAGCTTATTCTGCTGGATCTGGTAATGCCTGTAATGGATGGCAATGAAACATTGCAGATCATAAGGAGTTCGCCGGATTTGCAGAAGATTCCGGTCATAGTCATATCCGCTAATCGTGAAGAGGCTGTTCTGGCGCTGGGCAAAGGAGCCGATGATTTTCTTACCAAACCGTTTGAGCCTCTGGAGCTTTCCCTGCGAGTAAAAATTCACCTTCAGAAAAAGCTCCTTATCGCTTCCAAGCAGGAAAACGAACAGTTTCTTCAGACTCTTTTTGATAATTTAAGCATGGGTATGGCAATTATAAATCCTGCTACTCGTGTTATCGAGCGTATTAATCCGGCTGCGGCATTAATGTTTGGCGCACCGTATAATGAGATAGAAGGCAATGTGTGCCACCAGTTTCTCTGCCCTGCACAGCACCATTCCTGCCCTGTTTGTGATTTAGGACAACAGATTGATAATGCGGAAAGGGTGCTGATACGCAAGGACAGAAGCAGTATGCCAATCATAAAAACAGTTAAGCAGATTAGAGTTAACGGTATGGATAAGCTGCTTGAATGCTTTATGGATATCTCGGAACGCAAGCAGGCTGAAGAAAAATTGCAGAAGTTTGCAAATGAAATTGAGCTTAAAAACCTCCAGTTACAGAATCTGCTTGAGAAGGCGGAAGCAGCCACCCGCGCAAAATCAGAGTTTCTTGCAACCATGAGCCACGAAATACGTACACCGATGAATGGTGTTATCGGCATGACCGGAATTCTTCTGGACACTGAACTGACTGATGAACAACGGGGCTACGCCGAGATTGTGCGTAAAAGTGGCGAAAATCTGCTGGAAATAATCAACGATATCCTGGATTTTTCAAAGATTGAGGCAAATCGCCTTACTTTTGAGAAAATGCCCTTTGACCTTCGCACTGCCATTGAAGACGCTGTTGACATACTTGCGCCACGGGCGCACGACAAAGGGCTCGAACTCACCTGCATGTTTGATCCTGCACTGCCATGGGAAATTATTGGCGATCCTGGCAGACTTCGTCAGATTCTCCTTAATCTGTGCGGCAACGCTATAAAGTTTACAGAAAAAGGCGAAGTTTCCATAATGGTTGAGCTGCTTTCTTCCGATAATGAGCATCTGAATATACATTTTTCCATAAACGATACCGGCATAGGCATATCTCCGGACCGTATTGAGGCAATATTTGAACCGTTTACCCAGGCAGATGGCACTACTACGAGAAAATTCGGAGGCACCGGACTTGGGCTGACCATCTGCAGGCAACTGGTTAATATGATGGGGGGCGAAATCGGTGTTGAAAGCCGTCATGGTAAAGGCTCCACCTTCTGGTTTACTGCAAAATTCGGAAAATCAGAATCTGAAGAAACTGAATCTCACTTTGCTCCTATAGAGGGGATCAAGGTTCTTGTTGTTGATGATAACGACACAAATCGCATGATTCTTATAACCATGCTCTCGCAGTGGGGATGCCTTTATGATACTGCCCAGGATGGGGCGACTGCGCTTTCAATGATTGATGAGTCAATTAAAACAGGCGTTCATTACAATATTGTGTTGCTTGATTATTTTATGCCGGAAATGAACGGATTGGAGCTTGCTCAAAAAATAAGAAATGACAGCAGGATGAAAGATATAAAAATGGCTATGCTTACATCACTGGGTAGCAGAGGTGATGGAGCTGTCATGCAGGAACATGGTATAGAGGCTTATCTGACAAAACCGATACGCCAGCAGCAATTGCATGACTGCCTCTCCATACTCTCCGGACTTAAAGAAAAATCTCATAAGCTGATTACCAGACACACCATAAAAGAGGCACGCAACAACACAGTAAAAATACTTCTTGCTGAAGATAATCCTGTTAATCAGGCTGTGGCAGTTGCCATGCTGAAAAAACAGGGATACAAGGCAGATGTCGTTGCCAACGGGCTCGAGGCAGTTGAAGCGCTTTCCCGTATTCCCTACAATCTGGTTTTTATGGATTGCTTTATGCCCGAAATGGACGGGTTTGAGGCAACCATGGCGATCCGAAGCTCTGATTCCGATGTGCTTGATCATGCAGTGCCGGTTATTGCAATGACAGCCAATGCCATGCAGGGTGACAAGGACAAGTGCATGGCCGCAGGCATGAATGATTATCTTTCAAAACCGGTAAAACCCAAAGATCTGGAGCAGATGCTGGAGCGCTGGTTAAAATCTGCTGATAGCGAAGCAGAAACAGGAGTAATGCAGAATGAAAACAATGAAACCAGAATATTGAACATTTTTAACAAGGCCGAACTGTTTGATCGGCTTGGAAACAGCAGGAGTTTGATGACAGAAATCATGCAGATGGCCATTGATGATCTGCCCCTTCGCATGGAACAACTGCAAAAGGATGTTGCTGCTTGCGATCGTAAGGGTATCGGGTTTACAGCCCATGTTATCAAAGGTATGGCAGCCAATATCAGTGCGGAACAGCTATCTCAAACCGCAAAACAGATCCAGCAGGATTGTATGACCGATACCATGGAAAATCTGAATGCACTTTTGCAGTTGGTAAAAATTCAGACAACTGAACTGCTTGCAGCAATGAGGAGGGAATAATATACTGCAAACGGGCAAAAATTAAGGTTTTGTAGGGGCATCCCCTTGTGGGTGCCCCAGGCAGCCAAGGCAATAACGGTGATACGGCAACAGGGCAGGCACAAGGCGCTGCCCCTACATAAAAAGCATTTCTATGCCGTGTGAAGTATATACGATAAGTAAAAGAAACTTGCCAAAGCGGATTTTCAGTAAAGGATTTGACAGTCATGCACCATACTTTTGCTGATCATGTTAAACGGTGTTCCCATAACCCATAAAATGTTTGAGATAGTTAAGAGTGTATTGATGCTGGGTGTTGCGCTGTTTACCATCAAGTATCCGCAACATGTAAGGAAAAAACGGGCCAGGTCTGCACTGCAGCCGGCAGAGGGGGTTTGACCAATGCCGCACTCACAATTAAGCATACTTATCCTTGCAGGCCTTATCATCTACCTGGTTATCCAGAAGTCGAAGGATACAGTCAAGCCGCTGAAAAAGCTGCTCTTTTTGCCAGCCGTATCGCTCTATTTCCTCTATTCCAATATCCATGCACACTTTGATCTCACACCTATCGGCATGGCTGCCCTTGCCACCGGGCTTGCTGCGGGGGCGCCCATTGCAGCCGGAGCGCTGACCGGTACTCAGGTAAAGGCGGACAAGGATCAGATGCTGATATTCGTGCAGGGAAGCTGGGCGGCGGTTGGCATGTTTACACTTATACTCATAGCCAAGGTGGCAACCGGATATCTGGTAAAGACAAACCCTACACTGGGGATGCAGCACAGCGCACCCCAGCTGATACTTCTGTTTGCTGTAAGCGCAGCCAGCGGCCTGCCGGT
>CAZXTZ010000119.1:8575-9005 GCA_964643645.1 uncultured Geobacteraceae bacterium
GTATTCAACAGCCCTTACTATCTCTCCTCATACCGGGATCAGATAGTAAGGGCTGTTGAATACTATGTCTCCATCCATTTTGAAACTCAGAGGTATTGAGCTTAATTCCAGGAGACATAGTATTCAACAGCCCTTACTATCTGATCCCGGTATGAGGAGAGATTACCGGAAGGTTTCCCCAGAATTTCCCGTTTGACGGTGGTCATCATAGAGGTAAACAGACGATAATCAACGTTATCTATGGTTATAACAGGCATTAAGACATTATCCTTCTGATCCTCCAGGAGGAGGCTGTCCAGAATAAGAGGGATAACCGTTACGGTCTTCAGGTTTGAAAACGCGCTGTTTTGGATCTCTACCAGGAGCGGTTGTTTTTTGTCTTTGAACGGGCTTTGATAACAGTCGCATTGGGACATGGCGCTTCTCCTAC
>CAZXTZ010000120.1:0-9004 GCA_964643645.1 uncultured Geobacteraceae bacterium
ATGAGGCGGTTTTTAACCTTTCTGATGCCGTGGCGTTGTACCTGCGTGAAGACCTGCCAAGCAATTTTCATTACCGGAAAATCTGGTAATTAAAAAAACGAAAGGATTAAATGAGGTGCTGTATTCTACCTTATCCACCAAAGCAGATTTGAAAGAGACTGAGGCCAGTATCATCAAATGGGTTGCCGGGCTATTGATCGGCCAAACGGCGGTTATTGTGGCACTCATGCGGATATTGAAATAGAGGCCTGCTACTGAAGTTGATGAAATAAAGGACTCCTGAAAATTGAGGAAATGTAAAAGGCTTTCTGGCGGTGCGATTTTGCGCCACCGGAAAGCCTTTTGTAATAAGTGATTCAAAGTTAATTATTTATGATTATCTTTTTGAGTAGACCCTTTAAGGGTTAAGATCAGCCTTGAAACAGCTAAGAACCTCCCTTGCAAGTTCCTGTACCTCTTTGAGGTGTTCAGGATGAAATAGTTTTACAACCTCATCACTCATATTCAGAATTTTTGCAGCCGTATCAATAGCAGTAGTTAATAATTGATTGTCCTTTAAAATACTCTCCCTCGATTGCAGCGCATCACTCAAAACCACTTCTACCGATGAAAGTGTTATTGCCCACATATCATATCCGGCATGCCATGCATAATTTTTGAATAGGTCTGTGTCTGGAGCTTCCCCCCGCAACCACGCAACAGAAACCCCAAAATAAGCCGCAAGCTTTTCAAGCGTTGCTGTTGTTGGTTCGCCTATGCCTTGTATGTAGCGTTGTACTGTTTGCAGCGTTAGCCCTGTGGCCCTTGCTGTCGCGGCCTGGCTTGTTCTTGTCACTTCTTTTTGTAACAGGCCAATAACCCTTTCAGGCGTTTTTTTACAGCCTCTTCCTTTTGGTGACATGCTTTTTTTACCGCCTACTTAATTTTATGTTGACAAGGCCCTACTTAATTTTATATTTACATACTTATTATTAAGTAGTCACGAAAAAACCACACACGAAAGGAGCCACTGATGGCAACAGCAAGGCAACATCAATCAAACGCACGTCAACCTGATGAACTTCCGAAAACCGGCCTGATAACGGTCAGAGAGGCAGCAGGTTATTTGGCAATGTCAGAGTGCAAGATTTACGAAATGTCCCAGCAGGGAATCCTCCCAAGCGTCAAGATTGGCAGAAGCAGGCGGTTCAAGCTGGGCGACCTGGATGATTACATTTCAAAGCTGTAACCCCAAAATCGAAAGGAAACTGAGCCATGAAAAAAACCAAATCCAGCCGGGCTTTAAAAACAGAAAAGGTTTCGTTATTCGGTCTTGAGTATGCAGCTATGGAACCAGCTAACGGCCTTAGAATCCTAAATTCCCGAGCATTATAACTATGCCTGCCCAGGAATTGGGATATCAAGGGCATTAAAAATCTGTCGTTGGGGTTTACTCAGCTCAGTCATAATGTGTCCGTACTTTCCCGAATATTTCAATATTTGTGTAGCTTAGTCATGAGAGCCTCCCTTGTGTTTGATAACGCATTTTTATGAAATTTCGTGGCAGCAGATCAACGCAATCTGTTTTCAGACCTTTTGCATAAAGCCCTACTGCATAATAATCTCAAAAAGAGCACGCATATTTGACTTCGCTGCCGGCGAGTAGATGTCCTTCGGGTCTGATTCATAGGTGGCCGGATTTGACTCGCCATACCCAATTGTTGTAAGTCTTTCAGGTGTTATGAAGCCTTCTTCAATGAGGTATTCCTTGACTGCGTTTGCCCGTCTTTCACTCAGCTTCTGATTGTACTCTTCAGTACCGGAGGCAGAGGTGTAGCCTGCAACACGGACCTTAACTTTTGGATTGTCTTTCAAAAGCTTGATATTTTTTTTCAAAATTGTCTTGGCTTCCGGTTTCAGAGTGGATTGATCAAAATCAAAGTGCACATCCTCAAGGGCCAGAACAACAACCTTCTCAGCCTGTTTCTCTGCCGCAACAACAACAACTTTTTCTTCAGCCTGCGGCTCGGCTACACCAATCACAACCGGCACAAAAGGTTGGGCTGCTACCGGAGTTAGCGGACAAAGGGCATTGGCCTTTGCAATTGCCTGGTTGGCAAGATCAATCCCTTCCTGGGTGCGGCAGTCGTCATAGACTGAATACGCTTTGTTCTTCAGGGCTTCAACTTCTCTGAATTCGGCAGGGCATTGCCTGTCTTTACCAGCTTTACGCGCAGCTTCTACAGCCCGGTCTGCTTCCTGCAGCTCCTTGTGGATATAATAATAATGATATTGGTCTTGTTTTGTATTTACCTCCATACCAGCACATCCAAAAATCATACTCAAGGTGAACAGTACCGTTCCATATTTTATGGTTTTGTTTAGATATTTCATGTCAGAATCTCCTTTTATGTATTTTCCCGGCAGTTTTCTCACTGGTTCCTTTTACTTCCAACTTTAGGTTGTCGCTGAGCTTTCCGGCTACTTCCCTGATTTTACCTTTTACCTGGTGAAACGTGCCTTTTGCCTGATCCCGTGTGCTCTTTTTAATGGTAGCCTCCTGTTTGATCTATAGATGATGTTCTGAATCAAGATAATTACTCTGGTATCTGGTGGACCAGCCTCCTTCCTTTATCCTCCGCATGATCGTTCAAAAGTTTACCTGATTAGAACTAATCTTCCGCTAAAGTCCATTCACCCTTCGACAAGCTCAGGGCGAACGGCTATTAGCTTCATAACTCATTGTTCTCCCATTCGTGGTGAGCTTGTCGAACCATGAGCGGGAGATTAGTGCTAATCAGAAAAGTTTATGTTCGGTTAAAGGTCGAGGCTTGCAACCTGTGTGTCTCATTCAAAATCAGAACAGGTGTGGATGCCTGTGTGCCGCTGCCTGACTGCATCGTACCTGTTGACTCCATAAAACATGCCAAGTCGACGTGATTTTTTAGTAATAATTTAAGCCGGTTGCTGAATGGGTTGTTTTGTAAGGCGTTAACAATGTACTGTCGGGGCAGCGTAACATGGTGAGTGCCGGGTAAAAGATTTTTGATAGCAGATAGTTATGATCATGCAGCATTTTTACATGTGGCTCGTTTTGTAACATCGAAATCTGCACTGGAATTCTCACAAAATAAAAAGAAATGCTTTTTGCAAACCTGGAATTGGCAGTTCATGCAAAAAACATGTGTTTGGGCTGTTGCCATTAACGGCACTTGACCTGTCCTGTCAATAGTGGACACTCATCTTTCAAGCAGCTTCTTTCATTTTGTAGTAAATTGCTTCAAACACTACTGGTGAAATGTAGCCCAGACGAGAATGTCGTCTCTGGCGGTTGTAAAAGATTTCGATGTACTCCTGGAGATAGAAGCCTTTGCTTCAGCCTGGTTGAGTAACGTTGGTGATGCACCAGTTCGTTTTTCAGGCGGCCCCAGAAGCTTTCCATCGGTGCGTTGTCGTAGCAGTTACCTTTGCGGCTCATTGACGGAATCATACCAAACTGTTTGAGCAGCTTCTGATAGTCGTGGGCACAGTATTGGCTGCCGCGATCAGAGTGGTGAATCAGGCCATCTGCAGGCCGTTTCTGCTGCACTGCCCGGAACAGGGCTCTGCCGACCAGATCCTGCGTCATACGGTCAGACATGGCAGTGGCCAACTATCTCACAGGTAAAGACATCTTTTGCCCCCGCCAGGTAGAGCCAGCCTTCCATGGTGGGGATGTAGGTTATATCAGTAACCCAGACCTGATTAGGGGCACTGGGAGTAAAATTCTGGTCAAGCAGATTCTCTGCCACCGGCAAGGTGTGTTTCGAGTTCGTTGTGGCCTTGAATTTGCGCTTTTGGATACAGTGTATATTCAGCTCTTTCCGTAAGCGAACAATGCGGTCACGACCGGCCGGAAAGCCTTCAGCAGCAAGTTCTGTCCGCAAGCGCCGGGCACCATAACTCTTGCGGGTTCGTTTATGGGCTGCCTTGATGGCAATCTTCAAGCGTTCATCCTCTTGGGCCCGACGAGATGGCTTGCGGTGCAACCAGTCATAAAAGCCACTGCGAGCTATATTGAATACACGGCACATGACGGTTAACGGATACTGGAGTCGCCACCTGTTCATGAACGCGTACCGTGCAACGACTCCCTGGCAAAGTACGCGGTGGCCTTTTTTAAGATATCTCGCTCCATACGAGCTTCTGCCAGCTCTTTACGAAGTTTGGTAACCTCGGCAAGCAAATCTGCTGCTGAACGAGAACCGGGCACTGATGCTGCCGATGTTGCTTACTTGGCAGCAGCAACCCAGGTAGCCAATGTTCCTTCCGGGATACTTACGCAAGCGGAGCAGTTACCTTTTTATATCGAGAAGCTTAAATTAAAAAAACAGAGTGAGATTGCGTGCAGACAAGCGGCATACGCTGTAACGGTTTTCCTGGAGGCGCAGAATTTTCTATCGTTATGGCTTGAAGCGTGAATTTGGCGAGTTGCGCGACGTGCCCCCTGCCAGGAAGTCGCTGTATGTTCCTATGATGCTGTCACGCCCAGAGATCGACGCTATCCTTGCCCAGCTTTCCTATCCGTTTGATCTGGTGGTGAAGTCATTGATCACCAGCATAGCGGGTGGATTGAGGAAAGCCCCTAAAAGGTGGTGTACAGCAAAGTCAAATCTGCAGTTTATTGCAGCAACTTACTGAGTTGATTCAAAAGCCTTATAACAGATGTCGATCTGGCATTTTCTGCCAAAAAATGAATATCACGCCGGAACGGCATAGCCTTTTATAGTCACACCGGCAGAGCCGGGGGTTTACGAAGAACCATAATTTATAAAAATGCCCCCATAGTCCCACCGTCTTCTAATCAGGATTCAAGAAAGAAGCAAGGAAATGGCATTTGAGACATCCTCGTTTTTTGTTTTGGGATAAATCGATAGATTTATTCAATGCCTGCTCCGTCACGCAGCTCTTTACGCTCGTTGTCGCTCAGCCCTTTGGGATCAAAGCGATGGCGATAGTGCAGTTCCAGGACCCGTAAGAGCCTGGCCTTGCCTCTTGATGATGGCAGATCGTCACCTATTCGCTCGGCCCAGTGGATAAGTGGCTCCCATGGCTGCCGCACAAACCCTTCACTCTTAAGTTCCCGCTCCATAAGATACCACTCTGAATCAAGGCCGGGTAAGATGGGGGGAGCTGAAAGTGCCTCCTTTTTATCTGCCGGTTTCTTGCGCCTGATACTGCGGAAAAATTTCCAGAGAGGGTAGAGAAGAAACGGCAGAAGCAGCCACGCCGTGTAACGGGAGAATCTTCCAAGGCCGCCCTGCTCCATCCATTCAGCGAAACGGAACCTTGCCCACTCAGCAAGATCTGCTAAAGCCTGAAAACCTGACGAGGCTTGCTGTTCCTGGCTGTACCATACAGGAGGGGTGGTGTCCAGATCCCGCCAGACACCGTTTATATATACCTGGCACCAGGCATGGGCGTGTCGCAGGCGGGCTATGTAGGCGTTTTCCAATTTGCTGAACTCCTGCACCGAATAGCCTGTTGAGTAACGGGCCGGTATGCCTGAGCTTCTTAATAGCAGGACTGTTGCAGTGGCAAAGTACTCGCAATGCCCTGCCTTTGACTTAAGAAGGAAATCGTTGATATCAGCGTTTCCTCCCCCTGCTGACCCCGGTGATGTTGTGTAGCGAAACTGTCCGTTAAAGTAGCGTAAAAGTATATTAAGGCGCTCATCAGGTGGATATCTATCCAGTTCCAGTTCTTTAACAATCTTTGCAACTGCCGGTTGCAGGCGGACCGGGACCTGTAGATCAAGCTCTGTTGGCGGGCCACCGGTTTGTGCCTCTGGATTGTAATCAGCCAGATAGCTGACAAGGTCTGAAGCGCCATTTACGCTGATTACACCAAGGCGGCTGAGCCGCAACTCATCCACTTGCAGCCCGGTTATTTCTGATGTACCAGAAGGCAGCGGGAGTAGCCCCTTTCCTTTTTCAAGCGGTGCGCTGATCTTCATCTGCGTGGTTTTAGTGGCAGATGGGATAAGCAGCCAGGTTTTACCATTGTTTGCAGATTGCAATGACCGGAAAAGCGGCTCCCGAGCCACCCATGTTGTGTTGACAAAGCTCGTGTACACGGCCTCCCGCAGCAGTAGCGGAGCTTTCAGCTCCTTTCCGGAAACCCGCAGCATGATTCTGTCAGAGAGTTTAAGGCTGCCGATATTTCCTATGGATGTCCTGCTCCGGTTCGGGTCTGCCTCTGCTCCTCCTGTAGCATTTGTAAACAGCTCTGTAACGCGCTCTTCCACCTTGCCCTGTAAACGGTGCAGCCAGATATGCCCGGAAAGGCCGGCTCCGATAACAACAGCAAGGACAAGAAGCCATGCCGGTCTTGCAAAGCCTGAGCTCTTGCCACCCCATAGTGCGACAGTAATCAGAATGGCGATGCCGCCATAAAACCAGGGTGGTGCAGCAGAGGGGACAACAGCGGCGGCCAGCAGGCAGATAGCCCAATAAGGCCAGGCAAGATTGATGGTCAGGGGTGGGGCGCCTGAGTCTGTGTCGTGCCTGTATCTTTCAATAAAGAGGCTTAAGGATCGGATATCGATCTGTTCATCCGCACCGTAAGCCTGTACCAGGATAAGCGGGTAAAGCGGTAGCGGCAGCCATTGAACAAGCAGATGGACAACACGATGCTGGTTGCTTATCTGTAAAAAACCGTAAAGCAGAAGCAATCCGAGCAGGATGTTGCAAAGTATTACAACCCGCCTTAAATCTGCGGGCGAGAAGACCCATCGTCGGGAAACCAGCCTGGAACCCTCCAGCAAGAATGCCAGCGCAACACCGACCCACGGGAACCCGACCTTCAAGCCCCATAAGATGAGTGTGAAACCTATGAGAAGAGACGGAGTACTCATAATCCGGCCAACCCTTCGCCTATCTTTCCCGTCTCAAGGATATGAAAGCGGCCTGAGGTTTCATCGCCCTTAAGGGCAGGAAGATTAGTGCGGGATGGGTCCGTAATTACAAGAACCATGGAGGGAACGCCTAGCGAATTCAGACGGTTGATAAAACTGCGTCGTTCCTCATCCCATGCCAGCAGGACACATATACAGCCACTCATGGCACCGCATCTGGCTGTCACAAGATTGTTCAGCACCTGAAACGGCTTGTCACTGCAGATGGAAACACCGGCCAGCACTTCCAACAGTCGCTCCACTGGGCCATGGCCCTGACCTGTAGTTTCGCAATAAACATCCGCGCCGACGAACATAAGGTCCAGAAGAGATTCACGGGTCTCAACAGTACAGGCAAAGGATGCAGCAACTGACACAGCCTCCTCGAAGATCTCCTCCCGGCTCTCCCTGTCAAAGGTGTCCAGCACCAGCGCATGGCGGACAAAAAACTCTGCCTGATACTCCCTGATAACCGGCTTGCCGCTCCTGGCCCAGCTTTTCCAGTGGATCATCCGCATAGGGTCGCCCGGGCGGTATTCCCGCAGTGATTGAAACTCCTCCGAATCTGCTACAGAGGCAGCAAGCGCCACTCCGCCCTGTTGAAAAGCCCGGTTGCCGGGCAGAGGAATTGGCGGCAGCGGATATCTTTTTGGAATAATAAGGCAGGAACCCTGGCATTGAACTGGTACGGATGATTTGATCAGGCCAAAGATGTCCGGCCTGGATGCCTTGATTCCAGTAAGTTTAAGAACACCACGGCGAAGAGGAGTCATCTCGATACGCAACTCTGCGGTATCACCAACATACAGTTGAGGCAGTTTGAAGGCATGGGGGCTTGCGATCTTAGTTTTTTTGCAGAGTTCCTGCCAGCGGAGGTAGCGCGATGGTCGGCTGCCATTTGCTGCAAATGCTGTAAAATCAGCAAAAGATGGTCGCACGTCGGGGAGTTGTTCCAGCAATTCCAGGCCGGTTAGAATACCACCCCCGTTATTTTTTATCCTGATCCGGTAACGGAGAGGCTCACCTGCTGTTCCGATCAGAGGCATCATCCGTTCTGCGTAAAGTCCGATCCGGATCATTCTGCTATGGATAAGGGAGAGAAGAAGCAGGGCAAGCAGCAAGGTGAAAAGCTGGTAGGCCTGGTTGAAGTTTGTATCAAGTCCGAAAACAGCGGCAAGGAAAAGTCCTGCCAGCGCCATATTTCCGGCCCTTGTGAAGCGGCTGGCAAGAAGGTATCGCAGTGATGAACTGAGGCGCAGCAGGCGCCATGCGATCCGGTCGATCATGGTCTCAGGCCGGTACCGGGATTTTCTGAAGTATCTCCTCAACTATGGATTCTGCCATCACACCTGAGTAGCGGGCCTGGGGATCAAGCACCAGACGGTGGGCAATTACAGCAGAGGCCAGCTCCTGCACCTGCTCCGGAGCAACAAACTCCCTGCCATCGATCAGGGCAAGCGCCTGCGATGACTTCATCAGTGCCAGTGACGCCCTGGGACTGCCCCCCATCTGTACACCGGGAGCTGCCCTGGTTTCTCTCACAATATCAACGATATATCGTTTTATCTCATCGCTGATCCGTACCTGTGAAACGGCTTGACGTAGCCTGACGATCTCTTCCAGAGTTGCGCAAGGTTTTATGGCCGAGAGTGGATGGCTCTCCACCTGGGATGAAAGAATTGCTACTTCCTCCGCTGCATCAACATAGCCAAGGCTGAACTTGATGCTGAAACGGTCCATCTGGGCCTCTGGCAGCGGGTAGGTGCCACGGAATTCAACCGGGTTCTGCGTTGCTATAACAAAAAACAGCTCATCAAAACGGTGAGTGGTCCCTTCGATACTCACCTGGTTTTCCGCCATCGCCTCAAGCAATGCCGACTGAGTCCGGGGAGATGCGCGGTTTATCTCGTCGGCAAGCAGAATATGGGTAAAGATAGGCCCTTCATGAAAATGAAAGGACTGCTCTTTCTGATCAAATACAGAGACACCGAGGATATCGGAAGGGAGCAGATCAGGAGTGAACTGTATCCGCCGGAATGTGACCCCTGCGGATATAGACATGGCCTTGGCAAGTGTTGTCTTGCCGGTGCC
>CAZXTZ010000121.1:0-8985 GCA_964643645.1 uncultured Geobacteraceae bacterium
GCACTTCTGTAATGGCGTCAAGCACTGTTCCATCAATATCCAGCGAATCAATGAATTCTGTTTTGCTTATGCCACGAAAGCGGGCGCAGCGGAGTAGATCATGGGATTCTTTGATGAGGTTCAAACGCAGTAAAGACAACCTGGGGAACAGTTGGAACCAGGATAGGAACTGGAACGTTCGGCAGCCAGGAGGACAGCTACAACCGGATAGGCAACAGGATTTTATACAACAAGCCCGGAAGGTAATTTCGGGTAAGGGGTCGATCGGCACGCTTTCGGGTACAGAGAGGTGGGGACGTGATAGCGCCTGTTCCGGTAGAAGGCGGTGTCGGTCATCATGACCGCCGGGTACCCCTGCCCGGATTCCCTCCGGGGCCTGTTTTGTTTAATTCAAAAATTTTATCAGTTCCTCTTCGCAACCTCTTCAGAAATAAGCCTGCCCAAGGCCTGGCACTGTTCCAGAACATCTGCCGTGGGTGTGAAGATGGCCCTTACCGGTTCAGCAACAAGTTTCAAGCCCATGCTTTTAAGTCTCTCCTCCGCCATTTTACAGGCCTCGCCGCTCCATCCGTAGCTGCCGAATAATGCAACCAGATTGCTCTTAAGCTTGACTGTGCTCAGGTAGGCAAGAATATCCCACATAGGTTTGGGTATATCCCTGTTTATTGTCGGTATACCGAATACCAGCGCATCGGCATCTTCCATCATGTCACGCAGCTCGTTGTCGCTCAGGCCGACAATATGGTAGCTGGCTACTTCAATACCATTTTCTGATGCGCCTTCTGCAAGGGCCTTGGCCATTTTTTCAGTGCTGCCATGGGGAGATATGTAGAACAGCACAATCTTTTTACCGGTTGATCTTGGTTTGCTCCAGGTCTCGTACTGCACAATAATCCGCCAGGGATCCTTTCGGATTACGGGGCCATGGCTTGGGCATATAATATCAATAACATCATGGCGAATCTTCTCTACCGCAGCCAGAACTTTGTCCTTGAAGGGACGCATCAGGCAGTCGAAGTAGAATTCGCGGGCAGATGTGAAATCCTCGATTTCATCGCTAAAGATGCTCCGGGTGTTGCAATAGTGCGCTCCAAATGCATCGCAGGTAAAAATCAGCCTGTCCTCTTCAATTCTTGTAAACATTGTGTCCGGCCAGTGGAGAAAAGGGGCTGTGATGAATCGCATGGTACGACCACCAAGATCAATTGTGTCGCCATCCTTTACTATTTTCGATTCAAACGGTTTGTGAATCATGTTGGATACAAAGTTCTTTGCTGCCTGGGTTGAAACGACAACAGCATTAGGGCAGTGCTCCAGAAGATAGCTCAGAGATCCGGAGTGGTCTCCTTCAGCATGGTTTACCACGATGTAGTCAATTTTAGCCGGATCAACCAGGCTCCTTATCTTGTCCATGAACTGATCTACGAACTTGACCTTTACTGTATCAATAATCGCGATTTTTTGGGCTCCCTTTACAAGGTAGCTGTTATAGGTTGTGCCATGTTCGGTGGGGAAAAGATCATCAAACACCCTTAACTCGGGATGCATCGCTCCGATCCAGTGAATACCGGGTTTGATTTCAACTGTGCCTGTCATGTTTATCGTTCTCCTTTTTCAGTTATCAATAAGAGGACAATTTATATCCTTATTCGCTGACTATAGCAAACGGCTTTACTGTATACAAGACCAATTCAGCTGTTGTTAGTCAGAATGGCCTCTGCTAGAGTATCAGCTTGAGAAGCTGCATGCAGCGATTGTGCCTTGAGAGGATATATATGCGACAGAAAACCGTATTCAGTTGCAGCCAGTGCGGCAGCCAGTCTCCAAAATGGCTTGGCAAGTGCCCTGATTGCGGCGCATGGAACAGTATGACCGAGGAAATTGCAGCATCTGCCGCTACTGCACGCACCGCCAGGGCATCTTGCACGCGGGCAGTTCCAGTGCCGATTGGCGAGGTGCCACCGCAGGCCGAGGCACGCCTTTCCTGCGGTATTGACGAGCTTGACAGGGTGCTTGGCGGCGGGCTTGTCTCAGGTTCTCTTGTTCTTATCGGAGGTGATCCGGGAATAGGCAAGTCAACGCTTCTTTTGCAGGCTATGCATAATCTTGCGGCAGATGCCTCCGTTCTATATGTGTCCGGTGAGGAATCTGCAGCCCAGACCCGTCTGAGGGGAGAGAGGCTGGGTGTTGCAGGGCGACAGCTGCTGGTGCTGGCAGAGAACAGCCTTGAAGAGATAATCCTGCATATAGAGAAATTGAAGCCAAAAGCCGTTGTGGTGGATTCGATTCAGACGGTCTGGACCCAATCCCTTGAATCGGCACCTGGCAGCGTGAGCCAGGTAAGGGAATCAGCCGGACGCCTTATGGTGCTGGCAAAGGGAAGCGGAGTTCCGATATTCATAGTTGGCCATGTAACCAAGGACGGGTCAATTGCAGGCCCCAGAGTGCTTGAACATATGGTTGACACAGTTCTTTACTTTGAGGGGGACAGGGGGCACCCATACCGGATACTCAGGGCGGTGAAAAACCGGTTTGGCTCAACAAACGAGATTGGAGTTTTTGAGATGAAGTCCGGTGGTCTTGCCGAAGTGGCAAACCCTTCTGAGCTGTTTCTCTCCGAACGCCCTATGGATGCTCCAGGTTCTGTGGTTACAGCTTCGCTTGAGGGGAGCAGGACGCTGCTTGTGGAGATTCAGGCTCTTGTCACCCCAAGTGTATTCGGTACTCCTCGTAGGACAACCCTGGGAGCCGATTCAAATCGTCTGGCCTTGCTGGTGGCTGTCCTTGAAAAGAAGGCTGGACTGCATCTCGGAGGTCAGGACATCTTTCTCAATGTGGCGGGCGGCGCACGGCTGACCGAGCCTGCGGCCGACCTCGCCATGATGCTGGCAGTGGCCTCAAGCTACCTTGACCGCCCTGTTGCCCCACAGACAGTTGTGATCGGGGAGGTGGGGCTGGCCGGAGAGGTAAGGGCGGTAACCCAGCCGGAACCCAGGATTGCCGAGGCAGAGAAGCTGGGTTTCAACTCCTGTCTCCTCCCTTCAGGTAATTTGAGGCGGCTTACAGAAGGAGGTATGCAGCTGAATGCCATATCAAATGTGCAGGAAGCCCTTCAGTACCTTCGTTGATTACAGGTGTCAGGTTGCTTTTTTACTGGACTTGCGAATTTGAACCACTTAATATCGATCAATTAAGTCTGCTTAAGCGAGGATAATGATGGACGCCGAAAAACGTGAACAATACCGGCTGTTACTTATGGAAGAGATGAAAACCCTGCTTTCAGAGGCTGACAAGACAGTGCACGAAATGGCTGATGACGCATCACATTTTCCTGATCCGACTGACCGCGCAACACAGGAGTCTGACCGTACATTTGAATTGCGCATTCGCGACAGGGAACGTAAACTTGTCAATAAGATCAAGGAAGCCCTTGACCGCCTTGAAAATGATGAATACGGAATATGCGAGGACTGCGGAGCCGAGATAGGTGAGGCGCGCTTGAAGGCACGTCCGGTTACAACACTCTGTATAGACTGTAAAATGGAGGCAGAGCAGAAAGAAAAAAGGCTCTGATACTGCCCGGAATATCAATACAGTCAATTCAGACAGAAGATTCACAAGAAAAGGAACAGGCGATGACAACCGGCGATGAGACAACGGCATTTGCTCGCAAGGTCGAGACCGGCTTTATCCATCGGGACCTTTCCCTGCTTTCGGTATTCAGCTCAACACTCCTTTCCACCAACCGTCTTAACAAGCTCTTTCATCTTGCCCTGTCAGCCCTTGTTCATCCTGAAAACAGACTTTTCAACAACGCCATGCTGCTTCTGCACAATGAAAAAACAGGGTCGTTGCAAGGGATGCTTGGAGTAACAGCGGCAGATTCTGAAGGTTTGACAATTGCCGCTTCAGATCCGGAAAACCCCCTGACCGGGCACTGGGATCTTGATGACTCGCTAATTGAAAGACAGCACAGAAGCGACTACTGTACCGCTATAAGAAAGCTCAGGGTGGATCTTTCTGAAGAATGCAATATCGTGGGCCGTATCATGCGGCACTATGGCGTCTGTCATATCGAAAACGCAGAATGCATGATCTGTACAGATTGTAAATTCATAAGACATCTCTCAATAAAATCATTTGCAGCCGCCCCCCTTCTTGCAAGAGACCGCACACTGGGTATCATCATAGTCCACAACGATGACGGCTCTTATATAACAGCCGAAAAGCTTAATTTTTTACAGCTTTTTGCAAACCAGGCCGGAATGGCAATTGAAAATTCGCAGCTGTATAAAAGGCTGGAAGAGGCACACAATGAACTGCGGGAGAACCGTCAGCGCCTTCTGCACTCTGCCCATCTTGCTGCTGTGGGGGAGATGGCGGCATCAATCTCCCATGAGTTGAAGACCCCGCTTGTCACAATCGGTGGTTTTGCAGCGCGCCTGGGCAGGATGATGCCCCAGGACGACCCGCAGCGCCACTACCTTGACACAATCATCAATGAATCCCACCGCCTCGAAAAGATGCTGGCCGATATTCTCGCCTACTCCCGCAAACCTACCATCTGTTACAGTCTTTGCAATCTGAGTAAAATACTCAATGACTGCCTTGATGACTACTCGGCAACATTTGAGGGACATGGTATTAAAATACATACCTCAATCCCTGAGAGAAGCTGGAATATCATGGCTGATCCGCATCAGATCAAGCAGATATTCATAAATCTGCTGGTTAATGCACAGGAGGCCATGAAAAATGGGGGCAGAATGGAAATCAGCCTCTCAACAGCCAGCAGTTCGGGCAAGGAACTTGCCGTAGTCGAGATTTCTGACACAGGCGGGGGGATTCCTGAAGAGATACTCTGCAAGATCTTTACTCCATTCTTTACTACAAAACGCGACGGCACAGGCCTGGGCCTGGCTATCGTGAACCGGATAATTCAGAACCATGGCGGTACGCTGAATGCTTCAAGCTCGGAAAAGGGTGCAATATTCAGGGTTTCGCTCCCTCTTGCCGACTGTAATGAGTTTTGAAACCTGCGCAAGCACCTTTAATTTCCGAATGGCTCCATAAGCTCGCCAAGAATATATACATTAACAACATCACCGGCTTGAATTTCCTCTTTGTCTGTAGGTATTACAGCCAGAGCATCTGCCCTTAGCATTGTTTTGAGATTATATGTGTGCTGTACGCCGGTGGTTGATGCGTAGAGTCTGCCATTCTCAATTTCAAGACCTACCCGTACAAAATGCGTCTTCCCAGCCTGCTTTCTTATGGCCTCTTTCATTACAGCCGTTCTCAGTGAGCGGATAACCCTGCTTTGTCCCATCATCTTCAATATGGCCGGACGTACAAATTGTTCGAATGTCACCATTGTTGACACCGGATTTCCTGGAAGCGAGAATACTGGAACCTTCCCGAATATTCCAAAGGCGGTTGGGCCTCCCGGCTTAATTGCAATCTTCCAGAAAAGCTGTCTTACCCCCAGTTTTTCCAGACATTCCCGTACCAGATCCCTGTCTCCAGCCGATACCCCTGCCGATGTAATCAAAATATCTGCCTTGAGGCCATCCACTAGCTTATCCAGGAGACTCTCCCTGTGGTCTCTGGCTATTCCCAGCATAACCGGCTCAGCCCCAGCCTCCCGCACCGAGCAGGCAAGAGAAAACTGGTTGCTGTTGATTACCATTCCCGGTCTTATCTCCTCACCCGGTTCCATCAACTCATCACCTGTTGAAAGTATGGCAACTCTAACCCTGCGGTATACCGGAACCATTAGCCTGGAATATGAAGCCAGCAGATTTATCTCCTGCGGTCGGAGTAATGTCCCTTCAGGTATGGCAAGTGATCCGGACGGGATGTCGCCACCCTGTCTCCTGATATGCTGTCCTGCTGCCACCGGTTGCAGCAACAGAACATTCCCCTCCCGTTCTTCTGTTTCCTCTATGGGAACTACCGCATTACAGCCTTCAGGTATGGGGGCTCCGGTCATTATCCTGATCGCGCTGCCAGGTTCCAGACGCAGTTCTTTTCCTGTCGAGCCGGCAGGCATATAGCCGATTACAGGAAGGGCAAACCCTGACGCGCATGAGCTGGAGTGTACGGCAAAGCCGTCCATTGCCGATGTATCCCACAGAGGCAGATCCCATGGAGCCTTAAGCGCTTCGGCAAGTATCCGGCCTCCCGCTTCGATGAGTGGCACCATTTCTGTGTCTGTGCGTCCCAGGTTTTCAAGGATCAAGCGTCTTGCTTCTTCAAAATTGAGCATTACGATATTGCCCCCCCGATCTTCAAGCGATTATTGAAAGTATCATATAACCCCAGCAGATCAAAAACAAACAGAGTTATGTAGACATCGGCTCAAAAAAAAGGTATGTCATATAATCATTGTCAATCTCCGAATCTCAGCGCCTAAAAGGGAGAAAACCTCATGGCCTGTGGTCTGCGGGTATCGCCGGAAACAGCGTTGCCCTCCTTTTGAAAAGGGGATGCGTATCAGTGGCACAATCTAATTTTGTGTCGAATGGCCCTTTTCTATGACGAAGGGGCCATTTCTATTTTATTTCTCAACTGAAAGGAATCCTGCTATGAAGCGACTTAAACAGCTCCAATTTACCTTCCTGACACTCATCGTTTCGCTGTTTTTTGCGCTGCCAACAATGGCTGCCCCTAAGACCATAATCCTTGCCACCACCACAAGCACACAGGATTCGGGCCTGCTGGACCAGCTTATACCAATGTTCGAAAAAGAGACTGGCTATTTTGTAAAGACCATTGCCGTCGGTTCCGGCCAGGCTATGGCAATGGGTAAAAAAGGGGAGGCAGATCTGCTTCTGGTGCATTCACCTGCCGCTGAAAAGACCTTTATTACTGAAGGTTCCGGCATCAACCGCCGTCTTGTTATGCACAATGATTTCATACTGCTTGGCCCTGCCAGTGATCCGGCAATGATAAAGGGAATGAAATCGTCCGGCGAGGCGATGAAAAAGATAGCCCGGTCAGGTGCACTTTTCCTTTCCCGTGGCGATAACTCCGGAACCCACGCAAAAGAAAAAACCCTCTGGAAAGTTGCCGGCATTACACCTGAAGGTCAGAAATGGTACCAGCAGACAGGTCTTGGCATGGGGCAGACCCTTAACGTAGCATCCGAAAAAAAGGGCTACACCCTTGCAGATCGTGGAACCTGGCTGGCCCTGAAAAAAAACCTGGGGCTGGAAATTCTTGTTCAGGGCGATGCCAGCCTCCTGAACATTTACCATGTAATAGAGGTTAATCCGGCAAAATGGCCAAAAGTTAATGCGGTGGGAGCAAAGGCGTTGGGAGATTTCATTGTCTCCAAAAAGATTCAGGATTTTATCGGAACCTTCGGTGTTTCAAAGTTCGGTTCCCCCCTCTTCTTCCCTGATGCTGGCAAGAAGGCCGAGTCTCTGGGCATGTAGTGGAACTTATTCTGGAAGGATTCATAACAGCCTGGCGCCTCCTGGTCTCTATGGATCAGGAGGTGCTGGCTGTTACCCTGCTGTCACTCAAGGTTTCCATACTGGCGACGTTTATAAGCATGATATCCGGGGTTTTGGGTGGTACTGCAATCGCTCTTTCTGATTTTACCGGAAAACGGCTTGTTGTCAGCCTTGTCAACACAGGCATGGGAGTTCCGCCGGTGGTGGTGGGGCTTTTTGTTACCATAATGCTATGGCGCAACGGTCCGTTTGGGAATTGGGAGATACTCTATACTCCAACGGCAATGGTCATGGCCCAGACCATTATTGCAACCCCCATTGTAATGGGTATATCCGTTGCGGCAATACAAAACCTGCCGCAAAACCTGAGGCTCCAGATTCTTGCGCTAGGGGCCTCACGCCTTCAGATGGTCTGGCTGATGGTCAGGGAGGCACGGCTTCCCCTTATGGCTGCCATCATGGCCGGTTTTGGCGGGGTTATTTCCGAGGTTGGCGCATCCATAATGGTGGGCGGCAACATTAAGGGCTATACACGGGTTCTTACCACTGCCACTGTAATGGAAACCGGAAGGGGCAACTTCGATGTAGCAATTGCCCTGGGTATCATACTTATGCTCTTGAGCTTTTCAGTCAACTGCCTGCTGACGATAATCCAGCAGAGGCAGCGCCCCAGATGACAGACAAAGTTCTTCTTGAGGCAAAAGCCCTGGTGGTTGAGCGGGGAGGAAGCCGTGTGTTGGATCTGCCAGGTTTTGTTCTGCGCGAAAACGAGACGGTAGCCATCATTGGCCCCAATGGAGCAGGAAAGAGCAGTCTTCTTTTGAGTCTTGCAAATCTGATTCCGGTCTCTTCGGGACATCTGTATTTCAGGCAGGAGGAGATACAGTTCAGCAGGGATGGAACCGGATATAGAAGAAGGCTTGCGATGGTCTTTCAGGAACCTTTGCTTTTTGACACAACCGTGGCAGAAAATGTTGCATCAGGCCTCAAAATTCGCGGCAAAGGCCGTAGGGAGACAGCCGAAAAGGTTGATGAATGTCTGGAACGGTTCAGAATCTCCCATCTGGCAGGACGTTCCGCCAGAAAACTTTCAGGAGGAGAGGCCCAGCGTACAAGTCTGGCAAGGGCCTTTGCAACAGAGCCTGAGCTTATATTGCTTGACGAGCCGTTCTCTTCCCTTGATCTCCTGGCACGAAAGGCCCTGCTTGAAGACCTTGGAAACAGCATCCGATCATCCGGTGTAACTGCCCTGATTACAACTCACCACAGGGAAGAGGTTTACCATCTTGCAGATCGTGTTGTGGTTATGGAAGGTGGCACCATTATTCAGTCAGGAAACTTTGCCAGTCTCACAGAACAACCTGTCAACCAGTTTGTAGCAGCGTTTTTGGGTTGTTGAGTGTTAGTGGCTATCCCCTCCGGTCTGCTGTAGACCTTGAATGAAGTGCCCCGTACATATCCGACAAGGGTGATGCCAGCCTGTTCGCAAATCCTTGCTGCCATATCGGTTGGAGATGTGCGGGAG
>CAZXTZ010000122.1:0-8956 GCA_964643645.1 uncultured Geobacteraceae bacterium
ACACTGCTGCGGATAAGGCTAAAAAAGGTGCAGTTGCCAAGGGGAAGGGGCGTGAACAGTTAAGCAAGCAGGCTCTACTGGAGAGAGAAGACCGACAGTTTGATCCATTCCATAAATCACGTAAAAAGGGTAAGGATCGTGAAGAGCCGGGCAAGACCGAGCTGACCACACCCAAGGCCATAAAACGGATTATTAAAATATCAGAGACCATCACAATCGGAGAACTTGCCAAACGGATGGGCATAAAGGCCACTGACCTTATCAAGGCCATGATGAAAATGGGTACAATGGTTACAATCAACCATGTGCTTGACCATGATGCAGCTGTTCTGCTTGCCTCTGATTATGGATATGAGGTAGAAAACGTAGCTCTGGATCTTGACGAAATACTGGAGTTCACCCCTGATTCTCCTGAACTGCTCCAGATGCGACCTCCTGTGGTAACAATCATGGGCCACGTTGACCACGGAAAGACCTCCCTTCTGGATGCAATTCGTGAGGCGAACGTCATTGCCGGTGAGGCAGGCGGCATTACCCAGCATATAGGCGCTTACGATGTAGAGCTCCACGGCCGCAAGATCACTTTTCTCGATACACCAGGCCATGAGGCATTTACCGCAATGCGTGCCAGGGGCGCCAAGGTAACAGACATTGTTATTCTTGTGGTTGCAGCCGATGACGGCGTTATGCCACAGACACGCGAAGCGATAAACCACTCAAAGGCTGCCGGCGTACCTATAATTGTTGCCATCAACAAGATAGACAAGCCTGACGCACGTCCGGAAAAGGTGAAGCAGGAGTTGACAGAGCACGGCATTGTCTCTTCCGAATGGGGTGGTGACATCACCATGGTTGAGGTTTCTGCAAAGAAACGGATGAATCTTGAAGAACTTCTTGAGATGATTCTTCTACAGGCCGATGTCATGGATCTTAAGGCAAATCCGGACAAGGCAGCCAAAGGAACCATAGTTGAAGGAAAGCTGGACAAGGGCCGTGGACCGGTGGCTACAGTACTGGTTCAGGAAGGCACCCTGCGCACTGGCGACTACTGCGTTGTCGGTGTCCACTCAGGCCGTGTAAGGGCAATGCAGAACGACCGTGGCGAAAGGGTTCAGGAAGCAGGCCCTGCCATGCCTGTTGAAGTTGTTGGTCTGCCCGGTGTGCCGGATGCAGGCGACATATTTGTAGCCATGAAGGACGAAAAGCAGGCCAAAGAAATTGCAACTCTCCGCCAGATCAAACAGCGGGAGCTTGAACTGGCCAAGCATGCCAAGATGTCTCTGGAGCAACTGTACGAGAAGATTCAGAAGGGTGAAGTCAAGGATCTCAATGTCATTGTAAAGGCTGACGTTCAGGGTTCGGTTGAGGCTGTTGCCGAATCGCTGCGCAAGCTTTCAACAGATGCAGTCCGCCTGAATGTTATCCATACCGCAGTTGGAGCGATCACAGAAACCGACGTCAACCTGGCCACAGCTTCCAACGCAATCATCATCGGATTCAGCATTCGTCCTGAGGTCAAGGCGCAGGCAATGGCCGAGAAGGAAGGGGTGGACATCCGCCTCTACAACGTAATCTATGATGCGGTTGATGATGTCCGCAAGGCGATGGAGGGCCTGCTTGAACCTGTGCTGAAGGAGAAATTCCTTGGCCGTGCTGAAATAAGGGAGATATTCTCCGTGCCCAAGGTTGGTAATGTTGCTGGCTGTTATGTTCTGGATGGCAAAATCCTCCGTAACGCCCAGGTAAGACTTCTGCGCGACAACGTGGTTGTTCATCAGGGCAAACTAGGGACATTGCGACGCTTCAAGGATGACGTTAAAGAAGTCGCCAATGGCTACGAATGTGGTATGGGTCTTGAAAACTACAACGACATCAAAATCGGTGACATCATAGAAGCATTTGAAATGGAAAAGGTAGCTGCAAAGCTGTAGGTTTTTATATGCAACATAAACGTTCGGACAAGGTCTCAGAGACCATACATACTACTGTATCAATGCTCCTTTCCCGTGGATTGAATGATCCACGAATAGGATTTGTAACCATCACCGGAGTAGAGGTAACGGATGACCTTCATCTTGCCAGAATCTTCTTTACAGTTATCGGTGATGACGCATCAAAAAAGAGCAGCGAGGCAGGACTGAAAAGCGCTGCAGGCCATATACGCCATGAACTGGGCAAGGTGCTTAAGATGCGCTACACCCCCGATATTTTATTCAAGTACGACCACTCTCAGGAGTATGGCCAGCGGATTGATGACCTGTTGCGGGAGGTTGGGGCAGGCAATGACGGAAATAATTCAGAAGATCCTTGACTCGGTACACAACAGCAGCACTGTGCTGATCACAAGCCATGAAGGGCCTGACGGCGACGCCATTGGATCGTCGCTTGGCATGGCGGCATTTCTTAAGGCTATCGGCAAAAAAGTAACTGTTCATCTTGCAGATCCGGTTCCCGAACTTTATCGTTTTTTGCCTGGCTCTGAATCTGTTTTAAAAGATATCCCTGATAAACATTTTGATCTGGCTTTTGTTCTTGATGTAGGTGAATTCCGTCGTGCCGGTGAACAGTTTGGCGCTTTCAAAAAGATTGGAACCACTGTCAATCTTGATCACCATCTCACCTGTGAAAACTTTGCCGACTTCAACCTGATTGACAGCAATGCCGCAGCAACAGGACTACTGGTCTGGCGGATTGCCTCAGCATACGGTTTCAAGGCTGATTATGACACAGCGCTCTGCCTGTATGTGGCAATCCTTACTGATACAGGTTCTTTCCGCTATTCCAATGCCAATCGCGAAGCTTTCGAGATAGCCGGCCTGCTGGTTGAGCAGGGGGGCCTTAACGCCTGGAGCGTCACTGAAAAGTTGTATGAAAGCCAGCCCAGAAAACGTCTTGAACTGCTGGCAAGCGCCCTCCCCACCCTTGAGTTTCTGAAAGCTGGACAGGTCGCATCAATAACTGTCTCCCTCGACATGTACGAAAAAACCGGAGCTACAGCTGAGCTTACTGACGGTTTTGTTAATTACCCCCGCTCCGTTGCCGGAGTTGAAGTGGCAATTCTCTTCCGTCAGATTGAAGCTCAAAAATTCAAGGTAGGGTTCAGATCCAAAGGCAAGGTAAATGTCGCCCTCCTCGCACAAAGCTTTGGCGGTGGCGGCCATCACAACGCATCAGGCGGCATGGTTGAAGGCTCAATTGACGAAGTAAAAAAGATAGTCTACAGCGCAGTAGAAGCAGCGCAGTGGTAGACGGCTTCCTGATTATTGACAAACCGGCCGGGATCACCTCTCACGACGTTGTAAACAGGGTGCGCCGAACTCTCGGAATAAAAAAGGTTGGCCATACCGGCACCCTTGATCCGTTTGCCACAGGTGTACTGCCGATTGCCACAGGCGAGGCGACCAAGGCAATCCAGTTTCTTGATGAAGGCGAAAAGGAATATCAGGCTGTTATCCGACTTGGGATCACCACCGATACACTGGATATAACAGGAAACGTGCTGGAGGGAAAAGACAGCAACGGCATAACTGAAGATCTGATTCTGGAACAGATCTCCAGACTGACCGGCAAAATCAAACAACTTCCCCCCATGTATTCCGCGATAAAACAAGCCGGACAACCACTATACAAACTGGCACGAAAAGGGGTTGAGGCCGAGCGTACACTGCGTGACACAACAATCCACCTGTTTGACTTGATTGACTTTGAATCACCATTTGCAACGGTCAGGGTGCGGTGTTCACGGGGTACATACATCAGGACACTGGCAGATGATCTGGGCAGGATGCTAGGCTGCGGTGCCTGTCTGACTGAACTCAGACGGATCAGAAGCGGCATTTTCAATATCAGGGAATCCATAACCCTTGAACAACTGGCAGAGTTCACTGAAAAAGACACCGTAACACAGCATATTGTTTCATTAACGACTGCGATTTCACATATTCCCGAAATATCTCTGAATAGCATTGAACATAAGCGACTGAAAAACGGCATACCGCCACATCAGTCGCTATCAGTCAAACCTGAAGGACTTTACCGCCTCATGCACGACGGTAAACTTGCCGCTGTTGCTGAACAGCTTTCAGATGCATCCGTAACTCTTAAACGGGTATTCAACTGATGGAAATGCTTTACAGTTAAAACAAGTTGTGTTAAGGATAATTCCCTTTTAGCGTTCCAAGGTGTTTCGACACATACAATCCAAGCAGTGCAGGAGGAGTCCACAGGTGCTGGCAACAGAAAAAAAACAGGAAATTATCAACAACTTCAAGAAGCATGAAGGGGACACAGGTTCTCCGGAAGTTCAAATTGCCATTCTGACAGCTCGTATAGTCTATCTGACTGATCACTTCAAGATTCACAAGAAGGATCACCACAGCCGTCGCGGTCTGCTCAAGCTGGTTGGCCAACGCCGTCGCATGCTTGACTATCTGAAGTCAAAAGATGTTGACCGCTACAGAAAAGTTATCGAGCAACTCGGCATCCGCAGGTAGCAAAGACAGGCAGCTTCGGTAGATTTACGAATGCTGCCTGTCTTTATGCAGTTTCGCCAAAAGGGCTGTCTCAGCCCTTTTATTTTTTTTACGCTGTTGGGGACGTGGATAGAACTACCTGTTTACAGGGTGCTTCTCTCGACGCCCCCAGCGCAACACCCAAAAGGAGAGTAAAGAATGACGTTTAATGAACAATGGGTAGAGGCACAGGTAGGCAATCTGAAAGTTCACATTTCAACCGGCAAAATGGCCAAGCAGGCTAATGGAGCTGTTGTTGTAAAAAGCGGCGACACAATGGTTCTGGTTACTGCCGTAGCTGCAAAAGAAGCCAAGGAAGGTCAGGATTTCTTCCCCCTTACTGTTAACTACACCGAGAAGGCATATGCAGGTGGCAAGATCCCTGGCGGATTTTTCAAGCGCGAAGCCCGCCCTGCAGACGCAGAGACTCTCACCTGCCGTCTGATAGACCGCCCGATCCGCCCTCTTTTCCCTGAAAATTTTCTGAATGACACCCAAATCATAGCAACAGTAATGTCTGCAGAAGAAAACTGTGATCCCGGCATACTATCCATGATAGGCGCATCAGCAGCCCTGGGAATCTCTGACATTCCTTTCATGGGGCCCATAGCAGGAGTAATGGTAGGCCGGGTTGATGGAAAATTGATTGCAAATCCCACTGTTGCCGAGCTTGAGCAGAGTGACATGGAGATTGTGGTGGCTGCCGGTCGCGATGCAATCTTCATGGTTGAAGGAGAGGCAAAGTTTGTCTCTGAAGAAGACATGCTTGAGGCCATCTTCTTTGCCAAGGATTCGGTTCAGGGAATATTGGACGCTCAGGAAGAGCTGCAGAAAAAGGCAGGCCTCCCAAAGCGGGAAGTACCTCCTCCACAGGTTGATGAGGTTCTTAAGGCAAAGGTCAAGGAGTTGAGCTTTGATCGTATAGCACAGGCTTTCAAGATAAAATCCAAGCAGGAAAGATACGCCGAAGTAGCCCAGATCAAGACTGATGTAATTGCAGCGCTTGCGGAAGAGTTTGAAGGCCGGGCCAAAGAGATAAAAGGCTTTCTGGCTGATTTTGAGTATGAGCGTATGCGTGCAGACGTTCTCGAGACAGGAATCCGCATTGACGGTCGTGACACGACCACAATACGCCCCATAGTTATCGAGGCCGGACTTCTGCCACGCGCCCATGGTTCCACACTGTTTACCCGTGGCGAGACACAGGTAATGGCCGCAGCAACACTTGGAACATCACAGGATGAGCAACGCCTTGACAACCTGTTCCGCGAGTCCCGCAAACGCTTCCTGCTGCACTACAACTTTCCTCCGTTCTCAGTTGGTGAAACATCATTCCGCCTGGGACCTGGCCGCCGTGAGATAGGCCATGGCATGCTGGCAGAACGGGCCATTTCAGCAATAATTCCAGATCATGACAAATTCCCGTACACAATCCGCATTGTCTGCGAAACCCTTGAGAGCAACGGATCATCATCGATGGCCTCGGTCTGTGGCGGATGTCTGTCACTTATGGATGCCGGTGTGCCGGTAAAGGCCCCTGTTGCAGGTATCGCAATGGGCCTTATCAAGGAAGGGGATAAGGTTGCAGTTCTGACTGACATTCTTGGTGATGAAGATCACCTGGGTGATATGGATTTCAAGGTTGCCGGCTCTGCAGAAGGCGTTACCGCACTCCAGATGGATATCAAGATCGGCGGAGTCAGCAAGGAGATCATGGCCCAGGCACTTAAGCAGGCCAAAGAGGGGCGTATCTACATCCTTGGGAAAATGGCCCAGTGCCTGGAAGCCCCACGGGAGGAGATGTCAGACTTTGCTCCACGCATTGTAACCATATTCATCAAGCCTGATCGCATCCGTGACGTGATCGGCACCGGGGGCAAGAACATCCGCAACATCACAGAAACCACAGGGGTAATGATTGACATTGACTCTGACAACAGCGGAAAGATAAACATTGCCAGCGCCGACAAGGCTGCCTGCGATGCCGCAATACAGATGATCCGTGGCCTGACCGACGAGGTTGAAGAAGGCAAGCTTTACATGGGCACTGTCAAGAAGATCATGGAGTTTGGAGCATTTGTTGAGGTTCTGCCTGGCACCGATGGTCTTGTGCATATATCTGAGCTTGATGAGACCAGGGTCAAGAACGTAACAGATATCCTCAAAGAGGGTGACAAGGTTCTGGTTAAATGCATCGGCGTTGATAAACAGGGCAAGATCAAGCTTTCACGCAAAGCGGCCCTGGGTCAGTCTCTGGAAGAGAAAGACTAGGTTTGTTAATTTTCAGTTACAAAGGGGACGGGGCTTGAGTCCCGCCCCTTTTTTTCTTGACGTTACATAGTCAGCTAACTAATTTGACCAAAGACAGGAGGGCTGTCCATGGAGCGCTGGTCTACCGCTGAATCCGCCAAGCTGTACAACCTAGACAACTGGGGCTCAGATCTCTTTTCAATCAACAAGAAGGGCAATATCTGTGTCCACCCTTCCTCCAATTCAAAAAATGCCATTGACCTCCGCGGCCTGATGGACGACCTTATAAAACGGAAGATAAAGCCCCCTATCCTCCTCCGTTTCATGGATGTACTTCAGGGACGGATCGCCCTTATCAACAGGGTATTCAAAAATGCCATCTCGGAAAACGACTATCCTGCAAAATACCAGACATTCTACCCTATAAAGGTAAACCAGCAGCGTCAGGTGGTTGAGGCCATTGCCAGCTTTGGCAAACGTTACAACATCGGTCTTGAGGTAGGCTCAAAACCTGAGCTTGTTGCCGGCATTGCCATCTCCACCGGGCACAACCTTCCCATCATCTGCAATGGCTACAAAGACGCCGAATATATAGAAACTGTCCTTTACGCAACAAAGGTCGGCTACAATATTACCATTGTGGTCGAGAAACTTTTTGAACTGGAAAAAATCATTGAGCTGGCGAGAAAAACCGGCATAAGGCCCTCCCTTGGCATAAGGGTAAAGCTATCATCCAAGGGAACAGGCAAGTGGGCCACCTCAGGAGGTGAGGATGCCAAATTCGGCCTGCGAATGTCAGAGATAATTGCGGCAATACGAATGCTTGAAGAAGCAGGTTTACTTGATTGCGTCAACCTTCTTCATTCTCATATAGGCAGCCAGGTAACCAAGATTGACAAAATAAAGACCTCTCTCATAGAAGCTGCCCGTATTTACAGTGAAATGCGCAAACTTGGCGTCAATATTCAGTACCTCGACATTGGAGGCGGCCTCGGTGTTGATTACGATGGCTCAAAGTCCAGTTACTTCTCCAGCGTAAACTACACTGTTGAAGAATACGCCAACGACGTAATATACCAGATAAAGAACATATGCGATGAAGCCGGTGTTGACTGTCCCAACATAATCTCAGAATCAGGACGGGCAACAGCAGCCCATTATTCGGTTCTTGTAACAAATGTCCTTAACACAAACACACAGAGTCTGATGCCGGATTATGAAGGCATTCTGGATCAGATGGAAAAACCGGCACCAACGGTAAAAAAACTGCTGGACATATACAAGAGCATTGACCGTTACTCCCTGCGCGAGGATTATCACGACACCCTGCAGCTTATCAATGAAGCGGTAAGCCTTTTCAATCTTGGCTATCTCACCCTACAGGACAGGGCCATAGCCGAATGGCTGTATTCCAAAATAATCAAGAAAATTAATAGTATTGTAGAAAAAATAAAGCCAATTCCGGAAGAACTGCAAAATTTCCAGCTTGCGTTGCGTCAGACATACTTTGCCAACTTTTCACTTTTCCAGTCCATTCCCGATTCATGGGCAATTGACCAGCTTTTTCCGATCATGCCTCTCCAGCGGCTTGGACAGAAACCTGATGTAATGGCATCAATTGCAGATATAACCTGTGATTCAGACGGAGAAATAACAAGCTTTGTCGGTGAGCACGGAAGGGCCAAGTTTCTGCCCCTCCATAAACTACGCAAGGATGACGATTACTACATCGGCTTTTTCCTGATAGGAGCCTATCAGGAAATTCTCGGAGATCTCCACAACCTTTTTGGTGACACAAATGCGGTGCATATCACATTCAACAAAAAAACGGGCTATATTATTGACACAGTAATCAATGGTGATGCGACATGGGAAACCCTGAAATATGTCCAGTACAAGGGGCCTGAAATCCTGAAGCATGTGCGCGACAACCTTGAAAAACAGGTTGCTGTCAAAAAGGTCTCCATCGAAGAGAGCAGCCACTTTATAGAACTGCTGGATCGTACATTGCTTGGATATACTTATTTAGGAGAATAGACATGAGTAACGTTCTGATCATCGGTGCCGGCGGAGTCGGCCAGGTTGTTGCCCACAAGTGCGCCCAGCGCCGCGATATTTTTACAGAGATCACACTGGCTTCCCGCACCAAGGCCAAGTGCGACGCCATTGCCGCCCAATTGAACAACAGCATCAAG
>CAZXTZ010000123.1:0-8929 GCA_964643645.1 uncultured Geobacteraceae bacterium
CATAAAGTTCGCCCCTACGATTCGCATATTTAATCACCGTAGCAATAATGGCAATTGATTCTTTCTGAGGCACCAGCATACAGTACGACCCTCCCCAAATAGTGTCATAGGTCCATATTACAGAAGAAAAATTGCAGAAAAAAATCTGCATCCAGCCCCATGAAAACGGCTCAACTGACACCTTGCTTGACAGTTGGGGCTTTTGCGATAATCTCAACGTAGTAAACAATAATTACTGGATAAATCCGCATTTATAAAGGGTGGGGGTAACCATGAAAGCAGAGCGATTCAATCCGTTGTTCCTTTCAGCATTTTTTCTCTTCTGATGACGGTCTGCGCTGCAATCCCCTGCCGTGCGGAACTGCCTGACTTGACCGGATATACTGATGGCTGAAAAGGGGATTACGATACCATGAAAAAGATATCTGGAAACCGTATACCCCTGCTTCTTACACCTTTATTTCTGGCCGTCTGGTTCTGGGCGATCTTGATGGTTTTCTGCTGCTTAACTGGCTTGGACTCGGTGCTTCATACATCAAGGCAAACACCTTCTATGGCTATTCTGTAGGCCTTGACGCGAAACTTCAGTTCTGAACAAAAGAACTGAAGTATTATTAAATTGGTCAGGTGGACATATTCAGCGAGCTATGGTACAGGAGAGGCATGAAACAGGTAGCCATTTTTGCAAAGGTACATGACCCCCGTTGTCAGGGGGTGGCAAGCGAGCTTGTCACCTGGCTTGAACAGCGCAACTGCCACCCTCTTGTTGATGCCCACCTTGCGAGGCACGTCGGTTACTCCGGAGGACTTACCGAAGAACAGATCCGTGAGCAGGCGGAGCTGGTTGTTGTTCTTGGTGGTGACGGCACACTGATATCCGTGGCGCGGCTTTTCAGCGGCCGTCAGGTTCCGATTGTAGGGGTAAACCTGGGAAGCCTGGGGTTTCTTACCGAGATTACGGTTGATGGTCTGTATCCGGTGCTTGAAAGTTGCCTTTTGTCAACACACCGGATAACAGAGCGGATGATGCTTGATGTCACGGTAACCCGTGGCGGACTGGAGATTGCCAGCTGTCAGGTGCTGAATGACGCAGTAATAAACAAAGGCGCCCTTGCCAGGATAATTGATCTTGATGCCAGGGTGGATGATCTCTTTCTCACCACCTTCAAGGCTGATGGCCTGATAATATCCACCCCAACCGGTTCCACAGGCTATTCGCTTTCAGCCGGAGGCCCGATCGTACAGCCGCTTATGCAGTGTATCCTGATTACTCCCATCTGCCCCCATACCCTTACCAACCGTCCTATTGTAATATCAGACGAGGCCACTGTCAGAATCGTAGTCAAATCATCCTTTGACGAGATGGTTTACCTGACCCTTGACGGACAGGTAGGTGTTGAACTCCAGGAGGGGGATTCTATCGAGCTCAGGCGTGCCGAAACGACCACAGCCCTTGTAACCTCACCGGAAAAGGATTACTTCGCTGTTCTGCGTACAAAACTCAAGTGGGGGGAGCGTTAGCCCCGAATGCTCACCGAACTTTCCATCCGCAATGTTGCAATCATTGACACCCTGCAGTTATCCTTCGGGCCCGGCCTGAATATATTCAGCGGCGAGACCGGCGCTGGAAAATCAATCATAATTGATGCCCTTACGCTGGTATGTGGCGGCAGGGCTTCAGCCGACCTTATCCGTTCCGGAGAGGATGAGGCTATTGTGGAGGCAATGTTCGACCTTTCTGCAAATCACTCGCTGCAGGAACAGTTGCAGCAGGCAGGAATAGATGCAGGCGATGAGCTTCTGGTCAAGCGCTGCCTCAGCCGTGCAGGCAGGAACCGTGTCTATATAAATGGTTCGCTTGCAACGCAGGCCCAGTTGGGCGAGCTTGGACGCCAGCTTGTCACCATACACGGCCAGCATGAATCCCAGGGGTTGCTGCGGCCTGAGTCCCATCTTCTGCTTCTGGATTCATTTGCAGAGACAACCGGGCTGAGGCAGAAATATTCAGAGGCATTTGAAAAGTGGCGCGCAACAGTGGAACAGCTGGCACACTTTGACGAGCAGGAACGGGATACAGCCCGCCGGATTGACCTGCTTGCCTATCAGGTTGAGGAGATAAGAGCTGCGGAACTTAAGCCTGCTGAAGATGAGGAACTTGAGGAGAGGCAAAGGCTGCTTGCCAATGCCGAACGGTTGGCAACAACTACAGGTTCAGCATATCATTCCCTGTACGCCGGGGATAAGGCCCTGATTGGAGAACTGAAGCGTGTGGCTGCCGGATTAAGGGAGGCTGCTGCCATTGACGAATCCCTTGCCGGATTGCACTCAATGCTTGACGAAGTATATCTGCAGCTTGAGGATGCCGCTCTCCAGCTGCGGGACTATGCAGCACGGATCGAGGCTGACCCTGAAGAGTTGAAGATGATTGAAGACCGCCTTGATATGATGCTGCGCCTGAAGCGGAAATATGCCCCGACAGTTGAAGAAGTTATGGCGCTCGGGGATTCCCTTGAAGCAGAGCTTGAGGAGCTGCGGGGACGTTGCCGCTCCCGGGAGGAGCTTCAGCAGGATGCTTTTGAAATGAGGGCAAAGCTTGACCTTCTTGCTGCAGAGCTTGGCAACAGGCGTCGCACTGCTGCTGAAGAGCTCGAAAAACAGCTCGCTTCGGAGACCAGACAGCTTGCCATGCCAAATGCCGTTGTAAAGGTCGGTTTTGATCTGTTTGCCGAACCCCGATCAAATGGTTGCGACAGGGTTGAGTTCCTGTTTACACCTAACCCTGGTGAGCCTCCCCGGCCCCTTGGCAAGGTTGCCTCCGGTGGAGAACTTTCCCGGCTGATGCTGGCATTCAAGCAGGTATTACCTGAGGGGGAGGCCCCCACTCTTGTGTTTGATGAGGTGGATACCGGCGTTGGCGGCTCTGTGGCAGCAGTGCTTGGCCGCAAGCTTTGCAGTGTGGCATCAGGCCAGCAGGTGTTCTGTGTTACCCATTTGCCCCAGGTTGCTGCCTGGGCAACACGGCATTTGAAGGTTGAGAAACTGGTTGAGTCCGGAAGGACTGTTACTTCTGTAAAACTACTGGATCGGAAGGGGCAGGTGCAGGAGGTGGCGAGGATGCTGGCAGGTGAAAAAATTACCGATGCCGCACTTCAGCATGCTGAAGAGATGATATCGCAAGCTGCTCAATGATGTTTTTTTTAAACCTCTCTGCTTGACACCAAATAACAACCTGTGCTTTTATTCTTTCCATGAACTCCTCCCATCGTTTTACATCCTTTTTCGGGTTTTTCTGGTACGGCTTTTATTTTACGCCGTCTGCCCGGGCAGGGGTGTACACGGTTTAGGGATCAAAAACCGATTACACAGCCAAAAGCCGGGGCAGACGGAACGAGTCGCCCGGCTTTTTTCGTTATTGCATTAATAAAACGACACAAGGCCGGGGGAAACCTTCCGGCCTTTGTTCTTTTGGGAAAAAGGAGAAAGAGATGATCATTGTAATGAAGGCAGGGGCAGCAAAGAAGGACAAGGATGAGGTGCTGAAAAGGATAAAGGAGCTTGGTTACAAGCCACATGTTATCCACGGTACAACAAGGGATGTTATCGGGGCCATCGGGGACGAGAGGGGAAAGCTGGTTCTTCAGTCACTTGAGGGGCTGCACGGCGTAGAGAGTGTTGTTCCGATCCTTCAGCCCTACAAGCTGGCCTCAACAGAGGTGAAGAAGGAGGCCAGTCAGGTAAGGGTTGGGGCAAATGTTGTTATCGGTGGTTCAAGGGTGGTGGTTATGGCCGGGCCATGTTCGGTGGAGAGTGAAGCCCAGATAATCCAGAGTGCAGAACTTGTCAAGGCCGCCGGCGCTACGATGCTGAGGGGGGGAGCGTTCAAGCCCAGAACATCGCCATATTCCTTCCAGGGACTCGAAGAGGAGGGACTTAAATATCTTGCAAAGGCCAGAGATCTGACCGGACTGCCGTTTGTCACAGAGGTTATAAATCCTGAAACTGTTGATCTTGTGGCTGAATATTCTGATATGTTGCAGATAGGCGCAAGGAACTCCCAGAATTTTGCTCTTCTGAAAAAAGTCGGGCAGTGCGGAAAGCCGATCCTGCTTAAACGCGGTATGGCAATGACTATTCAGGAATTTCTTATGAGTGCAGAGTACATTATGAGCGAGGGAAATCAGGGGGTGGTGCTTTGCGAACGGGGTATCCGTACATTTGAGACAGCCACACGCAATACCCTGGATCTTTCCGCAATACCCGTGCTTAAAGGAAAGACGCACCTGCCGGTTGTAATTGATCCATCCCACGGAACCGGCAATCATCATTATGTGGCGCCAATGTGCTACGCCGCAATTGCTGCCGGAGCTGACGGGCTGATTGTTGAGGTGCATCCTGACCCGGAACACGCCTCAAGCGATGGGCCACAGTCTTTGAAACCCAAGAAGTTTGCAGCAATGATGGAAAAGCTGCGGCTATTTGCAGAGGCAGACGGGAGAAGTCTGTAACGGCTTAAAAGAAGAGGTTGCGCACCCTGATCCCTTGCAGTTGAAGAAAAAAGCCGCTGCCGGAAGCAAATCCGGGGCGGCTTGTCTGTTGGTGGTGACAGAGAAACTGGGTTGCGTTACTGCGGGCAGGGGCAGAAATACGGGTAGTGTCCTTACGCAGTTACATCTGAATATTTTAACGAACAGTTTGCAATTCCATCAGCAAACCAGACTTACATTCAACCCGGGTACCTTATTGAATTGCCTGTCTCCTGTGAGAAAGGTAACTGGTCATTTGAGAGACATGACTGAAGCCGCCTGTATTGCGTCCGGTATTCTCAGGCCATGACGGGTTCTTAGCAGGGTAGCAGTCTCAATTGCCAAGGCGTTTGTAGCAAAATGTGGGGGCAATGCAATCAAATAATCAATAACCGTCATGATCCTGGAAGGTGAATTGAGGGGAAACCGGGAGATGTTTCTAATTTCCCATTGACAGGAACTGAATAACGCTGTCCCTGGAATTGGTCTGAGGGGAGTATGGCACTTACCAGACTGACTGAAGATTGCGGTACAGATGTGTTTTTTCATCCTTTGTGATCAGCCTGGCCCCCAGTGACAGGGCGGTAGCAACGATGATGCGATCCTGAAGTTATTTGTACTTAACTGAGTCGAACTGCACTCAGTTTAAGGGGATTTCGATAGGCGTTATCCGTTTTTGGACAAGCAGTTTGAAGTTTCGAGTTGTAGCAAGATCATCTGAATTCATGGGAACCTTCCGAAGAAGTTGATAAAACATGTCAGTGGGCATCCGGAGCATCCGGAAACTGGGCTGCAATCTGCCGGAATGTGGCTATTGTTTCAATAAAGACTTCGACCAGTTCCGGATCAAATGCTTTACCTGCATCTTTTTTAAGCTCTTCAACCACGGCGTTTTCATCCCAAGCATCCTTGTAGCACCTTCGGTTGGAGAGGGCGTCATAGACATCTGCTATGGCAACAATGCGACCGAAAAGAGGGATCTCTTCCCCTTTTTTGCCTCGGGCAGTGCCGTCTTCCTTTTCATAACCAGGCAGAGGTTTCAGGGTCGCAAGGCTTATGTAGCCCGGATAGCCATTGCCGTCCCATCTTTCATGGTGATTCTGGGCCACTGCGGCCGCAGCTTCGTCAAGCTCCGAAAACAGGTCAGGGAATAGCCTTGCGCCGTAGACGGTATGCAGTTTCATTACCTCGTACTCTTCAGGTGTGAATTTGCCCGGTTTCTTCAATATGTTGTCTGATATTGCGACCTTTCCCACATCGTGCAGCATTGCCGCCATCCTGAGAATGTCGCGACCCTGGTCAATATCGTCAGAGGGCATTCCTTTTTTTGCTGCCCAGCTTTCATAGAGAACAACCGAATAGGCTGCAACCCTGTTTACATGGGGGCCTGTTTCCTTTGGATCCCTGAGTTCCGCCATCCGGTTCATTCTCAGGATTATCTCCCTGGTCATCTTGGCCCGTTCAATGGCATTGGCCGCAGTAACGGCAAAATAGCTTATTCCGCTTTCATCATCGCTGTCAAACTGGGTTACATTGCCATCGGCATCCTTTGAATTGATAAGTTGAAGGACTCCGACGGTTTCACCTCTCATGCTTGTAAGTGGAAGCACAAGCTGTGATGTTGTTCTATAGCCGGTCATGACATCAAACGAGCAGTTAAATGAAAATGGCAGATCAGTGGAGAGGTGGTAGGCATCCGGAATATTAAGCTGTTCTCCTGTGGCTGCCACATATCCGGCAATTGACGAGTTATCAACAGGAATCTGTATGTTTGCATAAAGTGACTTCCGGTGCGGGGCAAGCGCAGCATTAACGGTGTCATTCTGTGAATAGCGTGCAAAGAGCCAGTCTCCATCCTTTATATAGATGGTTCCTGCGTCGCAATTGGTAAAAACCCGTGCTTCAGAAAGTATTTTTTCGAGCAGGACGTCCATATCTTTGATATGTGAAATGTCCAGCCCGAATTTTAGAAGTCTTTGCAATGTCTCGTCGTAGGATTTCATGGCTCCCTCACTGATATTTCAGTTGCCTGAATTGTATCTCAAAATTGGCGGTTGGCAATCAAATATCTGTCTGAATGTTGCAATGTTTAATTCTTCTGTGAAAATCATTGCTTCTCCAATGGATTATGAATTACCATGGCCAAATATTTTGCGGAGGGGAATATGCGATATTTAAACTTACTGATTTCATTAGTGCTTTGCCTTTATTTTGTTGCTCCGGCAATTGCTGACCAGAGATCTGACCCCCGCGAGCAGTGCATCTCGGATACCCTCGACCTGTGGCGGGATGGAAGCTTTGATAAAATGTATGACCGTTTGTCCCACAGAGGTGCAATGACAAGGGAAAACTTTGTTTCTCAGATGAAGGAACTTCAGTTGCGACCTTCATGTTGTCATCAGAAACTGAGGGATTTCAGGTTGATAAGTGATAAACGCACTACAGCGAAGGTATATTCCAGAATCGGGTTTGAGGGGGTGGCAGCATCAGGCGATACCCGCAGTCGTGATTTTACCCTGGATCACGAAGAAGGTGTCTGGAAGATGCGTCTTGCCGATATAAAATCACTTGCCGGACTATCAAAGAAGAAAAAAACCGCTTCAAGCAAGGTTAAAAAATACTACTGATAAAATCTGGAGGCCTCAAATGTCTGAATCTGAAAAGCTTAATCTGACACAACTAAACGCTGAACATCGTCAGCTTGGTGCGTTAATGGCTCCGTTTGGCGGTTGGGATATGCCTATCCAGTACGAGGGGATAATTGCCGAACATCGCTGGTGCCGTGAGAAGGCCGCTCTTTTTGACATTTGCCATATGGGGGAGTTTCTTTTCAAGGGGGACTTTGCAGAAGCCGGCCTTGAGGATATGTTTACCTTTTCAGTTAAGGCCATTCCTGTCGGGCGTTCCAAATATGGTTTTCTTCTTAATGAAAAAGGTGGGGTTATTGATGACCTCATCGTCTTCAGAATTTCTGATAATGAGGTGATGATTGTTGTAAACGCTGCAACTGCACCAAATGATTTCAGGGTGATAGCCAGTCGTTTAACTGGTGGTGAATTTACCGATATAACCGGATCAACTGCCAAGCTGGACCTTCAGGGACCACTGTCCAGAGATGTAATGGTTGAGCTTTTTGGGAAGGCTGTGGCCCAAATTCCGTATTTCAGATTCATATCAATGAAAATTCTTGGTGTTGATGCAATTGTGAGCCGTACCGGTTACACCGGAGAGCTGGGATATGAGATATTCCTGCCAGCTTCCAAAGTTGTTGAACTGTGGGAAAAACTGCTTGCTGACGGGCGTGTAAAGCCTGCCGGTCTTGGTGCAAGGGACGTGCTGCGACTTGAGGTGGGATATTCACTTTATGGAAGTGATATTGATGAGTTGACTACACCACTTGAGGCAGGTCTTGATGCCTTTGTGAATATGGATAAAAACTTTGTTGGAAGGGATGCCTTGATTGAGCAGCAGGAAAAGGGGCTGTCCCGTATGAAGGTGGCCTTCAGGGTCGGTTCCAGACGGACTCCCCGTCACGGTTTTTCCATATGTGCGAAAGAGAGAAAGATTGGTGAGGTTACAAGCGGAGTTTTTTCACCGATGCTGGGTTGCGGAATAGGGATAGGTTTTGTTGAACCGGGATACGAAAAAAATGGTACGGTTTTAACCGTTTCACAGGACAGGGCCGTTATGGATGCAGAGGTCTGCGCCCTGCCGTTTTATTGTGGCGGTTCCCTCAGAAACTGAGTTTCATGTTGTTTAACTAGCCAGATATAGAAAGGAGTGCCAGAAATGAAAAAGAGTTGTTTGGTGCTGGTTGTTGCCATGTTGTCGGTTCCGGCAATGCTTTTTGCAGCTGATCCGATTACTGAGGGGCTTTGGGAGATAACTACCCAAACAGAGATGCCAGGAATGCCAATGGCGATTCCTCCAAATACAATTAAGCAGTGCTATACAAAGGAAGATGTAAAGGATCAGAAAAAGGTTATTGCCAGAGATAAAAACTGCACCTTGACTGACTATAAGGTTTCGGGAAACAAGGTGGTCTGGGCCATGAAATGCACTGGAGAGAACAGCGGAACTTTTAACGGTGAGACGATTTTCAGCAGTAATGCCTATAACTCAACTATGAAGATGAACACCCAGGGGCATAGCATGACAGTAAAGGTAAAAGGCAAGCGGATAGGTAACTGCCCTGCCAAATGAGGTCAATTCAATATACCGGAGGATCATAAGATGTCAGATATCTATTTTACAAAAGAGCATGAGTGGGTGAAGGTTGAAGGTGGCAGTGCAGTTTGCGGAATAAGTGATCATGCTGCCCATGAACTGGGTGATGTAACATTTGTAGAGTTGCCGGCGGTTGGTACCCAGGTCAAACAGTTTCAGGTCATGGCCGCCATTGAGTC
>CAZXTZ010000124.1:0-8785 GCA_964643645.1 uncultured Geobacteraceae bacterium
GTTTGATAATATAATGAGGGCGCTTTTGAAGGATGCGTGGCTACCAATTGCTGGAGAGCCGCTCAAGGAGCCGGAAGTCCCGAAGCCTTCTCTCCCTCCGGATTCACTGCTAGCACCTGTGCCGCTACCAGTATCTGTGCTCTCCCCCAAAAAACAAGAACATATTCTGGATGATGTTTTCACCGAAAAGAACGATGGGGATTCCCTGACAAAGAAAGAATCTGTAATTACTGCGGTTTCTGAAGCCACTTCCGTGACATCGAAACCACCGGTGCTTAATACTTTTGATGATGATGAAGTTAAGAAGGATGATGATAAGAAGGAGGACCCGCTAAAGGCCCTTGTTTCTCAGGTATCACCCCCTCCAAGGCAGGTGGTTCCGGTTCAGAGGCCTCAGAAAAAGAAGAAACAGAAGGTAAACAAGCATAACAAATCAAATGCAATCAAGGAACCCCCAAAAACAGCAGATGAGCTTCTAACCTCACTTGAGAAAAATTATCAGAAAACCGGAAACACCCTTACTCACTGGATACTTCTTGGATCACTTGTGGCTGCGGCATGCTTTGCAGCTCTCTCACTATATCTTGTATGGAGCAGTTCAACTACTGCCCCGAAAAAAACATCGGCAGCAACTGCGAAAGCCCCCCTGCTGCCTCCTGAACCAAAGGAGGAAACAGATAAGGGCCAGAACTCTTCAGGACAACCTGCTCCGATAGTACAGGCCTTACCTTCTTTTATTCCGGTTGCCGGTATTGATCCTGCTTTTTCCAAAGCTTCGCCGGGATGGACAAGATATATGGGGAAGGGGAGAGACTACCGGATCTTCATGTCTGAAGACAGAATCAAGGCATTACAGATTATTGCGACAGGCCAGGCCCCCATATCTTCAGATGAACTCAATGCAGCCATGATGGAGCTTTTTGGATTCGCAAGCTTCAAGATACATTCCAGAAAGGAAGCGGGCGGGCTTCTGCTTGAAAGGGCAACAATGGATGACAGGGGGGAACTTCTGCTTTACCGTACCCAGGCGGGAGGCCCTGTGAGGGCGCTGGTGCTTACAGTAAATTGAGTCCATCTCTTTTTGCTCAAACTCTGCAAATTAATAATTTTTAAATCAAATTGATGCTTTTACGGGAATTTATATGAACCTGCTGTCTGAAACAAAATATATTATTGCAGGGATAGCGTTTTTAGCGCTTGCCATGCCAGGCTCTCTCAAGGCAATGGATCCTCAGTTTGAGCTGTCACCACAACTGGTGTTGAGTTCAAAGGGGAAAGAATCTACAGCAAAATCACCTTCTGCATTACCCGGCAAAAAGATGTCTTCCCGACTTCCGGCGGAGACTCACAGGAAGCATCCAAAAGAAAGACAGATAAAAATCGTTCAAAAAACTGCTCCGGCTCTTGATAGTTCTATTAAGTCCACTGAGTCTGCATCCCCTGTTCTGGTTGGATTGCTGCCCGCATGGGAAACTCTTGTTTCTTCAAGCACAGCAGAAATGCCTGCTGGTCCCCTTACATTCCAGTCTGAAGCATTTTCCCTTACACTTGATCCATCACGCTATCCGATGCTGCCAGGTCAGGATGGTAGCACAATCCTGCTTGACCCAAAGGGAGCTTTGCCGCCTCTTGTGAGGATGCTGATTCAGGAAAAAGGGAGGACTTTGAAGGTTGTCGGTTCTCCTCAGCAGGACAGCAGACTCTTTTTAGGGGAGCTTTTGGGAGCAAGCGGCTTCTATTCTGTTGAAGAGAAGCCATTGCTTGAGTTCGGGAGCGACCCACGTCTTACGGTAAGAGCAGACTACAAGGTTGAGAAAAATTCCGACAGTCTGGTGAAAAATGACATTGTTCTTGTAAATGCAAGCCAGCGCCCAAGCTCCCCAAATCTCGCATCATTCCTTAAAAAGGAAGGCGTGTCCATAATTGAGCCTTTTGTAAGAAACCAGCCAGTACCCACTGTGCCAAAGCACCAGCTATTCAGTATTTCACCCAAGGGACAGCCGGAAATGGTTGATACCCTTCTTGGCGTTTTGTCCCTTTCCTTTGACACGAACAGACGCGTGGAACTGTTTTCTGTTGCCGAGAGCGGATTCGGTCTTTCTGTGCAGGCCGACCGCTACTTTGAACATGCCGGAAAGCGTTACGTAATAACCAGATTCACCGGTGATCCTGTGGCATACACACTTCTTCGTCTTCTTGAAACAAAGGGGTACCGGGTTGTTATTCTTGAAAAACAGGATGGATTCCGGACTGTGGCTGAAAAGGTGTTTTCAAAGATGGATCTGTCTGTATCATATGCGCCGCAGCTTCTGGTTTCAGACCCAGAAGGCAGATACTCCCTTGAACTATCCGCTGTTCTTCTGGAAAATGCATCTAAATCAGGTGGCGCCATAGTGCTTACAGATCGTGTTCTGGCGCCTGACATGCGTGCAGTTCTAGCAGACTATGGCTATAAAATTGAAGAACGCTAGGTGTCTGACATGGTAGCCAAGAAACTTGGTGAACTCCTTATTGAACAGGGTCTTATAAACCAGTCACAGCTTGATGAGGCCCTAAATCTTCAGCATCAGTTTCCTGATCAGACCATCGGACAGTTGCTTTGCAGGATAGGGGCGGTAAGGGAGGCAGACCTCTCCATGCTCCTTGATCAAAAGGGCAAAAGACGTAAACTGACAGACATACTTATCAAGGAAGGGCTTATTGATCACCAGAAGCTTAATGAAGCAAGAGAAACCGCCAAAAATGGCAACATACCTCTTGAAAGGGCACTGGTAAAACTTAAATATATTGATGATGACCAGCTTGCAAAGGCTATTGCAGCACAGTATGACCTGCCATATGTACAGATTAATTCACTCTCCATTGATCCACTGCTCTCCCGTTACATAAGCTCGGTTTACGCCCAGAAGCACCTTCTTGTCCCCATTTCGATGATAGGCAAGACCCTTACCATTGCAATGGCAAAACCGTTGAAGCAGCATGAACTTCGTCAGCTTGAGGACAGCATCAGGCACAGGATAATATCGGTAATAACCTCGGAAACGAATGTTATCGCCGCCCTTAAAGCAGTTTACAAGGTTGATCCATCAAAATCTGTTTCTTCGCCAGGCCCAAATGAAGAATTCAATCTGGAGTTGTCACCGGCAAGTATTTCCGACCTTCTCAGTATGTCAACGGTTGTTGATGAGCCTGAAGTTGACGAGGAAATACGCAAGGTTACAGAAAAAGATTCGGTAATTGTCAAGCTGGTGAACAAGGTGATTTATGATGCCTATCTGAAAAAGGCTTCAGATATACATATTGAGCCTTATCCGGGTAAAAAGGATCTTGCTGTAAGGATAAGGGTTGACGGCCAATGTTCAATCTATCAGAAAATACCTTACAAGTATAAATATGCCATCCCTTCCAGGATCAAGATTATGGCGGATCTTGATATTGCCGAACGTCGCAAGCCTCAGGACGGCAAGATTGATTTTAAAAAATTCAGTCAGCTTGACATTGAGCTACGTGTGGCCACAATGCCGACTGTGGGCGGACTTGAAGATGTTGTCATCAGGATACTTACAAACAACGAGCCTATCTCGTTTGATCAGCTTGGTCTCACCAGACGGAATTACAGTGTGTTCCAGAGGGTAATAACAAGCCCCTACGGCCTTGTTCTGGTGGTTGGCCCCACTGGTTCGGGAAAGACAACCACCCTGCATTCCGGTCTTGCCATGATCAATTCTTCAAACAGAAAGATCTGGACAGCGGAAGACCCTGTGGAAATAACACAGCCTGGCCTGCGTCAGGTTCAGATACATCCCAAAATCGGCTTTACGTTTGCCGCAGCGCTGCGTTCATTCCTGCGTCTTGATCCTGATGTAATAATGGTTGGCGAGATGCGGGATCTGGAGACAGCAGGTATCGCCATAGAAGCATCACTTACCGGTCATCTCGTATTCTCTACATTACACACAAACTCGGCGCCCGACACCATAACCCGTCTGCTGGACATGGGGCTTGATCCATACAGTTTTTCTGATTCACTCCTGTGCGTTCTGGCCCAGCGTCTTTCAAGAAAACTCTGCAAAGACTGCAAGGAGCAATACAAGCCATCACAGCCGGAAATTGAAGACCTGATAGAAGAATTCGGGCGTGAAGCCTTTTACCGTACAGGAATAGATCCATCATCCATAACATTATCCAGATCCCACGGGTGCGAACTCTGCTCAAACACAGGCTATCGTGGTCGAATCGGAATCCATGAACTCCTTGATGCAACAGACAGCTTGAAGTACCTTGTGAAAAGACGGGCTGACACCGATGATGTAAGGGCTCAGGCTGTAAAGGATGGCATGACGAGCCTTAAGCAGGATGGAATTCTGAAGGTTCTTCAGGGCCTCACTGATATTCAGGAAGTCAGAAGGGTCTGTATACGGTAGTCTTTCAAACAATTTTCTGTATGCTTATCTAATTTTATCTAAAAATCGGCTTGCGGAGTTTTCTGTAGGCCTTTGTTTTTTTAATCCGCGACTTACTCAAGGAGGATCTATGGCAATTGACAATTTACCAGTAAAGCAACATCTGGAGGCAATAAGCCATGCACAGGGAAAATTGATAGATCTGGGGATAGAATTCGGACCAAAATTGATAGCCGCAGCAGTTATTCTGGCCGCAGGTTTTTATGTGGGACGATGGATCGGCAGTCTGTTGGACAGGATGCTGCTGAAACTGGATCTTGATATTACAATACGCCAGCTGCTTGTCCGGATTGCCCGCGCTGTTATTCTTGTGCTTTTTCTTATAATGGCCCTTCAGAATATAGGTGTTGACCTGCTGCCTTTAATTGCTGGCCTTGGTGTTGCTGGCGCAGGTATTGCGCTGGCAATGCAGGGGGTGCTTTCCAATCTGGCTGCCGGACTTACCATAATATTCACCAGGCCATACAGGGTAGGCGAGTACATTTCAATTGCAGGCGAAGAGGGAATGGTGGAGAACGTCAGTCTTTTCAGCACTACGTTGAGCCATATTGACCTCTCAAGGATTGTGATCCCAAACAGAAAGATAGCAGGTGAAATACTTCACAATTATGGGAAAATAAGGCAGTTGAGCCTCTCTTTGGGGGTTGCCTATAATACCGATCTGGCGCTGGCTATGGAAGTGGTCGATAAAATTATGCAAAACAATCAGCGTGTGCTGCAGGAACCGACACCGCTTGTCCAGATCTCAAAACTTGCGGATTCTTCCATCAACATAAGCCTAAACCCCTGGATAAATGTATCCGACTATCCTGTGGTCATTGGTGAACTTAACCGTGCAATAATTGAGAGCTTCCGTATAAACGCTATCATTATTCCATTTCCGCAGCATGAGGTGCGACTGCTGGAGAAGGAGTAGTCAAATCAATGTCTGGCAGGTTTCTACAGCTGCCAGTTTCTTTGCAAAATTTCCGCTGAATCCGCAGACCCTGTTCCTGCCTCCTTCTTTTGCGTCGTACATGGCAGAGTCAGCAGCCCGTATCAAGCCGGTGCGGTCTGAACAGTCATCAGGGAAAGTGGCAACGCCGAAGCTGGCTGAAATATTTATACGATCACCGCTGTCAGTTGTAAAAGAGTGCTCTTGCAGCAGGTCCAGCAGCTTGGTTGCAACCGCAATACCCCCTTCCTTGCTTGTGTTTGGCAGTACGATTACATATTCGTCCCCCCCGTACCTTGCCCCTCTGTCCGATGATCTGATGTGTTCTCTCACAAGATGTCCCACTTCAGAGATCATGCGGCTTCCAACCAGATGCCCAAAGTTGTCGTTAACGCTCTTGAAATGGTCGAGATCAAAAAATATCAATGAAATATTGGACTTGTACCGAGTGCTCCTGGACATTTCGTACTCGAGAAGTTCCTGGAAGTGCCTTGCATTGAAAAGACCGGTCAGGTCATCGGTTATCACAAGTTCGCTGACCCGTTTGTAGTTGTGGGCATTATCTATTGCTATTGCTGCAAAGTCTGCCACTGCCCCAAGCAGTGGCAGATCATCCTCGTCAAAGCTCCGTTCTCCGTTGGTGTTTATAAGTTCTATCACCCCGAGGACCCTGTCCCTTATTTTGAGTGGTACACAGAGTATGGAGCGCACCGGATATTCAACAGCATCGGCCACATGGTCTGCAAATCTTTCATCATTATTTACATCAGGAATGAGTACCGGCTTGCCATTTTGGGCTACCCAGCCGGCAATCCCTTCTCCCGGCTTCAACGTAATCCCCTTAAGCTCATTTGCAACAGGCGAAACAGCTATTTCAAAGCTTAAGTTTCCACTTTCTTCATCAATGAGCAGCAGAGACCATGTCTTGGGCTGAAGCAGTCGTTCGACCTGTGACATTATGGAGTGCAGTACATCTCTTAATTCCAGGGATGAAATAAGTGTCTTTCCAATCTCCAGAAGAGAAGCGAGTTCGGCATTTCTGCGGGCAAGCAGGTCAACAATCCTGTCACTGTCTGTCGTATGTTTTTCAATGATCATCTGAGCTCCTTATGGGAATCAGGGGGTAAAATCCGAAAGATCGCCAGCGCCTTCCCGCAAAATTTCAACATCATCATTAATCAGGCTTATTACGGAACTTACATCGGTTGAAAGGAGTCCTCCGTCAACAACAATATCAAGCCGGTTTCCAAAAAGTCTCTCAATTTCAATCGGATCGCCAACTGGGTCTTCCCCTGAAAGATTTGCGCTGGTGGTTACTATTGGCGCCCCAAGCTCCCTTACAATTGCCATGCAAACGGGGTTGTCCGGAATGCGCACCCCAACCGTGCGCTGGCGGGTTGTGAGAAGTTCAGGGACTTCCCGGGTCGCCTCAAGAACAAAGGTATAGGGGCCTGGAAGAAAGCGCTTGAGAATCTTGAAGGCCATATTTGTAAGGCGTGTGTATTTTGAAATTTCAGATAGGTCCGAGCAGATGAAGGAAAAAGGCTTTCTCCGGTCTCTCTGCTTGACCTGGTAAATCTTTTCCAGGCCCTTTTTGTTAAAAATGGAGCAGCCGATGCCGTATGTAGTGTCTGTTGGATAGGCAATCAAACCGCCGGTGCGGAGGATTTCAACCAGTTTTGATATCCTGTGGGGTTGGGGATTTACAGGATCAATTTCAAGCAGCATCTTTGATTACTCCTTCGGGTTAAGCTCTTCAAGCTCTTTTAAAACAAAAAGGCCGTTTTTCTGAATAAGGCGGTCATCAAAATAAATCTCTCCGTCTCGCATCAATCGAACCATATCCCAGTGTACGGCTGAACGGTTGCCGTTATCTGCCTCGTCATATGCCTGTCCGGGGGTAAAGTGGATGGAACCGGATATCTTCTCGTCAAACAGGATGTTGCGCATAGGTGTTCGTATGTTGGGGTTTACTCCGATGGCAAACTCTCCGATAAATCGTGCTCCTTCATCTGTATCAAGAATTTTGTTCAACGGTCCTGTCATCTCTCCTGCTGTTGCCTTCACAATCCTGCCATCCTTGAATTCAAGGCGGATGTTGTTGAACTCCTTGCCCTGATAGAGGGTAGGGCAGTTGTAGGTTATATGTCCGTTTGCGGAATTCCGGACAGGGGCTGTAAATACTTCCCCATCGGGAATATTGTAGCGACCGTCGCACTTTATTCCCTGCAAACCTTTTATGCTGAATGAAAGGTCAGTATCCGGTCCTTTTATCTTTACCCTTTCGGATTTGTCCATCAGCTTTTTAAGCTTTTCCATCTTGCGGGATTCCGCCGCCCAATCTATGTTACACGCTCCGAACAGATAATCCTCGTACTCATCAAGTGACATACGGGCCTCCTGCGCCGCTCCGTGGGTTGGATAGCGTGTAATTACCCATTTTGTATGTCTTACCCGCTGGTCAACCAGCGGCCTGGTCAGTTTCTGGTATGCCACCATGGATTTCTGGTTTGAGTTGGCGTTTACCATAGAATTTTCAGACGCTGATATTCCGATATAGGCTGTAAGTGTTTTATAGAAATCCAGCTTGTGCTGCGGGAATACTTCCAGCTGTTTTTTTGTTGCAATATTGTATAATTGGCGGTCAATCTCCGGAAGACTGAAACCATATTCAACATACTCTGCGCCACGCTTGAGGCAAAGTGCGTAAAGCTCTTTCACCAGTGGTGCAGCCTCAAACCCTGCGGCATTGATAAGTACCCTGTCCCCTTTTTTTATGCGGGTTGAGTAGTCTACGAGAACGCGGGCCAACTCTTCAATTCGTGGATCTTTCATAATTAACTCCATTCAGGTGGAAGTTTTCTCTTTAATTTGAAGTTTCTTTGGTCTAGAAATCTTAAACGTAAAACCGTTATAAAAAACTGTCTGGAAAGGCTTGTTTACATGAAACTACGCGAAATTGAAACCAGAATTATAAATCCAATGCTTGGTGATACCGTTGCGTTACCCGAATACGCAACAGACGGGGCAGCGGCTCTGGATCTTAAGGCATGTATTCCGGATGATCTTACGGTAAAGCCGGGTGAAACGGTTACGGTGCCAAGCGGTATGGCAATAGGTATCCATGACCCTTCAATGGTTGCGCTTCTGCTGCCGCGATCTGGCCTGGGGATAAAACATGGTATTGTGCTTGCCAACACCGTGGGAGTAATTGACAGCGATTATCAAGGAGAAATAATGGTAGGGATCCGGAATCAGGGGCAGAAAGAGTACACAATCAAACCTGGTGAGCGGGTATGTCAGATGATGTTCATGCCTGTTGCAAGGGTAGCCCTTAAGGTTGTTCAGCAGTTCAGTGAAGCCAGTGAACGTGGTGACGGAGGTTTCG
>CAZXTZ010000125.1:0-8754 GCA_964643645.1 uncultured Geobacteraceae bacterium
GGCAAACATCGGAGTGATTCGCAATCTTCTGGGGGCATTCCTTTTTTCCGGGGAAACGGTTGAAAAAAAGGTTGAGAATCTGTCCGGAGGAGAGAAGAGCAGGGTCGTTCTGGCCACACTTTTTGCCCGTCCTGTGAACTTTCTGGTGCTGGATGAACCGACCAACCACCTTGATATCAGATCAAGGGAGATTCTTCTGGAGACACTACAGCGTTTCAGCGGGACAGTAATACTGGTGAGCCACGACCGCCACTTCCTGCGGCTGCTGGTTGACAGGGTAATTGAGGTAGATCATGGTGAGATGCGAACTTATGAAGGCAACTACCAATATTATTTGAGCAAGGTACACGGGGAGGCGTGATGATTGAGAACATAGGCGGAGATCTTTATAAATCCTGGACGGAGGAACAGCGAAGGGAAGAAATAGGCAGACTGGTGGATGGATACCGCTCAGGCCTTGCGCTGAAAATCCTCTTTCAGATGTCAACAGCCATTGCAGGCAGTCCTGAGGCAGCAAGAGATGATCTGGCAGCGCTGATGCCTGCTGAGGAACGTCATCTGATAGTTAGCCGTCTGAAGGGGGCGGAGCAGACCCTTGCCGCCTCGTTTCTGATGTGACATGAACAAGACCAATCTGATTACATCTGCAGGCCTTAAAAAAATCCAGGATGAGTTTGACCAGTTATGGAGGGTTGAGCGTCCCAAAGTTGTTAAGGGAGTTTCTGAGGCTGCCGCTGAAGGAGACCGTTCTGAGAATGCCGAGTATATATACGGAAAGAAAAGGCTTCGCGAGATTGACCGCCAGCTCAGGCATCTTGGAACCCGTCTGAAGCTTCTGAAGGTGGCTTCACTACCCGCTAATCCTCGTCAGGTAAGCTTCGGCTGCTGGGTGACATACGAAGATGATGACGGCAATGAACGCTGCTACCAGCTGGTGGGGCCTGATGAATTTGATGTTGCGGAAGGCAGGATAAGTATTGATTCACCTGTGGGACAGGCACTTCTCCATAAAAAAGTGGATGACGAAGTTGTAATACGCCGACCATCCGGTGTTATTAATGCCACCATAATTGCCATAGACAACAAAAAACCCTGACCTTTGATCCGAGGGGATAAAATGCCTGAAAGCCTGCATAACAGACAACAGTTTTCCGTATTGATAGCAGAAGACAGCAATCTCATGAGAAATGTATTGAAAGATATGCTTCTTGCCATGGGATTTATTGTTGAAGAGGCAGAGAACGGCAGACAGGCCCTTGAGCTTTATAGAACACAAAGATTTCACATAGTAATAACAGACTGGCTTATGCCTGAGATGAACGGGCTTGAACTCTGCAAGGAGATCCGGTCAGATAGCGGCGGTTCTGGCTATACCTACATAATCATGCTTACTGCCCAGGACAGTAAAAATGATATAATTGCCGGACTTGATGCAGGTGCGGACGAATATCTCGTAAAACCTGTACATAAACCTGAGCTGGAGGCAAGAATAAGGACAGCCCTTCGGATTATCGAGCTTGAGGGTATTCGGGAGGCCCATGTTGAACAGGCCCGCGCAGTATCACTGGTTGATGCCCTTACAGGGGTGCACAACCGAAAATTCATGGAGGAGCGTCTTCCATTGGAGATAAAAAGGGCAAACCGTTATCAGCGTCCCCTTTCAATCATACTTTGCGGCTACCACGGACTTGACCAGTTCAGGAAATCAAAAGGGATGTTTCCCACAGAAAAGCTTCTGCAGGCCACTGCAACAGCCTTGGACGGCGCAATAAGGAAGGATATTGACTGGGTTGCCAGATGGGATGAACATCGCTTCCTGATACTTTTGCCGGAAACTGAAACGGCTGATGCCGGCATTGTTGCAAAGCGATTCCGTATACGTATGGGGCAGGTGCTGATCGAGTTAAAGAATGAGCATCTGCAGGTTCAGACTCTTTATGGTGTTTCCGGCTTTGTCGGTTCACGGGATAAAAAAGAGATGACCCCTGACATTCTTCTTGAGCATGCCCAGCGCACTCTTGATGCTTCATCTCCCGCCATCCCCATAAGCTGTGTAAGGCTGGGATAAGTTTATCGCTGAAAGCCTGCCAATCCTTTTCTTTCATAAACCCCGGATTCCGGCAAATGAGTTGCCTGCAACTCATTTGCTTTTGTCAAGATTGTTGTTTTTTAGCGGTTCTTAATTTACTATTGCCCTCCCATAACAAAAACAAGTCTGGAGTAACTCCAATGGCACGTCCCGCAAATATTCTGGTCGTTGATGATTCCCTTGCAAACAGTAATAATCTTCTGGAAATACTTGAGGCTCAGGGTTATCTGGTTTCAGTTGCCGCCTCTGCTGAAGAGGCCCTGCCGTTGTTTGCCACACAGGATTTTGATGTTGTCCTTACCGGGCTTATGCTTTCCGGCATGAGCTGTTTCAACATGATGAAAATTTTCAAACAGAGACGCCCTGAATCTGATGTAATAATACTGAGTTCCAATGATTCTGCCTTTAATGTCATAAAGGCCCTTCGTCTCGGGGCCTACGATTTTATCGTATTGCCGATAGATGATGAAACGGTCTTGTATAATGTAATTGAAGGGGCGCTGGAAAAGCAGGAACAGGATCGTAAAAAAGATCATCTGGTAAATGAATTGATCAAGAAAAACAACGGACTCCATGAAACTCTCACCATGATGAAGAAAGTAAACGAGATTTGTGTGGTTCTTATGTCAACCTTTGATATTGCTGGTATTTTGAAAAAACTGGTGGAGATGGCAACAGAGCATCTGCACGCCAAAAAGGGCTACATCCTTTTGCTTGACAAGAGCGGTGCAAGCCTTAACGTAAAGGTATGCAGCGGCATTGACCCTGGCATTACACATTCATTTATGCTGCCTGCAGGCAGAGGCATATCCGGCCAGGTAGTGGCAAGCGGCAAGCAGATGATTGTGTACGACAGCTCGGATGTGAGTTTTGAGGCATCTCTTGCTGAAGAGGATCCTCATGGTGAGATGATGGAAGCTCCAAGTATACTATCTGTGCCGATAAGGGTGCAGGGGCGCACCGCCGGTGCCTTGACAATTTCCGGAGGCGTAAAGGGCAAGCCTTTTAATGATGATCATCTGGAATTTCTTGCAGTTCTGTCCCGCTTCACAACCATAGCGCTCTCAAATGCAGGAGTTGTCCATAATCTTAAAAAACAGATTGCAACATCGGCAGGATGACCGGTGCTGATAGACCAGTCTGCATACAGTAACCGCTGGCGACAGGCAAGCCCTGCCGCCAAAGCTGTCTTTAGCGCAAGTGGAATGCTGGCTGCTTTTATTGCTGAAACCCCTGAGGTGGCAGGCGCAGTGGGGCTTACGGTTGCACTTGTCACAATTATGGGAGCCGGAGTTCCTGCCATGCGCTATCTGCGTATTGTTTTGCCACCATTATCCTTTCTGCTTATAAGCGCTCTCACCCTTGCGGTTTCGATCAACGGACTTTCTGGTTTTGGAGAAGATACTGGCATCTCCCTTACATCTGAAGGGCTTGAACAGTCTGCCCACCTGTGCGGCAGGGCAGTTGCATCGCTGGCTTCACTTCTCTTTCTGGCCCTCACAACTCCCATGACTGAAATCATATCCCTTCTGCGCAGCCTTAAATTTCCCGGCCTGCTGCTGGATATGACAGTGATAGGCTACCGCATGCTTTTTGTGTTTTCCGACGTTGCCCACCAGATACGTACAGCCCAGTCGGCCCGACTTGGCTATACCAGCTATCGCAAGGCATTACGATCACTTGGGTGTCTGATTGCTGCTGTCACACCTCAGGTCTGGCAACGGGCTACGGCTCTTGACCTTGCAGCCCAGGCCCGTTGCAGTGAAGGCACACTCAGGTTTCTGGTTCCAGTCCGCTGCCATGTCGGACGCGACATCGCCATATCTCTTTCTGCCAGTGCATGTCTTCTGGCTTTTGCATTTGCGTGAGCCATTACCATGCATGAGCTTTTCAGACTTGATAATGTAAGCTACTCCTACCCTGACGGCACAAGCGGGCTTGACCGCTGCTGCCTGACAGTCATTCGGGGCAGTCGCACTGCTGTTATGGGTGCAAACGGAGCGGGCAAAACAACTCTGCTTCTGCAGTTGAACGGAATATTGCGGCCTGCCTGCGGTACGGTTTACTTTAATGGTGCGCCTGTGGAATACAACCGTCCTGCCCTGCACAGACTTCGTTCAAAGGCAGGTCTTCTGTTCCAGAATCCGGACAGTCAGCTTCTTTCTGCCAGCGTACAGGAAGATGTCTCTTTTGGGCCGATTAACCTTGGGTTTCCAGATTCAGAGGTTCTTGCAAGGGTTACTGAGGCTCTGCATACTGTCGGAATGAGCGAGTATACAGACAAACCTGTACAGGCCTTAAGCTATGGCCAGAAAAAAAGGGTCTGCATTGCGGGGCTGCTGGCCATGGAACCGGAGGTTCTGATACTGGACGAGCCGATGGCAGGGCTTGACCAGCCGATGCAGGATGAACTTGAAACTATCCTTGACACTCTGCACAAACGTGGCATGACCATCATCATAGCAAGCCATGACAGTGATTTCATATATCGCTGGTCAGATCATATCCTGCTGCTCTCCCAGGGAAAATGCAGCGATTCCTTTCTAACCGACCAGCTGCCGGATATGACCCACCGCTTTTCCGAACAGGCTCTGGGCATCCCTGCAGTCATATCTGTGTATAAGGCCCTGGCCGACCGGAAGATTCTCACTTCTTCATTTTATTCCCCACGAAGTATCCGTGATCTGACTGTGTTAATTCAAAAACTGCCCTTCTGTCCGGGCAAGGAGTAGATGATGCTTAATTATCTGGATGACAGGCGGTATCTGCCACTTTCCGGGGCAGGTGCCAATTGAATGCCATTTTTGACAAAGCTGTGCCGGGTCATTTTTATGCTGTGGGCGTGGGCCCCGGCGCACCTGACCTGCTGACGCTCCGCGCTGCCCGTCTTGTTGAGTCCGCTGATGTAATCATCGCCCCGCGTTCAAGCAAAAGTGACGAAAGCCTTGCTGTTTCTGCAATCCGTCCGCTTTTGAACAGCCAGGAGTTGATAGAGAACATATACCCGATGGAGCGCAATCAGGCCGCGACACGGAACTGCTGGGCCGAGGCTGCCAATCTGGTGTCAGAGCGATGCGTGAAGGGACAGTCGGTTGTTCAGATAACAATCGGGGATCCCCTCATCTATAGCACCAGCGCCTATCTGATAGAATCTCTCAGGGAATGTATGCCGGACAATAAAATCCATCTGGTGCCGGGCATAAGCGCCATGCAGGCCACCGCCTCCATCTTCGGTGATCCGTTGACCATTCAGGATGACCGGCTGATACTTATGCCTGCCGTAAATCTTGATCAGGTAACCACAGCCCTGAAGCAGTGCGAGACCCTGGTTTTGTACAAGGTGGGCCCGCGCCTGAAGCAACTGGTTGCACTGCTTGAATCATATAAATTGCTGGATAGGGCCAGAATGGTTTCCCATGTGGAACAGGAGGGACGTGAAGCGGTTGTCAGCCGTCTGCACGACAGCCTTCCGGATGAGATGGGCTATATGTCAACTGTCATTGTCCATGTAGGCAGAAGAAGCTGGGAGTAGCTGATGAACAGCGGCCTTAGGGGTGGACTCAGCACCGGTTGCTGCGCTGCAGCTGCGGCAAAGGCGGCAACCATGCTGCTATGTGGCCATGCTGTGCCGGAGTTTGTGGAACTGGTTCTTCCTGACGGTGATATGGTAAAGCTGGTTGTCGAAAATATACGGCTCTCAGGGGATGCCTGCACTGCTTCAGTCAGAAAAGATGCCGGGGATGACCCGGATGTTACAGATGGTTCCATGGTCTCGGTTTCCGTTACACGAATTAATGGCAACGGCATATCTTTTTTTGCTGGTGACGGGGTTGGTACGGTAACACTGCCGGGTCTGGCTATTCCGCCAGGCGAACCGGCCATAAATCCTGTGCCGCGCCAGATGATTGAACAGGCTGTACGCCAGGTTACTGACGAGGGGTTGAGCATAACAGTTTCTATTCCCGGCGGCCATGAACTGGCTGCAAAGACCTTCAATCCAAGGCTTGGTATCGTGGGGGGACTCTCGGTTCTGGGCACCACCGGTCGGGTGCGCCCCTTCAGTCATCTGGCTGTGCAGGAAACCATCCGTTGCTCTTTTGCCATTACCCTCGCCTGCGGCATCAGGAAGCCGGTTTTAGTGCCCGGTCATATCGGCGCAAGGGCGGCCAGGAGGCATCTCCATATACTGGACCATCAACTTGTGGAGGTGGGCAACGAGTGGGGGTATATCCTGGACCAGACCTTGACTGCCAACCTTGACTCTCTTCTGCTGCTGGGGCATCCCGGCAAGCTGGCCAAACTGCAGATGGGGCAGTGGGATACCCACTCTTCCCGTTCGGTTTCGCCGCTGCCATGTATTACAACACTCTGCGAATCACTGTTCGGTTCTGCTCCATCCGGTTCACCAACTGTTGAAGGCCTCTTTTGCTCACTTTCCGCCTCTGATAGAACCAGGCTGGCAACAGTAGTTGCAGAGGGGATTGCAGATAAGGTACAGCTTTCGTTTGCGCTGCCATGTCAACTTGCAGTTGCTCTTATTGACAATAACGGCGACTGGATGGGAAGCTGCGGCGATCTGTCATCGTGGCAGACAGTCTAAAGGCTTCACAACATGAATGCCGCCAGAAATCTGATTGTAGGGGTCGGCTGCCGACGCGGAACATCGGCGGACAGCATTATTGCTGCAATTATCGAAGGTCTGGAAATGGCTGGACTACGGATTGAGGATCTGGGACTGCTCGCTTCGGCAGAACCCAAGGCAGATGAACCTGGATTGCTTGAGGCTGCCCTACGCCTGGGGTTGCCCTTAAGGATCATATCCTCCGAAGAGATAAGGAGCACTACCCGGCAGTTCGGGCGTTCCGATTTTGTACAAACAAAGGTCGGGCTGCCAGCGGTTGCAGAACCTGCTGCGCTTCTGGCCGGAAGGAGAACAGAATTAATACTGCCAAAAACCATAATTCAGGGGATAACCATAGCTGTAGTCAGGGAAGACTGTTTGTAGTCGGTCTTGGCCCCGGCGCTCCGCTTGATCGTACCGGACGGGCTGTTCAGGCCATTAGCCGGAGTAGCGTTGTTGCAGGTTATACTCCCTACGTTGAGTCAGTGGCTGATCTGACTGATGGCAAGGAACTGGTTGTGTCCGGCATGAAACAGGAACGGGAACGCTGTCTGGCAGCATTGGAGCGAGCCCGTGACGGCGCCGTGGTGGCGCTTCTTTCTTCAGGTGATCCCGGGGTTTACGGCATGGCGGGTCTTGCACTGGAACTTGCAGAGGTTCACGGATTTGACTGCCCCATTGAGATAATCCCTGGCATCTCTGCTGCCAATGCCGCTGCCGCCCGCCTGGGCGCTCCGCTGATGCTCGACTATGCCTGCATCAGCCTGAGTGATCTCCTTATACCCTGGGAGAAAATAAGACGCAGAATAGAACTGCTGGCTGAGGCAGATATGGCGCTGGCCCTGTACAACCCCCGCAGCACAAAACGGGTACGGCAACTGGAAGAAACTGTGGAAATACTTCTGCGCCACCGTTCTCCGGCCACACCTGCGGGTATTGCAACGGCGGTCAGCAGCACTGATGAAAGCATAATCCTTACCACTCTTGGAAACCTGCTGAAACAGAAGATCAACATGCGCTCCATGGTCATCATCGGCAATTCAGACACCCGTGAAACAGGAGGGGTACTGATTACGGCACGGGGCTACCGTCTGTGATACTGCTTCTGGGTGGAACCAGCGAGACAGCCCCGCTGGCCTCTGCTCTTGTGGCAGAGGGCTGGCATACCGTAGTTTCTACGGCAACTGACGTATCTCTTTCCCTTCCCATGAATCCTTTCCTTGAGCGTCGCACCGGTCGTCTGGATCTTGTCGGCATGATAAACCTGATAAAAATGCAGGATATCCGGCTTCTGCTGGATGCCACCCACCCGTTTGCAACAGATGCCCACACAACAGCCCAAGCCGCCGCTAAAGCAGCTGAAATCCAATACCTGCGCTGGCAGCGCCCAGGCCTGGCCTATAAATGCGCCGCCATAACAGAAGTAAAAACCCATGAAGAGGCAGCAAAGCAGGCAATATCTTCCGGTCAGCCCATACTCCTTACCACCGGTTCCAGGCATCTGGCCCCCTACGTTCATGCCTCGGTTGCCAGAGGAATTCCCCTTTTTGCCAGGGTATTGCCGCATCCTGAATCCAGAGAGGCCTGCAGTAAGGCAGGCCTCTCTCCAGATTCTGTCATTATGGCCAGGGGGCCGTTTTCAGTTCAGGAAACAGCCGATCTGATCAAGCGTTATAACATCGGAGTTCTGGTTACCAAAGACAGCGGAGCAGCCGGGGGCCTGCCTGAAAAGCTCGAGGCAGCAACCAGAACCGGCTGTCGGGTGGTGATGATACGACAGCCGGAAATTGAAGACGGAGCAGAATGTTTCAATACCGTTGCAGATTTGCTTGATGCAGTCAGGGCTGCGCTGGAATCTGCTTAAGAGGCTCATATAGAAGATAAATTGCAGTGGAGAATCAAAACTTGATTTCTAAAGCAGCAAAAGCAGATAACCCCGAATCCTGGCTCCGGCAACAGGCGCGTTCTGTACAGGGCGGCATGCTTGCAGCCATAATATGGAGCCTTGCCGCCGGCCTGCTGATAATTATCCAGGCACGCCTTT
>CAZXTZ010000126.1:0-8731 GCA_964643645.1 uncultured Geobacteraceae bacterium
CTCTCCCTGAGGGCGAGGGGAGCAGGCCTTTGGCTTCAATGGCTCCACTTACAAGCGTGGTGCCCTCGCTGGACTGGACGGTGATACTGCCGCCCTTGGTTCCATTGGCCGTGGTTGTGCTGCCTGCCTCAATTATTACACTTTTAGTGGCCTTCAGGAAAATCCTGCCACCTTCAGACAAGACACTGTTGGCATTTATTATGCCTTTTTGCTGTACCACGCTGCCATAGACGCCGATCCTTCCGGCATCAGCAGTAAGGGTGCCGATGTTTAGGGCCTGGTTTTCCGGTGCGCTTACCACTACGGCAATTTCAGGGCTGTTCTGATCCACCATAAGCAGTTCTTTGCCCGCTGCCAGAAGGATGTCGCCGTTTGGTGCGTTTATTATGCCGCTGTTTTTGACATCTCTGGCAATCAGGTAGACCTGTCCACCGCTGGGGGTGGTTATTGTGCCCTGGTTTTCTATGATTCCGGCTGTTGTGCCTGCCGTAAACCTCATTTTTCCGGCCAGGAAGTCTTCGTTTGTAATGTTCAGGGTTGAGGCAACCAGTCCGTTTACGTCAATACGTGCATTGGGTCCAAACAGGATGCCGTTCTGGTTAATTAGAAAAACCTTGCCGTTTGATTGCATGGTTCCAAATATCTGGGAAGAATTGCCACCTGTGACACGGTTAAGAACGGAGCTGGCTGCAGATTGCTGGATGAATCGGGTGGTTTCGTTTGCGGCTATAGAAAAGGCCTGCCAGTTGATGATGGCCTTGGGGCTGTTGGTGATGGTCATCATGTTGCCTGTTGTGTTAATGCCTACAGTGCCGCTTACTATCTGGGCTCCGGTGGGCAGGGCGGAGGCGTTTGTGGATGCCATTGCCAGTGCAGTAGCCATCATCAGTGCGATAACCGCAACTGTCTGGGGACCTCCCTTGCCCTTGACGTTTTCGGCAACGGTGACCCAGGCTTCCTTTATCCTGCTCCAGATCAGACGATATGCTTTGTTCATGGGTGTATCCTTTGGTTCTGTGTGCTAGTACTGCGTAACATCTAAAACTAACCCCCCTCAGTCCCCCCTTACCTAAGGGGGGAGGCTTTGAAGTCTCCCCTTAGATAAGGGGAGATTTAGAGGGGTTAGCCACGTAACAATAAGAGTTACATGGTGCTAGTGACGTTGTATTGGTGAAGAGTTCACAAAAGTGTATATTTACATTTTTCCACTACAATGATAAAAAACAAAGCATGAATGTAGCGGATAAAGATACTGTCGTACACGGCATGCTTGATGAAGAATACCGGCGCTGCAAGGAAGTGCTGAAAGCCTTGCAGCAAAAGGTTGCCCGGTTTCCTAAAGGCGCCCTTAATCTGCGTAAAAAAGGCTACAAGGACAAACAGTACGTCTATCACTATCTTGTACACCGTGAAGCCGGAAGGGTGATCAATCGTCACGTTTCCAATAATGAGCTTCCTGTCTTGACAGAACAGTTGGAACAACGAGACAAATGCATCACTGAAATCCGTGCCTACCAAAAACGGATCGCCTACCTTGAAAAACTGCTTCAGATTCCGGGCAGAAAGAGTGCATCAGATGAAAACACTGTCTAAGAATCTGTTTCCAGCAAATATTAATAACCTGCTCCGTGCCATGAGTGGCGCCGGTTTCTTTGAACGTTCGCTCTTGATAGGCAGTTGGGTTATGCCTATTTATGAAGAGCTGTATAATGCTGCCTACGTCCTGCGTACCCTTGATATAGATTTTGCGGTGCATTTTGCTCATCTGCCCCCATCCTGGCCTTCCCCTTGAAGGGGAAGGAACTGATACAACCTGCCTCAATAGCTCAGACTTGCCTTGAAGTGAATCCTGTGGTCTCCGCGCCTTGTCGGGTCTGTTGTGGAGAGTGATCTGTCCAGGGCGTAGCCCCAATCCATGCTGAAGCTGAAAAAATCACCTACCCCCAGACGGGCGCCTGTGCCTACACTGCTTAAGGAGTGGTCTTTTACTTCTGAAGACTCAAGCTGGGGGCGCAGGTTATAGCCGTAGCCACCATCAAAGAAACCCAGCAGTCGAAATTTTATCATGGGTACCTTCAGCATCTCTGCCAGGTCAGGTGAATACAGTTCTACAGATCCGCTGAAACCTGCATCGTAGGATTCTTCCCTCTCGACATAACCACGTATTGAGCCCGCCCCGCCCAGGCCGAACTGTTCTCCGGGTATAAGGCGGTCAGGGGTGTACTGCCCATTGCCTGAAACCCGCACCAGCCAGTCTGCCCCGGCCCTTATGGTGCTGTTCAGGCCATAACGGAAGATCCAGTAATCTGCTGCCGCGCCGCTTCTTACCATCTGGAAATCTTCCTGCTGGCCCTGGCCTCCCCATGGCTGGTTGTGCAGTACCCCGAATGATCCGTCTATTGAGAGCAGTTCTGTGTTCCAGAAGGCGCCGTAGGTAATGTTGAAGGGGTGGGCAACCACATCCGGAGAGATGTCTTCGCCGGTTCCGCTTACGCTTACGGTGTTGTCATAGAGGCGATAGTCAATGCCTAGTGAAAGCTTGTGCTCATATATGCCGAAACGTGGCAGGCTCCAGTTGTAGCGCAGTCCGGAGACCACCCCTTTGCCGCTTATGGACAGGTCTGTGCCGGATATCTGGCTGTTGCCGTTATCCACATCGGAATAACCTCCAAACAGGTCAATGGTGTCGCCAAGGGAATAAAGCGGAATGCGATAGGAACCGCTGATGATGGTTACTTTATCTGCATGGTCTGGCGAGGTGGAGTATTGCAGGACAGCAACATGATCCTGATTCCAGAGGTTGGCGTGCTGGAGCATCAGCCCCATCCGGTAGTAACCGCTCTGTCTGTTGCCTGTGTTATCACCTGTCAAGGCCACTTTCCAGGCTTTCTCATCCTTTACCTGAAGCAGGGCTTCTATATCTTCGGGGTTGTCCCGTGCCTTGATTTCGAGGGTCAGTTTTTTTGCAGGATTTTCGTTTACTACCCGCAGGTTCTCAGAGATAAGATTTACCTGCGGTGAACTGCCGATTTTGAGGCTTGGCATACATGCTGTAATGTTTTCAGCTGATCTGTAACTGTTTCCTTCAACCTTGATAAGCCTGATCCGGGGTTCTATAACCCGTAATCGCACATCCCCCTGTGTCAATTCCTGTTCAGGCAATGTTACGGTCACCATTGTGTAACCCCTTGTGCGATAGGCATTTTCAAGGGATTCAATTGCTTTCTGGATATGGCCGAAATCTTGTTGTGAACCGGTGTAAGGAGCAAGGATATCTTCTGCCTGCCGCGCAGTCAGTATGCTGTTGCCTTCCAGCACAAAGCGCTTTATTGCAAAACGCTGCACGGCATCAGCAGAGATGGCAGATGATGGAGCTGAGAAAATGAAAACCCAGATCAGTACTGTTATGATGGCTTGTATGCCTATACTGTTTTTGATTGGCATGCAGTTTCCGATGGTTGATTATTTCGGGTGGCCTTGAGATCAATGAGGCGAGCAAGGTTTTTCAGTGATGCGAGGTGAGTGTAAATAAGCCCCAGATAGCCCTTTCTGAACAGTTCCTGCACAGCGGCATCACCAAGTTTTGCCAGACTTTCTTCATCAACGATCAGCAGCCCATGTAAATGAAATTGATTGCCGTCCTTCATCTGAATATTGGCGTCCATAGGCCTGAACAGACCCAGTTCATGGAGTTTGATCGTAAATGCCGATGTGATTGCAGGCTGGGACTGGTAGTCATACAGAAAAGCCTGCACCTGTCGGCAGTAGTCTGTTGGCGCTCCATTATCGTCAAATAGCCTCTGACCACCTGCAATATTGATTCCATCGAATTTTTGGTCTATGCAGATCGGGTACTCTTTTGTGCCGGTGTCTGCCGGAATAAAGGGATAACGCCGGATGTAAGCCGGGATGTAGGATGCTTTCCAGTCGCCTGTCTCATCAACAAACAGGTTTTCAGCTGCCTGAAATCCAAGCATAGCCAATGGAGTAATGCTGCCATCATCAGCAGCGTAAAAGATGATGGGGTAATCCCGGCAGGCTTCTGCGAACTCAACAGCAGTAAGCATGATACTGTGCGCTGTTGCCGCAAACCGGTATCCACCCGGGCTGGGAGCCACTGTCAGATTGCGGTGTCTGTCTGCATCAAGCGCAACAGGGTCATGGTACAAAAGCGGCAGTGGTATGGTTTGTGTGAACAGAGTTGGTTCCTGCTTCTTTTTGCCTCGTGGCGCCATGGAAAATTACCTTTCAGTTTCATTGGTGGGGCTGGTGGTAAGGTAGCTGATTGCTATTTTGAAGAACAGTGTTATAAATTATGCTGCAGGTTGTTTGAAGCGATCAAACTGTTTTTATGGAAAATTGTGTGGCTGATAAAAAATATTAGTAATATTATTTAGATAGCTTGTTGACTTTTGTAAGTTAGATCCTACGGAGTGTGTAGCAAAATAGCCTGTATCTGCTTTTGAGTATATACGTAAAAATACGTATTTTATCTGACAGGGATATGCTGTAGAGAGATTTATGAAACACGCTTTGATCTTTATGTTAGACTGTTCGGGGGAAATTCAGGAGAAACAAGGAGTCTGTATTGAAAACTCTGTCATATAGCGACCTGAATGCGCTCAACCATGTTGTAGGAGAAATCTATGCGGCCAGGGATCTGGAGGCATTTTATCAGGCGGTGTTCGCTTCAATACAAAGTTTGATCCCATTTGAGTACGCCAGTTTCACTGACCTTCACTATCAAACGAGCCGTGTTCTGAAAATAACCTTGAGTTCCGATGCACGGCAAAATGTTGCCACCAGATTAAAACCTGTATTAGATGCGCACTTCTTCACCCACCCTTTAATTCCCAGCCACTCTTCCGCTGACGTTGTCAAAGTGACTGATTTTGTATCAAAGAACCGTTTCAAAAATTCTGCCCTGTACACCGACTATTACAGTTATATGGATATTGACTCCCAGATCTCCTTCTCTATTCCTATGTCACAGGATTTGACCTCACATTTTACCTTAAGCAGGAATGTCAAGGACTTCTCTGAGCGGGACCGGCTGATACTGACTCTGTTGCGTTCCCACTTGATTACTGCCATGCGGAATGTTGCCGAGCTTGATATGCTGCGGCTTGAACGGGATGTTCTGTTGAAGGGAGAGAGGATTGAGCAGAAAGGTTCGGTGCTGTTTGAGCCAGGCGGTATGGTGATCTGCTGTACCGCTTTTGCCGGGGAGCTGTTTCAGAAATACTTTGGCGTTAAGGTTGTTGCCGGTGAAGTCATGCCGGATATTTTACTGCACTGGCTGAAATCCGGGGCGGATAATATGCCCTTGCACTCATCTGTAGCTGAATCAGGGACGGTACGTTGTGTTGAGAGAAAACCGTTCAGTATCACCAGGGAAGATGGTTGTCTGACGGCCAGGCTTGCTCAGGATGCGTTGACAGGTGACCTGATGCTCTTTCTGGCAGAGACGTCGGCTCCTGCAATCCAGCTGAGAAGGATGGAAAAGTATGGGCTTTCGCAACGTGAGACAGAGGTGCTGTACTGGCTGGCAAAAGGAAAAGCAAATGCAGCGATTGCCGGTTTTTTGGGTATTAGCAAGCGCACCATTGAAAAGCATACTGAAAGGATTTTTGAGAAGCTTGGGGTTGAGACCAGGGCAGCAGCTGCCTCTATTTTGCAGAAGGAGCTGGCAACTCTTTAGGCTGAGAAACGAATGAACTCTATCATGCGGCAAATAAATATCGAGGTTGAGGGGCAGATTATCTCCTATTATGAAAGCCAGGGTAGCGGACATCCGATACTTATGCTGCATGGCAATTCGATGTCTGGACGTTGTTACGCAAAGCAGTTTATATCCCCGCTTTGCGAACAGTACCGTCTGGTTGCGCCGGATCTTCCCGGACATGGCAACTCTCCGGCAGCAGTATCCCCTGAAAGTACCTATACACTGCCCGGCTATGCGGCTCTGGTTACGCGATTTGCCAAACAGCTGGGTATTGAGGATGCATTGATGGTGGGTTGGTCGCTGGGCGGACATATCCTGCTTGAGGCGGCGGATTGTATGCCCGATTATGCGGGAATGCTTCTGTTCGGTACGCCGCCGGTGGGAAAGCCGATTGCTTCTGACCCCTTTCTGAACCATCCTGCTGTGCCACTGTTTTTTAAAAACCATCTGACTTCAGAAGATGTTCAGGATATGGCCGCAGCATCTGTCTGCCCAGGCTCTCAGGCACCGCCTGATGTTGTCGAACAGATCAAGGCTTCCGACGGCAGGGGGCGGGAACTGCTGGGGGCAAGTATTGCAGCAGGCAACTATACCGATGAGATTGCCGTGGTTGCCGGACTTGCAGTACCCGTTGCCGTCATACACGGGGAGCAGGATCAGCTGGTGAATGGAGATTATTTCAAAAGCCTGCGTATGCCCACTCTATGGCGCAGTGAGGTTCAGGTTATTGCCGATGCCGGACATGCGCCACACTGGGAGCAACCGGAACAGTTCAACCGTTTGCTTTCGGAGTTTGCAGAATCCTGTTTGAAATAATACCTGGAAAAAGCATTTTGAAACACAGACACTCCGTTCAATCCTTAAGCGCCTCTGAAGGCTGCACCCTCATAACCCTCCAGACCGGAAGGGCTGCGGCGAACAGGGCGATGGGCACAAGCAGCAGCACCGGTGTGAGCCATACCCACCAGGGGGCCATAAGCCATAACGGAGAAAAGTGATCTACCCTTGTTATGAGAAAATCCGGTATGTTTCCTTTTGCCAGTGTTTCGGGCTTTATCATGTTAAGTGGGCCTGAAAGCCATATACCGGCAACAGCCAGAATGGCCATTGATGTTGCAATGCATAGCAGGTAGATCCTTCCAAGCCTCACAAGATTCATTACTGCAAAAACCCTGAGAATATCCCGCCGCTGCGCCCCTATGCAGCGAAGCACCCCTATCTCGCGGATGGAATCCTTCACCTGGCTGCTTAAGAGCTGGTAGACAATAACCAGCATCACCGTGAAGTATATGAAGAGCATTACCCCCAGGGTTATCTGCAGGTCAGACTCATCCCTTATGGCCTTGAAAATCAGGCCAAACATTCCGGAATCCCTCGGGTCGAGAATCTTCATCCCCTGTTTTTTAGCCGTATCGGCAAGCTCAGTTTTTTTCGCAGGATCAATAAGCAGGGTAATGATCCTTGGATTTTCATCCGCTTTATGGATTCGTTTTCTGTCTCGCCTCAGGTCGGAAAGATCAAATATCAGCTCCATTGCCTCATGGGGGATAATTGAACTGGTTCCTCCAAGATCAGGATCGCGGATGAATCCCGCAACCTGAACATTTATAAACAGAGGATCCTGCCTCCTTGCCAGCTCCGGGCTGTTCCGTTCCAGTTCGACCAGTCTCTCCCGCCATGACTTGATCAGCGTTTTTCTGAAGGCATTGTAATCAGCGGTGGATGCATCATGTTTTTGATCCGAAAACACAAGTCCGTAAGGGGCGAGGTATATCCTGAAGGTTCTGCCGAGCCACCGTTTCATCTCTTTCTGCTCATCCCTTATGAAACGTCTCTTTTCAGGCGACCAGCTGAGGGCCAGCAGGTCCTGCCCCAGCAGCAGGGGGACTGCCTCCGGGTCTGTCTTGTCTGCGGGAAGGGTTCTGTACAGGTCAAAGAACTTCCTGTCGTAACCGCCCAGCTCTTTCATCTGCGCATAACGTGTCTCGCCGAAATCCGCAAAGATATTGGGAATGGACGAGATTATTGCCATTGATCCCCTTACGGCCTGATGCTTTTTTATGGACTCAATCTGGGATGGCTTAAGCGGTGGGATTTCCTTATCCCTGCTGTCCACTATGACCCTGATATGTGCAGGATGGGGGTACCGCCTGTCAATGCTGGTCTCATAGCCCCTTTCAGCCAGTATGTATATGATATTGCCCGTAACGATGGAGAGGAGCAGAAGCAGAAAGAGGGGCACCGAGTGCTTGATGCCGCTGAATATATGCTTTCTCTTCCATCTCTTGCGGCTCATTTCCAGGGCATCATGCCAGGAGATCACGAAAGCCTCCCCTGTTCTATCCTGATGCTTCTGCTGCCGAATCCGGCAACCCAGGGGCTGTGGGTTACAAGCAGTATGGTAGCGGTTCCTTTGTTGTGGATTCCGGAGAATATTTCCATCACCACGGCGCTGCTCTCGTGATCCAGGTTACCTGTGGGCTCGTCCGCAATGATGAGAGGAGGGGAACTTACCAGTGCTCTTGCAATGGCAACCCGCTGCGATTCTCCGCCGGAAAGCTCGGAGGGGTAGTGGCGGTTCCTCTGCCCAAGCCCCAGAGATTCCAGTCGCACCCTGGCCATTTCCAGCCGTTCCTGCTCCGGCAGACCGGAAAGCATCAGCGGAAGAGCCACGTTCTCTTCGGCGGTAAGGTAGTCAAGCAGGTTGAAGGACTGGAATACGAACCCTATCCGGCTGCTGCGTAAGAGGGCTAGCTGGCTGTCCTGCATCCCCTTCTGATCCTGCCCCATGAACCTCACCGCGCCGGAGGTGGGGGAGAGTATTGCTCCGCACAGCTGCAGGAAGGTGCTCTTGCCGGAGCCTGAAGGGCCGGTAACGGTGACAAACTCCCCCGGCATGAGGGAAAAGTTGACCTCCTTCAGTGCCTCAACCCTGTCTCTCCCCTTGCGGTAGGTTACGGAGGCGGCCTCCATCTCCACAAGGGGCTCTGTTAATTCCGGAAGACT
>CAZXTZ010000127.1:0-5841 GCA_964643645.1 uncultured Geobacteraceae bacterium
TGCCCTGCCTTGCCGTCAAGGTGCCTCCGGATCGGCTGGGGCTACTCTGTACCAGGCCAAGTCAGATTTTAAATCCGTGTGGTTCACTGCCATTTGAAGCTGATAGCCAATTTGCCAGAAAAAGACCGGCTAAATTTTCAGCCCGTTAATTATACGGATGCGATTTGCCAGAGGGAGGAGTATCCAATTTTGGGGAGTCCTCTTATATCAAGGCCATACAGGAAGGCAAGGTTCATGTTTTTGCATTCAAGGGATATATAACGGGGAGGGGCGCGGTTTAATATGGAAGTCAAATGACTACTGGGTTACTCCAATTACCCATAGATTACCCAAAGCGGGTTTGATATATACAAAATATAATAAATTCAATATTTTATTACTGGTTACAGTCGTGAGCGTACATCATCGCAAGATGTGCACGATTTTCAAGACAGCGTGGGCAAAGTTCACCAGAATCCTGCCAGATCTCTTCAGCAAGCCATTCACCTGCTTCCTGAAAGATCGAGTCAGGTTTTATGGTTTCATCAAATTCTTCACCGCAGATACTACATTTTTTCATGACTAAAATCCTCCTGCATCAACGCCTTTTTGTATTCAAGCTCAAGATATGATCTTTCAGCCCCCTGAATAACTTCCCATGGAAGAGTTGATGCCAGTGACAGGTTTGTCGTGGCAAGTTTTTCTGCATTAATGTTGCATAACTTTGAAGCCTTGCGAAGATTGGAGCCTTCCGACATCTTTATTATGAGAGGTTCAAGCCCCCTGTCTCCACGGGAAAGCAGGGCCTGTAGTAATGCTCCATGCAGTTCCTCGACCTTCATCCTGACATTGGATAGAGCCCTGAATCGCTTGTCAAGAAGTGATACTTTTCGTTTTAACTCCGCCAGAGGGCAGAATCCTGCCCATTGAAGCGGTGTAAACGGTTTGGGTATAAAAGGGTTCACGGACAATGTAATCTCACCAAGGCGTTTGTGGGATCTGGCCTGATCTATGAATCTGTCACGTATCTTTACAACAAGTTCAACCATCTCTTCCAGATCTTCATCCGTCTCAGTTGGGAGGCCTATGATAAAATACAGCTTCAGGTTTAATATTCCGGCCTTTGCTACCATCTCCGCTGCATCAATTATCTGCGAGGAAGTAAGGTTCTTACGTACCAGGTCCCTCATCCGCTGCGAACCGCCTTCCGGAGCCAGCGAGACTGTCCTGTGACCACTTTTGGCAAGTATTTCGAGGAGTTGAGCTGACAAGCGGTCTGCCCTGAGTGATGAAAGTGAAGGTGAACCTCCATGTTCTACAATAAAACTGCAGAGTTCCTCGATATTACGGTGGTCTGATACCGCAGCCCCAACAAGTCCTATGATTTTTTTATGCTTAAGACCCTCGAGGATTGATGCTTTAAGCAGTTCAATGGGTTGTTGCCTGAAAGGCTGCCAGACAAAGCCTGCCACACAGAAACGGCAACCTCTTGGGCACCCCCGGCTTACTTCAATGAGAAACATATTGCCAAACTCGGTCTCTTCGGTAAGTAGCGATGAGCAGGCGGGAGGCGTCTCAGGCGCTGCACAGGCCCTGGAGACCGGTTGATTCTGTTGTATGTGGGGAAGATACAAGAATTCAATGGTTGAGGCTTTATGCAGGAGCTGTTTGCGGGGTGTTCCAGAGTTATTCTGCAAAAATTCTGCAAGCAGAGGGACAACTGGTTCTCCTTCACCGATTGCTATCAAATCAAATATGAATGCAACCGGTTCAGGGTTTATAAACAGGGCCGCCCCACCACCGATCACAAGCGGGGCAGTGTTGTCCCGCTCTGATGCCCTGGTCGGAATCCTTGCCAGCCTTAAGATTTTGGGTATGTTTATGTAGTCAGGCTCAAAAGAAACGGAAAAAGCCACAACATCAAAATCAGTGAGTGGTCTTTCAGATTCCAGAGACACGAGAGTCTCACCTGATTTTTCATAAAGAGCAGATTCATCCCTGCCTGGAAGAAAAGAGCGTTCGCATGAAACCCCGGGCTGCTCATTGAAAAGACGGTAAACTGTTTGAAATCCCAGGCTGCTCATGGCGGTTTCGTAATGATTTGGATAAACCAGACATACAGAGAGTGAGCTGCCACTCCCTGCTGGTAAAGCGCCAGTCTCTGCGCCTCGTCTCTGCCTGAGTATCTGTTGTATCTGCCAGTTCATCCTGTGGTATCCTGCCTGAATAGATAGCTCTTGATTCTCGTCGTTAATATCAACAGAAAGGGCGCCACACAGATCCTGTATGGCGCCCTTTCTGTTGATATTTGTTTGATTCGTCCGGCCTATCCCTTTGCGATAGTAACAGTTACGCATGCGGCGCTCTTTGAGAGAAGCCGGGTTATACCGCTGGCAGGGAAATGAGTAGGAGCAATGACCAGGCCAGCCGGTATTCCATCACGAATCTGGACAGGCAGTGTGACAGATGAACCTGATGCTGTAACTGCCAGTCTGTCACCATCCTTGACGCCCAGACGGGAGGCATCTCCTGCCCCGATACGTACAACAGCCTCTGATGCTACCAGCAGGTTGTTGGCAGACCAGCTTGTATAGGTGCCGTTGTGACGCAGGAAAGGGGCTACAAGCAGGGTCATTGAGCCGGTCGCATGGGCCTGGGGAGCTGCATAAGCCAAAGCCGGTCTATCAACAGCTTTTTTGGAAACCGGGGCTATCTCTTTCTGTATTGCAGAAATGCTTGGTATGGCTCCACCTGTAATACGTGCATAGATATCACCAAGTATTACCAGATCTGGCCGTGCCTCTCCCGGAGGGTTTGCGGCGGCTTTAAAGGCCTGGGTCCGGTTGTCGGTTGTTGTGAATGAACCTGATTTTTCCGGAGCAGCGGCAGCAGGGAGAAGTACCGTTGCCAGCTGTGCGGTGGCTGTAGGGAAGAGATCAATAACTACGAGACACTCAAGCTTTTTGAGTGCGGCTTCAACCTTTGTGCTGTTGGGAAGCTGCGTAAGGTCGCTGCCAATGACGTAGAGACAACGAATATCTCCCTTTTCCATGCCGTCAATAATGGCAAAAAGATCCTTGCCGTTGTTACCAGGCACGACTCCCATATCCAGCATCCCCTGACTGTTGTTCTTCTCGTCAATGGGATAAATATCGGCGTCAGTCAGGAGTGCCAGATTCAATGCATTTGTGACTGCTGTAGCGGCATCTGCGCTGCGGATAAACTCATATCCGTAGACAACAGCAACCTTGCCGCCAATAAATGATACGGCATCCCTGAAATCTGCATCTGTAAGACCGGTTGCAGCCTGGATCTGGTCAGGTAAAACCGTTGAAATTGACTGTTTGAATGCATCAAGCCCTTCTGCGGCAAACACCTTGCCAGAGTCAATGGCTGCCTTTGCGAGTCCCAGGGCAACAAAAGCTTCTGAACCGGCCTTGTAGCGGAGGGAGCTATTTGCGAACTTGTCCAGAGATGTGGGACGCGCCGAGGCAATAACCAGCTTTGCATCGTTCTTTGTGGCGGCTTTTATGGTTCTGTAGCCAAAACCGGCAGATTCAGCCTTGAGATCAGCCCCAAGTACAATAATGCATCCGGCATGTTCAAGCGCATCCATCGGTTTTGTTGCGCCGGTCATACCGATCATTTTTGCTTGAATTTCCTGGGCCTGCGCATAACCCAGGCGTGCCTCGGAATCAAGGTTCGGAGAGCCAACAGCCTCTTTGATCAGCTTGGCAAACAGGTAGTTTTCTTCGTTTGTTACCCGTGGCGAGCCAATGCCCGCAACCGCAGATGGGCCATATTTTGAGACTATTTCCTTTGTGGCATTTACAACGGTGGAAAGCGCCGCATCCCAGGAAGTTTCTTTCTGCAGGCCATCAACATCTTTTACAAGCGGGCGCTTCAATCTCTGGGGAGCGTTGAAGGCGCTGTAGCCAAAACGGCCATTTATGCAGAGGTTGCCATTGTTGTAAGTGCTGTCATCGCTTGTAACCCTTGCGACCCTGCCATCTTTAACATGATATTCAATCTGGCAGCCGGATGAGCAGAATCCGCAGATTCCGTTCTTTACCTCAAAACTCCATGGACGTCCCATGAACTTGAACGGCTTGCTGATAAGCGTTCCGGTTGGGCAGGCAGCGATACAGTTTCCGCAGAAATCGCAATCAAGAGGCTTGCCAGATATGGTTTCAACAACAGCGCGGTCGCCGCAGGACTGGGTCTCGATTGCGCCTACGCCAGTCACCTCACGGCAGACCTTGACACACTTTTCACAAAGGATGCAACGGTTAGGGTCGCTCTCAAGCAGTGACCAGTCATAACGGATCTGCAGACGCTCCGGATCGGCCGCATACTCCTGTTTGGCAACAGAAAGGCCGTAGCAGGTATCCTGCAGGTCGCACTCACCGGCCGCATCGCACACCGGGCAGTCCAGCGGATGGTTGACCAGCATAAGCTCCATGGTCTTCCTGCGTATCTGCTCAAGTTCAGGAGATTGGGTCGTAACCCTTATCCCTTCCTTGACAGGAGTGTTACATGCAGTCATCGGACGGGCAACACCTTCCACATGAACGGCGCATACACGGCAGGCTCCGGTTGTGGAGATCTTCTCCAGCCAGCAGAGTGTGGGAATTTTAATTCCCAGCTTGCGGGCTGCATCCAGAATGGTAGTTCCGGATTGTACCTGAACATCCTGTCCGTCAATGGTAAGGTTTATTGTCTTATTGGTATCGCAGCATTCAGTGTGTGCCATTGATTGTTTCCTATGCTGAGTTGGATTCTATTAAAACTTACAGGGCTACCATTGCCATACGGTAACATCTCAGACAACGATCTGCCTCCGCCTGTGCTGTGGAGTCGGCAAAACCCAGTTCAACTTCCTGATAATTTCCTTTGGCTGCCCTCTCCTTGCCATGAATCTCTTTCTGGTTGGCGCGGTCGGCAGAGTCGAGCCATGCAACGGACTCGTTCTTGTCATAGACCCCGAGATAGGTCAGCAGGTCTTCAAAGACTTCCTGCTCGGTGAGATACGCCTTACCTTCTTCAAGATAGCGGGCGATTATGTTTGCTGCCCGGTGGGCATTGCCGATACATGCAACAACGGTAAGAGGCCCGATCTCTGCATCGCCGCTGGCAAAGACACCATCGCAGTCGGTTATAAGAGTACGGGAAAGGGGGTTGCCCATGCTGTCGTTCAATGCCTTGCCTGCTGCATCCTTGAGCGGAAGGTATTTTGTTACAACGGTATTCCATTTTGTAATGTCAATACCCATATCGGATGGAATGAAACTTAAGTCAGCATCCTGCCCGATGGCCGGTATAACGGTATCACACTCAACTACAAACTCGCTTCCCTGCATAGGCTCCGGACGACGGCGGCCCGATGCGTCAGGTTCGCCAAGTGCCATACGTACGCATTCAACTCCGGTGACCTGATCATTTGCATCTACAATGATTCTTGTGGGTAGTACCTGGAACTCAAACTTTACCCCTTCGTCATCCGCGCCGTCCACTTCCCATACATCAGCCGGCATCTCCTTACGGGAGCGGCGATAGAGAAGCACGGACTCTTCGGCTCCTTCACGAAGCGCCACCCTTACACAGTCAATGGCGGTGTTACCTCCGCCTACTACGCAGACCTTCTTCCCCATACCTGTGGGGCGGCCCATGTAGGCCTCACGAAGGAAGTCGATACCGCCGGGCAGGAAGCCTTTGTAGCCTTTGTCTTCTCCCTCAACCCCCATAGGCTTTGAACGGTGTGCGCCAGGGGCAAGGATAACAGCGTTGTGCTTGGCCTTAAGTTCTGCCAGAGATATATCCTTACCAACGCGGCAGTTGTAGATGATCTCGACACCCATTGAC
>CAZXTZ010000127.1:5851-8661 GCA_964643645.1 uncultured Geobacteraceae bacterium
GGTAGGCCGGTATTCCTACTGCAACCATTCCGCCGCCGAAACCTTCCGGCAGGGCTTCATAAATTGTGCTGCGATATCCCTGAAGCGCCAGATAATAGGCCGCTGCAAGGCCTGCAGGGCCTGCGCCCAGTATGCCAACTGTCTTGTTTTTCATCTGTACAGTATTTGCAGGGTGCTGAAGCTTGTGCATCCACTCATAGTCAGATGCAGTTCTTTTCAGCACCATGATATTTACAGCACTGTCAACATTCTTGCGGCGGCATGCAGCCTCGCACGGGTGAGGACAGACCCGGCCGCATACAGCAGGCATAGGCATATTTTCACGGATCGTGGCCAGAGCCTCGGTGTACTGGTAGTTCTTTATCTCTTCAATGTACTTGGGTATATCAATGTGCGCCGGACATTTGTCCATGCAGGGAGCGGTTATCTTGTGGAGGTATTTTTCCTGTCTTGGCTTGCTGCTACCATCGCATAATGCCTCAAATTCAGACCGGTAATGGCTTACCGCATCCAGAATCGGCCTTGTAGAGCTTGGACAGAGTGTGCATTTGCAGTTCTGCAGCAATGCGTTCAGGTCGGCAACCTGGTCAAGGTCAGATGATTTTGCCTCACCCCTGACAACCTTCTGTAGAAGGTCAGCCAAGACCTTTGTACCTTTTTTGCCCGGAGTACATTTTCCACAGCAATATAATGTCTGAACCCGTTTCATATACTCGGCGGCCATGGATGGAATATCCACATCCTTGTCAAAGACAATAAGGCCATCCCAGCCCATGAAAGCCCTAAGCGGCTGCTGGCCGTCAAAGGCCACCGGCAGGCGGAAACTTGCTGCAGCCGGTTCTCCGCTCACTGTCCTGTTGTCTACAACAGAACCTCCCCATGTTGAAAAAACTACCTGTGCCACAGCCACCTCCGCAACACTGAAAGTCAAATTGTTTCAAAGACTTAAGTGCTGATAATGACAGACGAAAAAAGTCCGTAAAATTGTATACAGTATGCCTGCTTACCATAACCGTTCTGTTGAAATCAAGGGAAAAATATTTGTAATTACAAAGCAGCCCTCTGATATACAGAAATATTAATATGCGCTATAAAGTTTAATAGTGTGGTTTTATATCCAAAAAGGAGGTTTAGTGATGGAACAATTCAGCTTTGCTTTTTCTTCACTTTTTGAAATTAATATGGGGCGCAGGCAGGAAGACAGGATTCTGGTTTTCAGTGATCTGATCCGTGAGGATGAGTTGTTGACTGATTCTGACAGGGATCGTCGCAGCCGTTTACATTCCACGGCGTTCTCGCTTGCAAATTTTGCCGAAAAAAAATACGGGCGCACTGGTTTTGTTGATTTTCCTGCAACACAGGCTTCCGGAATCGAGCCTCCAGTTGTGCTATGGAACTCTGTGTTTGGCGCTTCAATTATAAGCCAGTTTAAGGACAAAGGAATACTTGAGGGGCTGCTCTCCAAAACAATAGATAAGGCCGGACTGGAAACTGCCAGGGATATAGTTGCTGCAGGCGCTGAAATGGTTGCGGATATCATAATAGCCCTGTCCAACAACTCAACAAGTCATACCAACTTCCGCAAACTGGCCTGCCATGCAGGGGCCCGCTTTGCATCTCTTCCGCATTTTGACCCTGATATGTTCGGCACCTCCATGACAGTTGACTGGCATGCCCTTGCCCGACGCACAGCAGCAGTGGTTGAGGCTGTCAACAGGGCGGAATGGGCACATATTGAGTGCCCCAACGGAACGGTAATGGATATATGCAAAATGGGGCGTAGCGCTGAAGGGGATGATGGTATTCTTACAGCAGACGGAGCCTTTGGCAACCTTCCAGCCGGAGAAGCCTACCTGGCCCCGCTTGAGGGTAAAAGCTACGGTAAAATGGTGGTTGAGTGGGGGCCGACAGCAAAACTTTCAACACCCCTCACCATAACCATAGCAGATGGTAAAGTGGCCTGTATTGAGGGAGATGACCCTCTGAGGCAACGCCTGGAGGCCAGGTTTGCGGAAAATCAGAACTGTCGAAATCTGGCAGAGCTGGGCATAGGTACAAACGATAAGGCAAGTCGTCCGGATAACGTGCTGGAGGCGGAGAAAATTCTCGGCACCATACACCTGGCCCTGGGGGACAACACCGGTTTCGGCGGCAAGGTCGCGGCCCCTTTTCACGAAGATTATGTATTTTACAAGCCCACAGTAACCCTGATTATGGAGGATGGCAGCCGGCAGGTGATAATTGATAACGGGCAGTTGCAGCTATAATCCATGGCGGCAGTCTGGATGCTGCTGTCAACTGTGGCGCTATTCCGGCTGAGCTGATCGAGTCGGAATTCTTTGCTCACAAGAAAGGTTCCTTCATGAACCATACCATTGTACAGAACGATACAAATCTCTCCGGCTTGCTGGATAATCTGCGGCAGTTGATTGTTTCCGCACGTCAGCAGGCGCTGCGAGCCGTTGATGTTGTGCAGGTGCAAACCTGCTGGGAAATGGGGCGGCATATTGTTGAGTTTGAACAGGGGGGAGCAGGCAGGGCTGAATACGGAACCCGTCTGCTTCCGCGTTTGGCAAAGACCCTGACGGTTGAGTTTGGCAAAGGCTTTGATGCGACCAACCTTCGCAAAATGAGGCAGTTCTATCAACTGTTTCCAATTCGAGACGCACTGCGTCTCGAATTAAGCTGGACTCACTACCGGCTGCTTTTGCGGGTGGAAAATGAAAAGGCGCGTGAGTGGTATATGCAGGAAGCTGCCACCCAGAACTGGTCTACCAGTGCCATGGAACGGCAGATAGGCAGACTCTATT
>CAZXTZ010000128.1:0-8587 GCA_964643645.1 uncultured Geobacteraceae bacterium
TAATGCTCTTTCAATATTATCTGCTTTGAAGACAATCTTGTAGGTGCCAGAGTTTGGATTTGCCTGAATAAAGTTTCGCGTAGCAGCCGAAATCAGGTTTGTACCGGTTTTCAGCCCTTCAACTTTTGTTGGAGGGTATCGGGTAATGATGGTAAATTGTAGATCTCTGATCGCAGAGGAACAATGCTTGCCGGTGTCTACGGAGATAAGCTTGGTTAGATACTCCAATGGTAGTGCGCCGTATACCACACCCCCGAATGAACCATCCGGCAGGTTGATGCGGCGGGCTATAACTATTCTCCATGTCTTGGTAATGCGTCCTACTATCGGTTTTGATATCACCAGCCCGACATTCCGGTTCTCCGACAACTGTTTAAAATAGTCACGATCGGCGATATTTACCGAATTACCAGCAGAAATATCTGGTCCGCAACAATGATTTCCTTTTGCATCAACGACCCGTATCGCTTCAAGTTCCGGTACCTTCGCCTGCTGTCGCAAAATATAGGAGTTAAGAGCAGCTCCGTTGATTGCGCTGGCAACGAACTGCCTCTCGGTTTCGTTCACCACGCCAAACAGAGCCAGATCGATCTTGTCAAGCAAACCCGTTATATTGGATTCCAGGGTTCTGACCAGGTTCTGGGTTGAAAGCTCAGTCTGTTTCTCGAACTGCTGACGGTTCTGATAGAGCGATAACCCGACCAGAATATAAACGAACAGGTTGAGAATAATTACGCCTGTTGCCAGGCGGAATATAAATGAGCGAGATGTTACCAAGGCGTTTCTCCATGCACATCGTCCGCCTACTTAAACAAAAATTCAGAATAGATCCACATTATCGCCAAGGCCTGAATCATTCGCAGTAGTTGATTTGTGCGCGTTCTGTACGGCAACTGTTAGCTGAAAACCTCGTTTTCGGGCAATATCGCTTGACCGTTGATAAAACCCCTGGGCGCGCCTGATGATTCTGCAGCGATCTGGGAAGTCATACACTGAATCCTAGCTTCCTGATCTGTTCAAGCAGTTGTCTCTGTTCAATCGGTTTCATGACATACGCGTCGCACAGAGAGTGATATGACGACATGATCGACTTCATATCCTCAAGGGCGGTGACCATGATGATCATACACCGGTCACTGCGCTTGATCTTTAGCTCAATCTCTTCCCAGTCGCGGATCTTCTTCAGGGCCTCAATGCCGTCAACCTCCGGCATCATGATATCCATGCAGATGAGATCATAGGGTGACCCTTCAATATGCGCAGCCTCAAATGCAGAAAAAGCCTCGGCACCGTTGGTTGCAGAGTCACATTTCCCAAGAGGATTAAGATAGGCAAGCATCAGCTTGCGGCAGAAAAAATCGTCCTCTACAATAAGAATCTTCATAGTTTCTCCCCTTGTTTGGAGTCTCGTTCCGATCCGGCGGATTGCTTTTAAAATGGCAGAACAATATAAAAGGTGCTTCCTTGCTTGGCGGGGTTGGACTCCACCCAGATCGCACCTTCGTGCATGGCAACCAGTTTTTGGGAAAATGACAGCCCCAACCCGCTCCCTTCATACTTGCGTGTCGATGTATTGTCAGCCTGCACGAATGGCTCAAAAATCCGCTGTGTGTCCTCTGGCCTGATCCCGATTCCGGTATCGGTTACCGCAATCAAAAGAACATCAGCTCGCGGCATATGAAGGCACGCTGGCCATGTTGAAAGCTCATCAGCGCCTGCAATACGAACGACAAGCGAGATCTCGCCGCCATCCGGGGTAAATTTAACAGCATTTGCCAGAATATTGATCAGGATCTGTTTCAATCTGCGTTCGTCTGCACGAAAGGTCTGGGGGACAGCACGGTCAATCACGGTACAAATCCTGATATTGTTTTTATCTGCACGCTCCCTGACAAAAACAAGCGAGTGAGCCACCAGCTCGCGAATCAGAACCTTACTTAATTCAAGCTCTATCTTGCCTTCTTCAATCTTGGAAATATCGAGAATGTCGTTGATCAGTGCCAGCAGATGTCGGCTATTTTCCAACACATAGCTGAGATATTCTTCCTGTTCCGGATTGATCTCACCATATACCTTGCGATGAATTAGGTCTGTGAATCCAATAATTGAGTTGAGGGGGGTTCTCAGTTCATGACTCATGGTTGCCAGGAACAGACTCTTGGCCCGGTTGGCTGCCTCAGCAGCTTCCTTGGCAAGCTTCAGTTCTGCGGTACGCAGCTCAACCATTTCCTCAAGGTGCTCACGATAACGTTTTAGTTCAAGCTGGTTTTGGACCCGTGTTCTGACAATTTCCGGCTTGAATGGCTTGCGGATATAGTCAACCGCCCCAATTTCCAGACCTCGATATTCATCATTTTCTCCCGTCATGGCAGAAACAAAGATCACCGGGATTGCATTTGTAGTTTCAGATGACTTAAGAGCGATACAGACCTCATAGCCATTCATTCCCGGCATCATAATATCCAGAAGGATTAGATCGGGCGCAGGAGATGCTGCGGCATTTTCAAGTGCATCTGGACCGTTTGATGCAAGCAACACCTCATATCCTTCCTGCTCCAGAATATCGCCCAGCACCCGCAGATTTTCGGGTGTGTCATCCACAATCAGGATTACGTGACGTTCGTTCATGATTCGCTCCGAAAGCAGCAATATTTCACTGAAACAGTCCCATTTTTCATCCGAGAGCCCCGGCAGATGTTAAAGCTTAAACTGTCGAACCAGTCGCTGAAGTTCCTCGGCATTCTTGTTCAGCTGCGCTGCAGCGACAGCAGATTCCTGGGCCCCTTGCGATGTCTGCTGCACAACCTCGCTGATCTGATGCATGTTGCTTGAAATTTCACCAGTGGTGGCAGTCTGTTCTTCGGCAGCAGTGGCTATCTGACTTACCTGCATTGCCACGTCGTTGACCTGGGCCAGGATATCCTGCAGTGCATGCCCGGACTTGGCCGCCTCGTCAGTACCGGCCTCCACCTGATGGACACCCTGTTCCATTGCGACCACTGCATCTTTAGTCTCACGCTGGATGGCCTTGATCATCTCGCCGATCTCCTTGGTGGCGCGGGTAGTACGCTCGGCAAGGGCACGGACTTCATCAGCAACAACAGCAAAGCCACGGCCCTGTTCACCGGCTCGCGCTGCTTCGATAGCGGCGTTCAGGGCAAGCAGGTTAGTCTGGTCGGCAATATCTTCAATCGTGCCAATAATGGCTCCGATCTGATCAGAACGCGCACCAAGGCTTTCGACCGTCTTTGCTGATTGCTGTACTTTTTCAGCAATCTGGGCCATGACGGCAACGGTCCGTTCCACAATCGCCGCGCCGTCACTGGCCGTCTGCGAGGCACGCTGGGCACCTTCTGCAGCCAACTGACAGTTCTGGGCGATATCGCCCGACGTGGCCGCCATCTCCTCACCGGCAGTGGCAACGGTAGTCGACTGTGCGGCAACCTCTTCAGCGCCGGTGGCGATCTGCTCGGCCGTAGAATGCAGCTCGCTGGAGGCTGTTGCCACCTGATTTGAATTTTCAGCCACCTTGCTGACGGTAACGCGCAAGCCCTCAGTCATTGTACGAAACGCCTCACTTAACTCACCAACCTCATCACCGGAACGATACTCAATATTTACCCGGAGATCTCCGTCAGCCACCTGACGGGCCTGACCGGCCAGGGTGTTGACCGGCACAGCTATGGAACGTGAAATAATTAACCCCAGCACAAAGGCCAGTATTGAACCTACCGCAGCAGCCCCGATCATGAGCCAGCCTGCTCTGGTTGCAGTAACGGTGTTTTTATCAGATACTTCTTTGGCGGCCTTGAGATTAAGATCCATCACCTTGTCGATGATGATCCGTGAGGCACGGCGCTGCTTGACCCCCTCAGTGGCGTTCAGTTCACGCATCTCATCGAACTTGTTGGCCTGGGCCAGTGTCTTGGCCTGCTCTGCATATTTCAGATAGCTGGCCCACTGGGCCAGCAACTCGTTGTAGAGCTTCTCATCATTGGCGTCAATCAGGGTCTTCTTGTAATCCTTGAGCGGCGTCTCCACCTTCTTGATCGCATCATCAACACTCTTCAGATAGTCCAATTTATTCTCATAGCCCACGTAGGCCAGATTCGAGGCTACCCGCTCAAAGTTGGGAGCGAACTCAGCCATATATCCGATCGGCACTGTGGTTTTCTCATATAGGAAAGTATCGGCATCATCGATCTTGTGGATCTGGAAATAACCGAAAACTCCGATTACTATAGCGATTAACGCCACTACGAGAAAACTGCCGGTAAGTTTTGGTCCGAGCTTGATGTTTTTAAGCATGTCTGTTTCTCCTTAGTTTTATCAAATTGATTTGATAAAAATATTTTAAACATGTCACAGTATCTGCTTGTGCTAGATCGCATCAAGCAGAGCGCGCCCGATCTGCTGTAGCGGCAGTACCCGTTCTGCCCCACCCATCTCGATTGCCTTCTTGGGCATGCCGAAAACAACCGAGGTTGCTTCGTCCTGCGCAAAGGTCTGGGCGCCTTTCTCACGCATCTCTTTCAGTCCCCGCGCACCGTCTTCACCCATGCCGGTCAGGATCGCACCAACGGCGTTCTTACCGGCCTGCTGCGCGACCGAGCGGAACAGAATATCCACGGCCGGCTTGACAAAATTAACTGCCGGACCATCAGACAGTTCGATATAGTACATCGCACCGTTTCTACGCACAGCCATATGTCTGCCGCCAGGGGCGATATAAGCGGTACCGCGCAGGATCCTGTCGCCATGTTCGGCCTCCTTTACGTGGATACAGACCATGTCGTTCAAACGGACGGCAAATGACCTGGTAAACATTGGCGGCATATGCTGGACGATTACAATACCGGGTGCCAATTCAGGCATCCCCATAATTACCTCGGTGATCGCCTGTGTGCCGCCGGTGGATGCTCCTATGGCTATCAGCTTGTCTGTGGTGGCCATTTTGCTGGTGTCAAGAGTGGACACCTTGGCATGGGATGCGGTTGAAGGCGATACAATCGGCAAAGTTGAGCGCCTGATTCGTGCTTTGGCGGCAATCCTTACCTTGCGGATGATCTCGTTACCCAACTCTGTCAAACCTTCAGATATATCGATGGCCGGTTTTGTCACATAGTCGATCGCACCTAACTCTAGGGCGCGCAGTGTCGTATCGCAGGCTTTCTGGGTCAAGGAGCTGACCATCACCACCGGCAACGGGTTAGTACGCATCAGTTCCTCAAGGAAGGTCAGGCCATCCATCCTCGGCATCTCGACGTCCAGAGTGATCACGTCCGGCATTAGGCTGGCCAATTTGCTTTTGGCAAATATTGGGTCCGCCGCCGTACCAACCACCTCAATATCATCGGCTCCATTCAGAATATCCGTCAGCAATGCCCTGATGACGGCTGAATCGTCAATAACCAACACCTTGATTTTAGCTGCCATGGGTAGCCTCACTTTTCTGGTTCGATCGTCTTTTTTTGTTTAACAGGTCAATGCAGCTTCCGCACATGATGCAGTTCTTACATGGCTGCATAACCTTATGGGCTGCCGTGAACTCATTTTTACTGATCTGCTCGGTCTTGTCACCAAGCGGGGTAACCGTCATTTCACCACTGGCGGTCTTAAAGCTCACCCGTATACCCTGCCTGGCGCGAATATATTCACCAACCACCGGAATACCGTATTCCTGCAACATCTGACGTGCAATCAGGACATTTTCCATACCGATATTAAAGACATCATCCAGCTTGTTGATCACCATACCGCCACCGTAGATATGTGCCACCAGATGGTCCATCGCTGCTCCTTCCTCAAGCATCGCCTTGACCAGCAACTGAATCGAGGTTCCGCCATAGACGCTTGAACGAGGGGTGTCAGTCTGCTCATTAGGCAGCAGATAATGGTTCAGTCCGCCGATACGCTGCCCCGCATCCCAGAGACAGATTCCCACACATGAACCAAGAATGGTCTCCAGAACAACCGGTTCTTTTGATACGGCAAACTCGCCTATGTTGAGAATGATCCGTTTCATTGTCTGCTGTACACGGTGATATGCACCGGCCTGAACATGGAGTTGTCAGCGGTCATGGTCTCGGAATGCCCTAGAAACATGTGGCCGTCTTTAGCCAGACACTGATGGAACTTGTGAAAAACATGGTTCTTCATTGGTTCATCAAAATAGATCATTACATTGCGGCAGAAGATTAGATCAAATGGCTGTTTGAACGGATAAGCAGCATCCTTGAAGTTCAGTCGCCTGAAACGGATGGCTTGCTTTAAGAAATCCTTGACCTGTACCATGTTGGCATAGCTACCATTTCCCTTCAGGAAGTAGCACTTCAACAGCTCCAACGGCACCCCTTCCGGTATCTGGTCGTTCGCATAGAGCCCCCGCTGGGCAATATCAAGCACTTTGGTGGAGATATCCGTTGCCAGAATCTTGATTTCCCAGTCGCAAAAAGGATCATTGGGGTCTGCGTTCGGAAATAACTCCCGCAGCGCCTCGCAGACGGTGATGGCGATCGAGTACGGCTCTTCGCCTGTGGAACAACCGGCAGACCAGATACGTATCTCCTTATCGGCCCGACGACTGTGTACAAGCTCAGGAATCAAAGAATCCCGCAGAAATTCAAAGTGGTGGTTTTCCCTGAAAAACTTGGTTGTATTGGTGGTGATGCTGTTCAGCATGATGATACGCTCATCCTCATCCGCTTTGACCCGTTTGTAGTAGTCATGATAGCTGTTCAATTCAAGTGCCATCAGCCGTTTCTGGAGACGGGATATTACTAAAATCTTTTTCTGTTCACTTAAATGGATGCCGGCAAAGTCATAGATAAGCTTTGCAAAGAGTTTGAATAGCTCATCGTTCATCTTTTCATTGTCGTTTCTGACTTGTGTGGCATTTGCTAGCATCAACAGCACTCCTGTTCGACTCCGAATAAAACAACAACAGTCCCTCTTCCACCACCTGGATTTAGGAGGAAGAGGGACTGTGGGGTTAAAACTCGGAAAAATCTCCCTGATCGCTACCGCCTGCAGCCGAACGGGCTGCCAGTGCAGGACGCTTTAGAGACATTTTGCCTGCAGCAGTTTTACCCGGCAACACTCTGGTTGTTGGCTCAGCCATAAGTCTGCCGGTTGCTGCACGGCGATTGTCATCCACCTTGAAAAATGAGACCACATCAAGCAGTGCGCGGGCCTGGGCCGCAAGTTCTTCAGCAGAAGCACTGGTCTCTTCAACGAGCGAAACGTTGGCCTGGGTGGCCTGATCCACCTGGGTCATGGCGGTGTTAACCTGGTTGATGCCGGAGGACTGTTCCTGGGAGGCAGCAGCCACCTCTTCCATTAGGTCGGTCACCTTCTTGATACCGGAGGCAATGTCGTTCAACTTCTTGCTCAGTTCCTGGGCCAGCTGCACGCCTTTACTGGTCTTCTCACCACTGTCCTCAATCAGGGCGGTGATTTCCTTGGCTGACTGGGTGGTACGGCCAGCCAGGCTGCGGATCTCGGCGGCCACCACGGCAAAACCTTTGCCGTGTTCACCGGCACGTGCAGCCTCAACTGCAGCGTTTAAGGCCAGCAGGTTGGTCTGGAAAGCGATCTCGCCGATCACGTCGGAGATGTTCGCTATTTTTGAGGAGGACTTGTTGATTTCGTCCATTGCGGTGATGGTATCGGTCATGACCTTTGTGCCATCTTCGGCAACGGTCTTGCTGTTTCGGGCCAAGGTGCTGGCCTCGCGGGCGTTCTCAGCAGTGCTGCGTGTGGCTGCTCCCATCTCTTCCATGGCTGCGGTGGTCTCTTCTACGGAAGCAGCCTGCTCGGTGATCTTCTGGGAGAAGCTTTGGTTGGCCTCCGAGATCTGGTCGGCAGCTATGGACACTTGATTGGCAGCCTCCACAGACTGTCCGGCCACCTCCCGCAGGGTCTGTACCATCTGCTTGATATTTGCCAACATGCTGGTGTCGTCACCGACTTTAGTCTGCACTTCAACGGTCAGGTTGCCTTTGGAAACCTCGCGGACAATATCGCCCACATACTTGGGCTCGCCACCAAGTTGACGGGTCAGATAGCGGGTGATCAGCAGACCGATGGCAACTGCAAGGATAACTCCGATGGCGATGATGATGTTGACGGTCAGCGAGATCCGCCTGGCCATGACAGTATTTTTGTCCGAAGTCTCTTTGGCGGCCTTGATGTTCAGGTCAAGAATCTTTTTAACCATGGCACGGGTTTCCCGGCGCAGTTTTGTCCCTTCAGCGGCACGGAGTTGCATGGCTTCGTCAAACTTGCCGGCCTGAGCCAATCCCTTCATCTGTTCTGTATACTTCAGGTATGTACCCATCTGGGCCAAGAGCTCATTATAAAGCTTCTCATCATTGGCATCGATCAGGGTCTTCTTGTAGTCTTTGAGCGGTGCATCCATTCCTTTTATCGCATCGTCAACCTGTTTGAGATAGTCAAGTTTCCTCTCCAGCACCGTATAACTGATGTTGGCTGCCATCCGCTCAAATTAACTCGTTATTTCAGCAATATAGCCTATCGGCACCGTTGTTTTCTCATACAGGAAGGTATCGGCATCATCAAGTTTATG
>CAZXTZ010000129.1:0-8493 GCA_964643645.1 uncultured Geobacteraceae bacterium
CCTTGCCACCGTCGTTTCCTTTTTTGTATTTGCTTTTTCCTTCAGGGGTTGGCAGGGCTGTGTCTTTCCAGGTCTGGTACTCTTCAGGGTAGTTTTTACCCCAGACAGCAGGATCAATTGTGCCGTCCGGAATCTCTGCCACTTTAGCCATCTCGGCCTTGGGGGGCGAGCAGGCGGTGACCATGGCTCCGCATAGTGCGGCGGCCAAGAGTGTTGCAAGCAGTTTCATTTTCATACTCAATCCTCCTGGGTGATTGGTGGGTTAGTTGGTTGCCATGGCGCCGGTGCCGGTGTGAGTTATGCGACGGTGGCATTTCCAGCAGTCGCGTGATGTGTCCATCTGCGATACCAGCGTACTGTGGCAGCGGATACAGTTTGCTTTGACCATTTTTGCACCGTGTTCCGAGAGCTTGATGTTCTCCGGTATCTTTCCGAAATTGAACACCAGCACATCCTTCATGCCGTCAATGGATTTCCAGATGTAGTGCGATGCAACGCCATCGTTGGGCAGGTGGCAGTCCACACACTTCAATCTTCTGTGGGCTCCGGAGTGCATGAAGGCGGTGTGTTGTGCCTCCATCACATGACAGCTGGCACAGAAATCCGGCGTCTCGGATTTGGCAAGCAACTGCGGCGGCCCCAGCATCAGAAACAGACCGAACAGACCGGCGCATACAGCAACAATGAGCAGTATCTTCAGTCTGTTACCATTTAGTAAAGTTCCCATCCCTTCACCCCCCTTCGTTGTTTGAACTGGTGCGTATTAAATAGTGCTCAACCTGAGCCTTTCTTAGATTTTCTTTATACGTGAAGCTTCAAACAAGAAATTTGACCGAAGTCAAATAACACAAAAAAACATGCAGTTTATAGAAGAGGAAAACAAGCTGACAGATGTTACAGCTTTTAATAAGACAAACGCCGTTGGATGTGGCTAATCACCAACGGCGTTTGTGCGGGCCAGTTACTTCTTGCCTGACTTCTTCTTCATATCTTCAGCCATTTCACGGATCTCGGTCAGATCCTTCTTCATCTTGGCGAATCCATACCATGTTGTGTAGTCCGGATTCAAATGGAAGGCGCCCTGGAAGGTCTTCATCCTGTGATCCATAAACATCTCGTAAAGGGTCTGTTCAATCTTGGTGTCCACATCATAGAAGGTCAACAGGTCAGGGTAGGCGAAAGGCTGGCCCTGCTTCTGTTTGATGAGACCCTGCTTGTAAAGGTCGGCTACGATGCTGATTGCCTCGCTGAAGAGCTTGTCGGCCTCTTTACCCATCTGGTCTGCATTCTTGAAGTTTTCCTTCACAAAGTTTGGTGAGTGGCACTGCTGACAGATGGCAACATACTTGCCACGTTCTTTGTCGAAATCTTCCTTGGTCAGACGCGCAACCTTACCGGCCTTGACAACATCAAGACGTGCAGTGGGCTTGCCATTAGGGTCAAGTACGCCAAGACCTTTGAGGATAGTTGCACGGTAGCCCATCCACTCGGCATCGGCTTCAGGCAGGCGGACAGCCAGGAAGCCCCAGGCCGACATGACACGGTGGTTGCCATTTGGCATATGGCAGGTCTGACACTTTGGCGCACGGTTCTTTGCAGCCGGGTTAATGGCGCGGTTACTGAGGTAGGTAGCGCCATGCTTGGAGCCGGACCACATCTCCCACTGTGGATGGTCGAAGCCCATATGGCAGGTCTGGCAGGCCTCAGGCTCATTGGCTTCGGCCTTGGAGAAGGCGTGTCGGGTGTGACAGTTCTGGCAGTCCATACCATACTTGTAGTATTTACGGCCCTCGGTTTCCCTTGCCTTGGCATCAACCAGCCCCAGGGTATGACAGCCGCCGCACCCCTTCTGTCCTGCCATAAATGCCTTGGGCTGATGGGCTGAACGGGGCATTGCATCCAGTGCAATCTGCCCCAGGACATGTTTGCCATCCATGTACTGCTTGGCCTGATCAGGGTGGCACTGCTTACAGGTTGCAATGGTGGGAAGCTGTGCTTTAGAAACATCCTTTTCACTTGTGTGAGCGGTGCCATGGCAGGCCTCGCATGAAAGTGTCTTGGACATCTTTCCCCTGTTGAAATCCTGCACCATCTTGGGCGAGATCTTTGCGTGGCAGGTCTCACAGTTGGACGGTTTTGCCAGAGCCAGAGCCGGCAGCAGCGTCAGGCAGGCCATTATGCTGAACAGCCGTACGAAATTACACATACAGTTCTTCCTCCTTCTCCATGTGATTGTTCTCCAGCCCCAGGCTGGCAAAAATTCATACCATTAACTATCCAACAAATTTGATGAAAGTCAAATCAGATGAGGATTTTAAGTGAATGAACATTTACAGTTATCTTTTGAATCAGATAAAACTTGACATAGCTGATAGTTGTAGATATTTTGTGAATATGAAATCACAAAATCTACTTGAAAAAAAAGCAACCCAAGTGAGGCAGCCAGAGATTGTTCAGGCTGCCCTGGGGGTAATCGGCAGGCTTGGGGTGTCAGGTTTAACCATCCATGAAGCGGCTGTTGCGGCAGGGATGTGCGAGGCCAATATTTACCGTCATTTCAAGAACAAGCAGGATCTGATCCGGGCAGTTGTTGAACATATTGGCGGAGAGGTAACCAGTCGCGCTGCACTTTTGGCAGCGTCAAGCGGTCCGCCGCTTGAGAAGCTTGAAAAAATCATCATGGCCCATACCGCTATGATTGCCAAAAATCCGGGTATACCAAGGCTTTTGTTTTCTGATGGCGGCATGGTCACTGGCGGGAAGATAGCCCAGATAATGACAAGTCGAATCGAGGGTTTTCTGGCCACACTGACAGGCCTGATTGAGGCAGCTAAATCAGAAGGCGCTCTGCGGGATGGCATTTCCGCCCGTGAAACGGCAACTACGATTCTTGGTTTGATCCAGTTTTCTGTGCTGCGCTGGATAGGTAATCAGGCCGAAGGCAAACTGCTGGATGATGTGGGAGCCCTGTGGCTGAATTTAAGAAAGCTGCTGGAAAAATAATTTTTTTGCCTTGCATGTGAATACATATTCACAAAAAGGAGCGATACAATGCGTTATATTGTTTTGCTGGTCGTTCTGACGCTTATGACAGCAGCAGACTGCAGTGGAGAACCCTTAACACTGAAAGCTGCACTGGCAGCTGCAGAGAAAAACAACCCCTTGATTGTTGAGGCGGACCAGCGTTCTGAAGCTGCGGGGGCCAAAACCGCTGTTGTGGAGTCAGCCTGGTGGCCGCAGATTAATCTGGTGGCAGACTGGAATAAAGGCAGATCATTTTTAACCGCCCTTGGCAGTATCAAAGAGACTGAAGTAGGAACAGCCGGTTTGCAGCTAAGGCATACAATATATGATTTTGGACGGACATCTAGTCTTGTAGCCAGCCAGCTGGCAACGGAAAAGGCTTTCCGTGAGAATCAGAGCCTAAGCAGACAGGATCTTGCACTGAGGGTTTATCTGGCATACCAGCAGGCGTTAGCAGTACGTTCACAGTCCAATGTGGCACATGCAACCGAATCGCTGTGCAGGCAGTTGTCTGAACAGGCCATGCAGTTCTATAAGCAGGGGATTCGCCCAAAAGTTGAACTGTTGCGGGCGGAAGCCAATCTTCACACTGCTTCGGCAGTAGTTTTGAAAGCTGATACAGCGGTAATTCTGGCTGATCTGGAGCTGGCCCGTCTCATGGGGCAACGGGATCTTGGCGGGAAAGTTCCGGTTATGGCGCCTTCGCAGTTGCACCCCTTACCACCTTTGACGCAAGCGATGGAAAAAGGTATGCGACAGCGCAAAGAAATTTCCAGAAGCCGTTATGAACAGGATGCAGCAGAAGAAAATACAAAGGCGGCGCAAAGTGGCCACTTGCCAATACTTGCATTTGCTGCGGGAGCCGGATATGCCGACAAATACCTGCCACCTGAGGGTGGAACCTGGAATATAGGAATTACCCTGACAATACCGGTTTTCTCAGGGTTCGGAACCAGTTCCCAGGTCCGGGAAGCACAGGCACTTCAACGTGTGGCAGTTGCCAGGACGGATGATCTTTATCTGAAGATTGCGGCTGAAATAGAGTCAACCTGGCGTTTGGTGCTGGAGGTTGACGCCCGCTATCAGGCAACAGCAAAAGCAAAAGAGGCGGCAGATGAACAGGCCCGGCTTGCCCTGGAGCGTTACAGACAGGGAGTTGGTTCAATGATAGAGGCAAGTGATGCCCAGGTTCAGGCATATTCGGCAGAAAATGAAAATATTGTGACTGCTTTCGAACGGTTAACGAGCAGAGCGTTGTTTGCAAGAGCCTTGGGGCAATCAGGTCTCGATGCTTCATGGGGGGAATAGGGTTATGGGAGAACTGTCCGGATTTTTGAAAAAACAGAGCCGACTTATCAAGATTGCAGCAGTGGTGCTACTGCTGCTGAGCGTCGTATTCCTTATGGCAAGACCGCAACCGGTAAAGCTTGTCTATCCTGCATTGCAGGACCTTACTGCTGAAGTATACGGAAATGGAACAGTTGAGGCAAAGGTGGTGGTGCCAGTGGCAAGCAAGGTAACTGGCCAGATTCTGTCGTTACACGCCGACCAGGGAGATCGGGTGAAAAAAGGTCAGCTGCTGGCCATGCTGGATAGCCGGGAAACAAAACAGCAAGAGTCACAGGGAATGGCCCAGGGTGAACGGGCTATGGCTGTTATGGAGCTTGAACAGGCGCAGTTACAAAAGGCAGAGTTTGCCCGTGATCAGGCCATTCTGAATGCCCGACGTTACCGGGCATTGGCTGCCAAGGATCTGGTGGCGGCAATGGAGGCGGAGCAATACGAGACAGCGGCAAAGACCGCTGAGGCTGAGGTGATGCGTGCAAGGTCAGCCCTTGGAGCGGCACGCAAGGAGCATCAGGTGCAGGGAGCGGCCCTGGGAACAACCCGTTCGCGACTGGCAGATCTTATAATTGTTGCACCGCAGGATGGTGTCATTATCAGCCGCAATCAGGAGGCAGGCGCCACAGTAACCCCAGGCATGCCAATTTTCAGGCTGGCTGACCCCTCAACCATCTGGGTGCGCGCTACAGTTGATGAAACTGCCCTGCAAGGGTTGTCCATCGGACAGATTGCAAGAATTTCAATCCGTTCTGCCCCCGGCGAAGAGTTTGGGGGGCATGTTGCACGTATCGGCCATGAAAGTGATCGGGTTACTGAAGAATCAACGGTTGAAGTCAGCTTTACTACTCCTCGTAAGTCTCAGCGTATCGGTGAACAGGCCGAGGTGAGGATTCAGACGGCAACACATTCTGGTGTCCTTTCAATCCCGGCTAGAACAGTTGTATTTGACGGGAGGGAAAGCGGTGTCTGGACGGTTTATGGGGGACGCTTGCGCTTTCGTGCACTGAAGACAGGAATCAAGGATTCCAGGGGACTTGTGGAAATTCTGTCCGGACTGAAACAGGGGGAAGCAGTAGTCTTGGAATCGCCAGAAAAAATGGCACGATTCAAGGACGGGAAGAGAGTCCGGGTGCAAGCATGAATCTGGCGCTGCGTGATATACGCCACCACGGTTCCAGGTTCCTGCAGACCTGTATAGGACTTAGTCTGCTGCTGGCGGTGGTTATGGGAATGGCTGGCATTTATCGAGGCCTGGTTTCAGAGGCGATGACGATCCTTAATGATACCGGCGCTGATATCTGGGTTGTGCAGCAGGATACCAACGGCCCCTTTGCCGCCACCTCCCGTATGCAGGAGGATCTGAAATACCGTGTGCGAGCTTTACCCGGTGTTGCACAGGCTTCTCCGGTTTCCTATCAGAATATCCAGATGGATAGAGATGGCAAGCCGTTCCGTTTCTTTCTGGTGGGCTATGAGCCAGGCGGCATGGGTGGGCCATCAGCCCTTGTGGCAGGGCGGACTATTGAGCGGCGTCACTATGAGATGATTGCAGATATGTCACTTGGCCTCTCGTTGGGAGATAGTCTGAAACTTGGCAGAAACGATTATAAAATTGTTGGCTTGACCCGCAACATGGCTTCTTCCAGCGGTGATCCTCTGGTCTATGTCAGTCTGGCTGATGCACAAGAAATCCAGTTTAAGGCCGATAACAATGCCCTGCGTACCGATCGCCAACGGGTGGCAGCAGAACTGGCCGCTGTTGAGGGGCTAGGCATTGCCCAGCAGACTGCCCTTGCTCCAGCTGTTCCTGGCATGGGGGGTGGGACACACCAGATCAATGCCCTGGTGGTGAAGGTGACATCAGCTGCCAATCCGCTGCTGGTTCAGGAATCAATCGAACGTTGGGGACATCTGAGAGCCATCAGCGATAGCCAGCAGCGCGCAATCCTGTTTGAAGGGATGATTGCCAAAGCCCGTAAGCAGATCGGCCTGTTTGCAGTTATTTTGCTGGTCATATCAGCTGTCATCATCTCGCTTATCATCTACACCATGACTCTGGACAAGGTGAAGGTTATTGCAACCTTAAAGTTGATAGGCGCACAAAACCGGGTCATTGTCGGTCTGATTCTCCAACAATCATTGATCATGGGAATAGCGGCCTATCTGGCTGCCCTGCTGATCATTAATCTGACATCTGACAGGTTTCCCAGGCGGGTGGAACTGCTCAACTCAGACCTGCAGGTATTGTTTGTTATTGTGCTTGGCATCTGTGTGTTGGCCAGTGTGGCAGGGATTCGCAAGGCGCTGTCCATTGAACCGGCAGAAGCGCTGGGAGGTTAAGCATGTACGCAGTGGAGGTGGAACATCTCACCAAAATTTATGGCAGTGGCGATAGTGCGGTAACTGCCCTGCAGGACGCATCAATGCAGGTTAAGCAAGGTGAGCTGGCAGCCATACTGGGGCCGTCAGGTTCCGGCAAGACTACTCTTTTAACGGCAATCGGCCTGATCAACGAGCCAACCAGTGGAAGGATTGTATTAGGGGGAGACTGCGTTGCTGACAATGGTTGGCAACCTGGTCTTGATCTGAAGCGTCTGCGGCGTGAGCGCCTGGGCTTTATCTTCCAGGCCCATAACCTGATTCCGTTTCTTACTGCCATGGAAAACGTGATGGTGGCGCTTGAACTTAACGGCATCACCGGAAGGCCTGCGCGACAAAGGGCCGAAGAGTTGTTAAGTGCGCTGAATCTGTCAGAGCGAAAGCAGAGCTATCCGGCAAATCTCTCCGGCGGGCAGGCTCAACGGGTGGCCATTGCCCGCGCCCTGGCCAATCGTCCCAGGGTTATTCTGGCGGATGAGCCAACTGCTGCATTGGATACGGAAAACGGCATGAATGTCATGGCGCTGTTAAAAAGTCTGGCACAGGAAAACAGCTCTGCCATTCTGGTGGTTACCCATGATCACCGGATGATTGAAGGGTTTGACAGGATCTTTGAGGTGAGTGACGGCAGGATTGTCAGGGAAAGTTAGAATAAATACTCTGTAACCCGCTAATATTTTGTTCATGGTGAGCTTGTCGAAGCATGATACTGTTATTTCAGGTATGCGCCTAAAGGTACTCACCCCTTTATTCATTCGTAACATATCGATAAGTCAAGCCTGACGCCACATCTCTCTCTGGTACAAGACGAGGTGTATTCTGGAAAAATCATGGTTTTACGCACAAGCTAAGGAAATCGAGAGGGGTCACTATTCTTGTTTCCTTAAATTGCACCAGGATCAACAGATCCTGATCACCTGTAATAAGATATGTAGCCTTACTGCCCGCTGCCACTCCTAAAAACTTCTCATCATCTGCATCTCGGCAGGCTGACTGAATTTGTGGAACTGATTCTATAACCTCAAAGTACGGCAAAATTTCAATCTGAATGATAGCTGCGATTTCCTGCTGTGTAAGTTTGAATTTGGGATAGGCTAGCACACGATGGAGTTCATCAAAGGTCTGTTTTGAGAACAGTGGCACTATCCTGCCTGATTGCCAGAGCCAGCGAAGCGGCTCCAGGCGTCCGCCGAAGAGTAGGCAGGAAATCAGCACATTGGTGTCAATAACCACCAAAGGTGCAGCGACTATTTTCTTGCCCATGTCACAGCCCCGTCAACATCCTCTTCCTTTAGCCCCAGAAGTTGCATCTTTTTGCGGATACTGTCCAGTGATAGCGATACGGGAGTAATCTGAACCGGTGTAAGAATGATTCTGTTGTTGTCTACAGCAGCGTCAAACAGATCAATACCTGGAAACTGAGCAACCAGTTCTTTCGGAAGTGTCAGCTGGTTTTTAGATGTCTTCTTTGCAAGCATGATTCCTTACCTCCTTACTAAAAGAATACATTCCTGAAGAATGATAATCAAGTACAATGAAGACAGCCGCCTCTAAGGTTCGTCCGGAGCGGCTTCGTGGACAACTGCTTTTTCTGGGTTAAAACAGGGAATGGCGGCTTTCTACTTCTGCTTGTCTTCCAGCTCGGTATAGGTCATGGCAACGGCTTTCTGGCGTTGATGATATACAGCGCTGCTTCTGCCGGATCTGAACTTTCAAACAGCCGGTCGCCGTTTATCCCCAGATAGT
>CAZXTZ010000130.1:0-6115 GCA_964643645.1 uncultured Geobacteraceae bacterium
GAGCTTTAAAACCTCCCCCTTATCTAAGGGGGATTGAGGGGGTTAAGGTTTGCTGTTCTGAATGTGACAAAGCAGCAATAACCTTTTCAAGCAGTTCACGAAGAAGTTCCGGCCTTACCGGTTTTGGCAGAAAGGCATCCATTCCGGCTCCGGTGCAGCGTTGTCTCTCTTCATCGGTGTCATTGCCTGTCAGCGCAATTATCGGTACACGTTGTTCACTGTCTTCAATACGCCGGATTGCTGCTGTGGCCTGGTATCCATCCATATCAGGCATCTGGCAGTCCATGAAAACAACATCAAACGGCGCCATGCAAAACAGTTCAACAGCCTCCCTGCCACTGGCGGCAAGAGTGGCATTTATTCCCAGTTTATCCAGAAGCATCGCCATTACACGCTGGTTAAGGATGTTGTCGTCAGCTACAAGAGCGCGTTTCCCTTCAAATGGAAGTCCGGCAAAGGCTGAAGTAGTGCTGCGTGAACTATCGCAACGGCCCAGATCCTGAATCAGTGCAAGCAGTCGCGCCTCACTTGCGGGACGGCATATCGTTGCTGAAAATCCAAGGTTCCTGAGATCATCCAAAGGGATGGCCGTTTTGCAAGGGACTGCAAGCAGTTTAATTGAATCGGGCAGGCGGTGCGCCAGATTCACTGCTTCATTCATGCCCGTATCATCATCTGTAAGGGATAGCAGCAGCAGTATATTGGCTGCGGCTGACAAGTTTTCAAAAGACACCTCTCCAGGCGATGCAAAAGCGATAACAGGGCTGAAGCCCAATGCTTCGAGTAGTTCAGTCTGACTGGTCCTTACCGGTTGAAGGGGCGCAACCACAATTGCCGGGCCGCTGAATGGGTGGGAATCACCCCCGTCAATTGTGTCTGTCTTTAAAACCGGCATTGGAATGGTAAACCAGAAGGTTGATCCAGAGCCTTCACTGCTTATAAAGCCGATACTTCCATTCATAAGAGTAACAAGTTTTTTACTGATTGCAAGCCCCAAACCGGTTCCGTGTGGACGGTCTGTTCCGGATGATGCCTGATAGAACTGCTCAAAAAGACGTCCCTGCAGATGTTGTGGAATTCCTTTGCCGTTATCGGTCACCGAAATCCGGTAGTCAAAACACTCATCTTCCCGTTGAGAAATTTCTGTCTCAATCTGCACAACGCCGTTTGGGGTGAATTTTATTGCATTGCCTGCCAGATTAACCAGTACCTGCCGAATCTTACCTATATCACCAAGCACCTGACGAGGGATATGGGGCGGGAATTTAACAACCAGCTCGGTTCCTCGTGATGCAGCCTGGTTTGCAAGCAGGTCGGCAACATCGTCAACAGCCTTGCGAAGTGAGAAAGGCATCGGCTCAAGAGTTGCCATTCCAGCCTCAATCTTCGAGAAATCCAGTATATCATTAATTATTTCGAGCAGTAATGTGCCGGAAGAGCTGATTGTATTCACATACTCCCGCTGGGTTCTTGAAAGAGGGGAATCAAGCAGCAGGGTTGCCATCCCGAGAATACCATTCATAGGTGTTCTTATTTCATGGCTTACAGCAGAAAGAAAATCGCTTTTTGCCTTGTTGGCCACCTCGGCCTGCTTTTTCGCAACTATCAGCTCTTTGGCAGACCTGCGAAGATCCATCAGGTTTTTAACACGTGCAGTAAGCTCTGTCCTGTCAATCGGCTTGGTAAGAAGGTCGGTTCCGCCGAGAGATATGCTTTTTATCCGCGCATTGCGGTCTGCAAGGGCTGTAACAACAAGAACCGGCAGCAGCGCATGACGTTGATCCGACCTTATTTTTGCAAGCACCTCAAAGCCGTCAATACCAGGCATCATAAGATCAAGTATAACGAGATCAGGATCGCAACTTTCCAAAAGGTCAAGTGCCTGAAAGCCATCTTCGGCGGTAACAATTTCGTAGCTGCCGGTCAGCATGGCCCTGTAAAGGGAAAGGTTCATCGTCTCATCATCAACACATAATATTTTGGGCAGGTTGTTGTCGCTCATCAGTTATTCCGATCAGTTATAGGCAGTGCCACGGTAAAGCAACTGCCTTGGCCCAAACTGCTTTTAACAGTTATATTGCCGCCGTGCAACTCAATCAGGCGTTTTGAAAGCGCCAGTCCCAGGCCGGTGCCATCCTTGTTTCGTGTCATGGCCGGCTCTATCTGTGAAAATTCCTTGAATAGCCTGGGCAGATCCTCTTCCTTTATCCCTATGCCTGTATCAGTAACATTTATGGATAATATTTCACCCTGTTCAGCCTCTTTCAGTGTGGTGTCCAGTTTTACCTCACCGCCTGGGTCTGTGAATTTAAGGGCGTTTGAGATGAGGTTTATAATTACCTGCCTGATTTTTACCTCGTCCACATTGATTATAAACCCTTCTGGATGTGCCGAAGAGACTGACAGGTTTACTCCGTGGTTCCTGAATTGTTCTGAAAACATGGCATGCACCTGTAACAGCAGGGCGTCGAGGTTTGTCGGGGCTATCTCCATCTTCAGCTTGCCTGCCTCTATTCTCGAGAGATCAAGGATCTCGCTTATTATCTGCAACAGATGTCTTGCGCTGGTAAGTACATTTCCCAGGTACTCCTGCTGCTGCTCGTTTATCTCGCCTGCAATTCCATCGTAGACCAGTTCGGTGAATCCGATAACAGAATTAAGCGGGGTGCGGAGTTCATGGCTCATATTTGCCAGGAAGTTTGATTTTGCCTTGCTGGCAGCCTCTGCTGCTTCTTTGGCGGAGCGAAGCTCCTCCGCTACACGGTGTCGCTCAGTGGTATCTCTCAAAATACCGATTGCAGACCATTCATCCTTTACTATTACAGATGAAATAACCAGTTCCAGTGGGAAAATGTTTCCATTCTTGCGTCTGCCTGTAAGTTCAACAAGTCGTCCTATACATGCCCCGGTGCCATCAACTCTCCATTGTTTCATGGCCTCTTCAGCCTGTTGCTGATAATTTTGCGTCGCCAGAAGCCGGTGCAGATTTCTGCCCATTATCTCTTCATCCCTGTAGCCGAATATTTTTTCTGCAACAGGGTTCCAGTAGGTTATAAATCCCCCGCTGTTCATCATTATTATGGCATCCCCTGCTGAGTGGGCGATTGTTGCAAACCGTTTCTCGCTGGCAATAAGGGCATCGGTAAGAAGCTTGCGGTTGGTGAAATCGTGCCAGGCTGTAAGATAGTGGTTTTCCCCATCAATATTTATGAGAACTGAAGATACGGAAAGGGTCTTACGGGTTCCATCCTTTGCTGTTATGGTGGACTCCACGTTATGGTTTGAACCATATTTTTCAAGCAGGGCCAGCTCTTCAATAAAAGTCCGCTGCTCCTGGGGATCGTTGTACAAAAGGTGCATGAAGGATTCGGCGGCATTAGCTTCGTCCATGCTGTAACCGGTAATTTCTTTCATCTGCTGGTTGTACAGAAAAAATTTTCCACTACTGTCGCTGAGAGTAATGCCATCTCCTATGGTTTCAATTATGGTCTGTAACTTGTGTGATGTCTGAAGCAGTTCATTTTTCTGTAATTTCAGTGCCTCTTCAGTCCGTATCCTTTCCTCTATTGATCTGGCCTGCTGATAGTTTCTAAGGGCCTGGGCTGAAAGCTGATGGGCGATCTGGGCTACAAAATCGCATATCAGCATGAACCGTTCCTTGCCCATCCGTTGAACGTGGGACAACGCCTCCCTGAACTGTTCCCTGTCAGCCCCTATCTCATCCGCGTAATTGATTATTTTTTCAGTATCAAAACTTTCATCAATAACCTGCCCCAGCATCCAGTTTGCAATTTTCCGGTTCCCAACAAAGATGGTGGTTCCCCCGTCCATAAGCCCTGCGCTGTGGCAGTTGCCCACAATGCTTTCCCCAGGGGTTGAAACAGAGAAGCAGGCGTTTGAGTTTATGCACCGGGCAACGCCCTTTTCTGTCTTTCTGATGATATCTCTGCATAATCTGCTGAAGTTGCTGGGTTTTGTAATGGGCATTCCGTTCGTGTCGGTAATAATACTTGCAACGCCCAGGCTTGAACTCAAAAGATCCTGAAGTTTCTGAATCTCTTCGATATCAAAAAGGTCTTTGAATTCCAGGCCCCCACATTCTGTAACCGGTTGGGTCAGGAGATTGAGGCGCTGCTCCAGTTGAAGGTTCAGTTCCTGGGCGCGGGCTTCAGCCTGTTTTTTTTGAGTTATTTCTTCAACCACCCCCACAAGGGAAAGAGGAGATCCGTCGTTATTCCTTACCAGAGTCACATGGAGGTTTACCCAGATAATGCTTTTGTCCTTGCGTATGTAGCGTTTTTCAATGGTATAGCCATCCGGAATATCTCCGTCTAGCAGCATTTTCAGTTTGGATATGTCTTCATCAATATCTTCAGGAAGGGTAATGTCCATAAAGGAGGCACGCAGCAGTTCAAACTCCCTGTAACCGGTCATTCTGCAGAATGCACGGTTCACCATGGTAAACCGGCCATCAAGGCTGCATTGCACCATTCCTGTCAGCGCCTGGTCAAAGGTGGCTTTGAAAAGGGCTTCGTTTTGCTCAAGGGATTTTTCAGCCAGTATCTTGGGGGTTATATTCTGGTGGCTTACAACGGCAAGGGGGTGGTCCTGATACATCAGCCTTGTTATGCGACAGATGAACCATCGCTCCTCTGTCGGAGAGTGGCAGTCGTACTCCAGCATGAAGCATGGCACTCGATTTTCAAGCACATCCGACAGGCCGCTGGCGAAATCCCTGGCTACAACACAGCCGGCTTTTGATGCGGCAGAGCAGATTTCAAGATAGTTGCCGCCACACCCGCCTGCCCCGTTATTCTGCTCTGCAAAATTCTGCCAGGCGGCATTGGTAAGAAGTATATGTCCAGTGCGGTCAACCACGCAGATATGGGATGTGAGGGCATCGAAAAGCTCCTCAAGAAATTCCATTGTTATGTCAGTCTGGTTGGTCATCTCTGTCTCCAGCGTTATACTTTAGTGCCAGGTGGGGTTACCTTTGGCTTCAGGCAAGTACCTTCCTTATCTCAAGCAAAAGATCCCCAAGCATGACAGGTTTGGTCACATATCCGTCCATACCGGCCTCCTGGGCCCTTTCCTTCTCATGGGAAAGGGCGTGGGCAGTAAGGGCTATGATCGGTATATGCGTCCCCTGTTTCTGTTCCTCTTCCGACTCCCTGATGATTTTAGTGGTCAGGGCGCCATCCATATCAGGCATTTCAAGATCCATCAGAATAATATCAAACCCTCCCTGTTTCCACTGTTCTATCGCCTCGGGGCCGCTTACCGCCTGGGTTGTTTTGTGCCCTGCAACCTCCACAAGCTTGCAGGTAAGCTGGCGGTTAAGGTCGTGGTCATCAACCACAAGAATTTTCAGTGGCTTTTCATTCCAGCCCACCGGGAGTGGAGTCAGCTCAGGGGCTTTGGGTATTACGGCATCACAGGTTTGAAGGGGCAGGTCAAGTATGAAGCAGCTGCCCTGTCCCTGTCTGCTTTTGGCTGTTATCTCTCCTCCCATAAGGGTTGCAAGCCTGCGGCAGATCGCAAGGCCCAGACCTGTTCCGCCAAAGGAGCGTGTCATTGAACCGTCTGCCTGCACAAAAGGTTCAAACACTTCATCCAGCTTCTCTTTTGGTATTCCGCAGCCGGTGTCTGTAACCATGAACCTTATCCAGTGTGAATTGTCAGGGCGGTTCAGGTGGTCTGCAGAAATTGTAATGCTTCCCTTTGATGTGAATTTTATTCCGTTGCTCAACAGATTGATAAGTATCTGTTTGATCTTTATCGGGTCTCCGGTCAGGCTGTGATTGAGGTCAGGCGCTATCCTGTCCATAAAGGTCAGCCCTTTGTCCTCTGCCTGTGGCCTGGAAATTTTTATTACCATCTCAAGCAGTTCATCAATCCTGAAGCAGCAGTTTTCAACCAGCATGGCCCCTGCCTCAATCTTCGATATATCAAGAATGTCTCCAATAATATTCAGCAGATTTTCTGCTGAAAACCGCATGAGCCGTGCATATTCCTGCTGAGCAGTCGTAAGTTCGGTTGTCTGCAGCAGTTGGAGAAAGCCTATTACACCATTCATGGGTGTCCGGATCTCATGGCTCATTGTTGCCAGAAACTG
>CAZXTZ010000130.1:6215-8447 GCA_964643645.1 uncultured Geobacteraceae bacterium
CCCTCAAGTATGGACTGCAGATCCTTCATCAGTTCATGCTGGTCTGTAAGGGAATAGGAGATATGGTCAATGGGCCTGCCCAGATCCTGGGGTAAAAGCCTGAATATGGTCTGCACTGCCTGGTTGTATTTTCGTATACGCAAGGCCTTGTCAAGGAAGATTATCCCTGTCTCCAGGTTCGTGAGAAGGCTGTCGTGATCAAGGTTGAGCTGTCTCAGTTCTGTGTTTTTGCGTTCAAATTCAGCATTAACCGTGTAAAGCTCTTCATTTATGGAGTGAAGCTCTTCGTTTGTGCTTTGCAACTCTTCGTTTGCAGCCAGCAGTTCCTCGTTTGTTGCCTGTAGCTCTTCATTGCTGGTCTGCAGTTCTTCTATCGTGGCCTGAAGCGTTTCTCTGTTTGACTGGAGTTCAAATTCAAGATCCTGGATATACTGGCGGTACTGACGTTCGGCATCAAATTCCACTGCATCGCCGGTTATGCTTTGGGGGGGCGGTTCAACATGCCTGACCTGGTCGAAGGTTATCAGGTAGTGGAAGCTGCGGCTCTTTTCATCCAGAATCGGCTCCACTGAAAGGTCAAGAAGCAGTTCTGTCTCACCCCTGGGAACCCTTATGTTTCTTGTCTGTATCCGTTCATGCTGCTTGACAGCCCTTTGCAACGCTGTGCTTACCGCTATATGGAGGGCATCTTCCACAAGTTCAAGGGCATCATATTCAACCCGCCCCTGCTTGGGCTTCATAAAAGGTTCCATATTTCCAAAGTAGTGAAGAATGCGGCGCTCTTCATCAATAAGAATGCCGGGGGGCATGAAGTGGTTCAGTATATGATCGTAATCATGAAGTATCTGCCGGTTCATCGGAATGGTTTTGCCGGTGCCGGGCTGAATTACCGGGAGGCTGTTTGTGCCGGCTCTCAGGTGTCGTGTTGATCCGAAATCAAGGGCAAGGCGCAGATCACGGTTCTTTCGGAACAGCTTGCAATGGTTGTCAATGGTCTCGAACTCGGAAGTGTAAACCCCCAGTCCTTCGCTGCTGCCCAGAAGAAGGACACCGTCAATCCTTAAGGCATAGTGGAAAAGGGAGATGGCCCTTTCCTGAACCTCAGGCAGGAAATAAATCAGCAGGTTGCGGCATGATATCAGGTCAATTTTTGTAAAAGGAGGGTCATTGGTCAGGTTGTGCGGTGCAAATATGACCATTTTGCGCAGTTCCGGTGATATCCGGTAAAGCCCGCTGGATTCTCGCTTGAAGTGCTTTTCGATTCTTTCAGTGCCAAGATTCCCCAGGCGCTGGAGATCATATATTCCGGTTGAGGCGAAATCAAGGGAAGCACGGTGGACATCGGTGGCAAATATGGTGATACGGTTTGTGAAGCCAAGCTCTTCAGCCTTTTCCTGCAAAAGGATTGCAAGGGAATAGGGCTCCTCTCCTGTGGCGCATCCGGCCGACCAGACCCGCAGGTCCTCACCAGCTACGCTGCGCTGGAAAAGTTCAGGAATAACCTTTTCCTCAAGCGCCTTGTAGACTTCGGGATCGCGGAAAAACTCGGTTACCCCTATCAGCAGGTCGTGGTAGAGCAGGTCCTGCTCGTTCTGGTCACCTGTAAGCATCACTGTATAATCTGCAAGGGAGTTGAACTGCCTTAGCTCCATCCTCCGTTTTATTCTTCGTCCGACTGTTGCAGCCTTGTACTTGGCGAAGTCAAGGCCGAAGCTGCGTCTCAGGGTCGAGAATATCTCTGCAAACTCAGGTGCATCCTCATAATCAGTATCTTCCCCTACCGGTTTTATCATCTCTCTTATTTTTGACGGATTCTGAATGTATTCGGTAAGAAGCGCCGGAATCCTGTGGGGGGGCAGTTCGTAATCAACCTGGCCGGTTGCCAGGGCGCTGCGTGGCATTCCGTCAAACTGGGCCGTATCTGGTGATTGAACTATAACAAGGCCCCCTTTGCGTTTTATCCCCTGAATCCCCCTGGAACCGTCGGAGCCTGTACCGGAAAGGATAACAGCAATGCTTCTTGCACCTGAGTCTTCGGCCAGGGATTGCAGAAATATGTCAATCGGTAGCTCGAAATAAGGCTGGGGCAGTTTGTCCCTCAGGTAGAGGGTCCCTTTTGAAACTGTCATCTGGGATTTGGGTGGAATGAGGTAGATCGTGTCAGGCTCCAGTACCATCCCGTTTTCCACACGCCTTATGGTCATGGTGGTGCGTCGGCCCAGTATGTCATCC
>CAZXTZ010000131.1:0-8446 GCA_964643645.1 uncultured Geobacteraceae bacterium
CCGGCAAGGGCAATGACCAGGTCCGCTTTGAGCTGGCCTACTATCACTTCGATCCTTCAATCAAGGTGATTGCACCTTGGCGGGAATGGAAGCTGAACAGCCGCAAGGCCCTGATTGCCTACGCCAAGAAGAACGACATCCCGATTCCGATCACCAAGAAGCGTCCCTGGTCCTCTGACCGTAACCTGCTGCACATCTCCTTTGAAGGCGGCATCCTGGAGGATACCTGGGCAGAGGCGCCGGAAGAGATGTATGTGTTGACCAAGAAACCGGAAAAGGCCCCCAACAAGCCGCAGTACGTGGAGATTGAGTTCGCGAACGGCAATGCCGTTGCCGTTGATGGCGTCAAGATGTCGCCGGCCCAGTTGCTGGCCCATCTGAACTTTATTGGCGGCGAACATGGCATCGGCCGGGTGGACCTGCTGGAGAACCGTTCGGTGGGGATGAAGTCCCGCGGTGTTTATGAAACCCCCGGCGGCACCATCCTGCGCGAGGCCCATTCTGCCGTTGAGCAGATCACCATGGACCGTGAAGTAATGCGGATTCGCGATTCACTGATCCCCGAGTATGCCCGACTGGTCTATGCCGGTTATTGGTTCTCGCCTGAACGGGAGATGCTGCAGACCCTGATCGACGAATCCCAGAAGACCGTCAACGGGGTGGCCCGGGTCAAGCTGTACAAGGGACATTGTCGTACCGTGGGCCGTAAATCCGAGACCAACTCGCTGTTCAATCTGGATTTCGCCACCTTTGAGAAGGATCAGGTCTACAACCAGGCCGATGCCGAAGGGTTTATCAAGATCAACTCGCTGCGACTGCGGATCCGCTCCCTGATGCAGGGCAAGAAGTAGGGTGTGACAGCCAAGCGGTTCAGGAAGGAACACATAGTCACCTCGGTGGTGGCTGTGATTGTTGATGATCAGGAAAGGGTGCTCCTCACTCAGAGGAGCATCCCTCCGTTTAAGGGTATGTGGGTAATGCCAGGGGGCAAGATTGAGCTTGGCGAGCCTATTTCTGTTGCATTAAAGAGGGAGGTTGATGAAGAGGTCGGGCTGGATGTGGAGGTTGGCAGCCTGATTGATGTTTTTGAACATGTAACCCCTGGCGAGGAAAACTGCCACTATATTATTCTGTTCTATCAGTGCCGCCCGCTACACCAGGATCTTAACCACAATCCGGGCGAAGTAGCTGAGGCAACCTGGGTTACAGGATCAGAACTCTGCAATTACGAGATGCCGGAAGGAACGCGCACTGTTTTGACAAAGCTTTACCCTGAGCTTGACATGCTTGAGCCAAGATGCTGCCGACATGCCGAAGATAATTGATACACACCTTAATCTTCTCTTCCCTCAGGGGCACCATCTGCATTGCCTGATAGCCCAGATTCCCAACCACCTTCACCGTGCAGCAGGATTTCATCCGGTGGAGAAGGAACAGCAGTGGAAGTTTATCAGCTCAGTGCTTGAACTGGTGGCTGCTGGCGAGGGAAATCTTAAAAAACTGCATTTTCTGCTTTTTCCAGAGTCCTCTCTTCCCATAACCTGTCTTGACAATCTGCTGGAAATAGTTGAACAGAGATTCAGGCCAAATACAGTCACTATGATCGGAGTGGAGCATGTCACAGTGGCCGGATATCGAAGTTACCTTGAACGTTTCAGCGCGGACAACCGGGAGGCTATAGAGCTGATTGATCAGGATATTGATTCAGGTGATATTCTGGAGATGCCGGTCAACTGGTGCCTTGTTCTGGTGAAGGAGAACGATGGCAGGCTCCGTGTGTTTCTAGAGGCAAAGAGCCATCCGTTCCATGGTGAAGAGTTTATTGACAAATACCATGATCTTTACCGTGGGCGGCATTTCTACCTGCTGCGAAGCAGTTTATCATGTTTCAACTTTATGGCGATTATCTGTCTTGATTACCTGTATCGTGATCTTTACCGTTCCAATATCAAGCAGATAATTGATCATTCAAATCAGCTCTATTTCAGCACCCGTCAGGGGCTGGATGCCCTTTTTGTTATCCAGTGCAACCCGAAGCCTGAGCATTGCGCCTACAGGGATGTGCTGAGTGGCTTCTATGGAGAGTATCTTGAAGATACTCCCGGAGTACGTGAAACCGTGACTGTTTTTGGCAATGTCTCAGATGAAACGGTGTTGGAAGGGGCGAGGCAGGCAGAAGGATTTGGCCATTCATACGTGGTGATAAATCGTCATCACAGGCTTGAGAAGGTCAAGTCAGAGGAATTTCTGACAGATGATTTTGATGGCGCTCCGGTCTGTAGACTTCGCTTTGGTTCAGGAACACGTCTGCTGTACTTCAACCTGCCTCTGCACCATGAGATTGACCCCCGCAGTTCCCGGGTTCCTCTGAAGGTGCATAGTATTTTGCAGCGTGCTGCATCAGATGGATGGGAGAAGGTACAAACAGCCACATTTGCCGGTGGTATTTAGCACATAAGGAGAACTTTGTATATGTCACAAAACAAGCTATGGGGCGGCCGCTTCAACCAGCCCACTGACAAATTTGTAGAAGAGTTCACAGCGTCAATTGATTTTGACAAGCGACTATACCACCAGGATATCCGTGGTTCCATGGCCCATGCCAGGATGCTGGGAAGGCAGGGCATAATTTCGAACGAGGATGTGGAGGCTATTGTCAATGGTCTTAAGGATATCCTGGAACAGATAGAGCGGGGAGAGTTTGATTTTTCCGTGGCACTTGAAGATATACATATGAACATCGAAGCAAGGCTTTCCGAGAGGATAGGCGAGGCCGGAAAGCGTCTGCATACCGGACGCTCCCGCAATGATCAGGTGGCTCTGGATATCAGGCTATATCTGAGGGATGAGATTGTTGAGATATCGGCTTACATTGACATGCTGATTGATGCCCTGCTTGGCCAGGCTGAAAAAACCATTGATATGTTTATGCCCGGTTTTACCCACCTGCAGTCGGCTCAGCCCATAGTTATGGCTCACCACCTGATGGCGTATGTGGAGATGTTCAAAAGGGACAAGTGGAGGATGGAGGACTGCCTCAAGCGGGTAAATGTGATGCCGCTTGGCTCTGGGGCACTGGCAGGTACCACGTTCCATATTGACCGTGAGTATGTTGCAGAGCAGCTTGACTTTACGGCTGTGACCCGCAACTCCCTTGATGCCGTATCTGACCGTGATTTTGCTCTGGAGTTCATGTCTGCCTCATCCATACTGATGATGCACCTCTCACGCTTTTCTGAGGAGATAATCCTTTGGTCCACAAGCGCTTTCTGTTTTGTTGAACTTTCGGACGGTTTCTGTACAGGCTCTTCAATAATGCCCCAGAAGAAAAATCCGGATGTCCCGGAACTGGTGCGTGGAAAGACCGGCCGTGTATATGGCAATCTGATGGCTTTACTGACGGTAATGAAGGGTTTACCCCTGGCCTACAACAAAGACATGCAGGAGGACAAGGAGCCGCTCTTTGATACCATTGATACAGTTAAAGGCTCTCTCAAAATATTTTCGGACATGGTTCGTGAAATGCGATTTAATGATTCAACTATGAGAAGGGCGGCAGGTCAGGGATTTTCCACTGCAACTGACGTTGCGGATTATCTTGTCCGCAAGGGGTTGCCTTTCCGGGATGCCCATGAAGCGGTTGGGAAGGCAGTGGCCTATTGCCTTGAAAATGAAATGGCCATTGAAGAGCTTTCACTTGCAGAGTGGCAGCTGTTTTCACCATATTTTTCCGATGACATCTTCGCGGCTATTACTGTCGAGGCCAGTATAAATGCAAGGAATGTAACGGGTGGTACTGCCAGGAACCGTGTCTGGGGCGAGATAATGGCCGGACGTGAGGGGAGGTAGAGTGAAAATTTCATCTGGAACATCCGCCTGTGCGCTTTCGATGGCAGCATTTCTAATGCTGGCGTCTGGCTGCGGAAAAAAAGGCCCTATGATTTACGGGGATCTTCTTGTGCCGGAAGCTCCAGCGTATATAAAGCCCGAGCAGACAGGAAGAATTTTAAAGATAGCTTTTCCGCTTCCGGCAAAGGATCTGGCAGGGCGTAAGCTTAGAGATCAACCTTTGGCCGGTATCAAGGTGATGCGCCTTGCGAGAACCACTTCTCAAAATGAGTCATGTAAGTCCTGCCTCTCTGAATTCAGGCCCTACAGAAAGATTGATCTTGAATATCCTGGAGAAGGGGTAGTGATCCTCGGAAACAGTATGATAATGACTGATCAGGATGTTGAAGAGGGGAATACCTATAGCTACATAATTCTGGGATATTTAAAGGATGGGACAGAAGGCTCTCCTTCAAGGATTGTTTCGGTGAAGCTAACAGAGCCTCCACAAAAATCGGGGATCAAGGTCTCGTCTTCTATGGGGGCAGTGTATGTTGTTGTTGATACACCAGATTTTTTTGAGGGGGACGGTGAGATAATCGGAGTGAGACTTTTCAGGAAAAACCTTTCGGAAGATGGAGCCGATAACCCTATTGCTACAGTATCTCCTCTTGCCCCTAAATATGAAGACAGGTCAGTTAAACCGGGTCTTAAATACAGTTATACGGGCCGTACTGTTTTCAGGCGGCCTGATGGGGTTATTGCGGAGAGTGATATTTCTGCTGGCGCTTTAGTGACTGTATCGGAAAATCCGTAGCCTCCTCTATCGCAAATTGAAGACAAAAAAAGAGTCAGCCGGTAATCCGACTGACTCTTTCTTATGGAAGGCGATTTAAAGAAGAATTACTTGGCCACTACCTCAGCCAGCTTGGCTACAATTTTGAAGGGGTCTGCGTACAGGATAATGAGGCAGACAACCAGTGCATAGATTGCCAGTGATTCGATCATTGCCAGACCGATCATCATAACAGTCATAATCTTGCCTGATGCACCGGGATTACGGGAAACACCTTCAACTGCGCGGCTTACAGCCATTCCTTGACCAATACCGGTACCTAGGGTACCAAGCGCCATGCCGATGCCGGCTGCCAACACACATGCTACGAAAAACGTCATTTCTCTACCTCCGTGTTTTATGCTCCTAAACTGTATAGGAGTTGAATAACTTATAGATTTTAGTGGGCTTCTTCAAGTGAACCCTGAATGTAAATCATTGCAAGGAGCATGAATACGAATGCCTGGATAAAAGAGACAAGAACACCCATCAGCATCATGGGCAGTGGAACCAGGAATGGTGCGAGTGCAAAGAATATCATAAGGACAAGTTCGTGTCCGTTCATGTTGCCGAAAAGACGCAGGGTGAGGGAAACAGGTCTTGAAAGATGTCCAATTATTTCGATAAAGAACATGACAGGGGCAAGCCACCAGATAGGGCCCATAAAGTGCTTGATGTAGTGAAAACCGTGGTTTTTAACCCCAACAATGTGGGTTGAAAGGAATACTATTACTGCACAGGCTGCGGTTGTGTTGATATTTGCAGTTGGGGGAAAGAAGCCAGGTATGAGCCCGATAAGGTTTGAAACAAGTACGAAAATAGCCAGAGTTGCTATAAGGGGGAAGTATGGACGTCCATGCTCACCCATTGTGTCAACAACCATTGTTTCAATGCCGTCCACAACAACTTCCATGAAGTTTTGCATACCTGATGGTATGGCTTTGAGTGCGCTGGATGCCATTTTTGAGATAATCAGCAGAAGAATTATCACAAACCATGTGTAGGTTATGGCGTTTGCAGAGGCTTCCTGTATGTGCAGCAGGGCCTGGAGTTTTGTGCTGATGAATTGCAGGAACAACAGCGGGTGAACCATCGGTCAGTCTCCTTTATGTTGAATCGCAAACAAAATAGTACAAATTACTATTGTCAACATTACTACGGATAAGCCAAGTAAAAGGCCAAATACAGAAAATCTGCCTGATACCAGAATGCTGTAAAGAATAACAGCAGTAATTGAAAGGCGCAGGATATATCTTATGGATGCATAAAGGGTCGGTCTGCCCGGTTTAAGGGTTAAAACCCGATGCATGATACTGCGCTGCCATACAAAATTGAAAAGAACAGTTAAAGATCCGGCTGCAATTCCCAGGGCCATTGATGTACCGGAGATAAGGAGGCCTGAAACGGTCAGTACAGAAGCAAGAACCAGACTTCCCTTGATTACTGTCGTGAGGAGGTTGTCCTCACTTATCTTTATCACTGTCCAGTTTGCCGATCTCCCGACGGGTAATAACATAAATATTTTTAAATCCGGATGCGATGCCTATCAGCATGAAGCACCAGAAAAAAAGCGGCTTTGTTCCTAAATGGCGATCAAGAAAAAGGCCGAACCATACACCTATTCCAATGGCAAGAGCAACTGAAATACCCATGCTGGATACCAGTCCTACATTTCGGAAAAGATCACGGAATTCGCTCACTTCTCCTCCATTCTTGCCAAAATTGTATACAAAACCTGATTCTAATACCATACAGGATTGATTGATGTCAACCTGCTTTGTTGTCAAGCAACGAGGCGGAAGCATTTTTCAGCTGCTCTTATGGTGGTGGCAATGTCTTCATCAGTATGCGCAATTGAGACGAAAGCTGTTTCAAACTGGGATGGGGCAAGGTAAATTCCCTCTTCAAGCATGGCCCTGAAGTATGTTGAAAATGCTTTTGTATCGCATCGTGAAGCTGTCGGCCAGTCGTATACATCTGTTTTAGAAAAGAATGCACAGAACATGCTGCCAACTCTGGTGCTATAGACAGGATAACCAGCCTTTTTCGCTGCAGCGGAAATGCCTTCAGCAACTATGGAGCTCTTTTGCTCAAGCTCCTGGTAGAAACCAGGCTGCATGAGAAGTTTCAGAGTTTCGATGCCTGCTGTCATGGCAAGCGGATTGCCTGAAAGGGTGCCTGCCTGGTAGATTCCACCAGAGGGAGAGAGTTTCTCCATTATTTCACGTTTGCCACCAAAAGCACCCACTGGAAGGCCACCGCCGATTATCTTGCCAAGGGTTGTCATGTCAGGAGTGATGCCGTATAGTTCCTGGGCGCCGCCAAGCGCTACCCTGAAACCGGACATGACCTCATCAAAAATAAGTACTATACCCTCATTTGCTGATATCTCCCGGAGTTCTTCCAGAAACCCGGGCCGTGGTGGCACTGTGCCCATGTTTCCTGCAACCGGCTCAATAATAATACAGGCAATATCGCCTTTGTTTTCTGCGATCAGGGATTTCACCGAATCAATAGAGTTGTATTCAGCCGTAAGTGTCAACCTTGCGAAGTCAGCTGGTACACCTGGTGAGTCCGGAACACCGAAAGTCGCAGCTCCGGAACCTGCCTTAACCAGCAGGGAGTCGGAGTGCCCGTGATAGCATCCTGAAAATTTGATTATCTTATCGCGTCCCGTATGTCCCCGGGCAACCCTTATGGCGCTCATTGTTGCCTCTGTGCCAGAGCTTACCATCCTGACCATCTCGATTGATGGAACAGATTGTATTACCATCCGGGCCAGCGTGGTCTCAAGTTCTGTGGGTGCGCCGAAGCTTGCGCCGCTCTCAACGCAGTGTTTAACAGCCTTTACAACATTCGGATGACAATGTCCTAGTACAAGGGGCCCCCATGATCCAACATAATCAATATAATCATTTGAGTCGGCATCAAAGATATGGCTTCCCGCACCCTTTGTTATGAAAACTGGGTCTGTGCCAACAGACTTGAAAGCGCGAACCGGGCTGTTTACCCCTCCTGGAATAAGCATCCTGGCTTCTTCAAAGAGTTTACTGGATAAATTGTGATTCATACAAAAGGCTCCATCTAATATGAATTTTACAAATTTAAGTAATGTTTGTTTATCGGTGTGAGCTGCGTTTGTCAATTCACTTTAAGTGAGCTAAAATTATGTTTACATGAAAAATACAAAGATATTTAATTGATCCATACAAGAAGATATAAAAATATCCATTAAAAAAAGAATAATAAAATTGGCCTATTGCGTGACTAATTGGAATTTGTTTCTTATGAAAAAAAATATTTAAATAAGTTCTTGACAATGTGAGGTCAAATGAAATATTTTCACTTCGTTTTGTATACAGTATACCTGCAAAAAGCCAAAAGACTGGTATGGAGGTTTTAAAAAATGCTAGGAACTTATTTGCCCATAATGCTCTTGATACTCATTGCGTTAGCCTTCGGGTTGGGCTCTGTTGTATTTTCATCACTGATTGGCCAGAAGAAGTATTCAAAGGTTAAAATGGCTCCATATGAGTGCGGTTGTGAGCCTATAGGCACTGCACACGAGCGTTTTCCGATCAAGTTCTATCTGATTGCAATGCTCTTCATACTGTTCGATATTGAAGCTGTATTTCTTTATCCCTGGGCGGTTCTTTACAAGAAACTCGGAATGTTTGGCCTGATTGAGATGGGAATATTCATTGTAATCCTCTTTGTCGGTTATATCTATGTATGGAAAAAAGGAGCACTGGAATGGGAGTAAATCAGCCTCTCGGTGGTAAC
>CAZXTZ010000132.1:0-6888 GCA_964643645.1 uncultured Geobacteraceae bacterium
CCCACGGCGGTCAGGAGCGCACAACCGTCTGCCAGCTTCATATGCGTAAATTTAAGGATGGTGATACAATTTATATTGATCCTTGGCGCGCAACTGCTTTCCCGATAGTAAAGGATCTTGTTGTTGACCGTGAAGCTCTGGATAAGATTATTCAGGCTGGTGGTTATACTTCATGTCATACTGGGGGTGTTGCCGACGGAAATACAATACTGATTCCCAAGCCTATTGCAGATGAGGCCATGGATGCAGCTGAATGTATTGGTTGTGGAGCTTGCGTTGCTGGATGTCCAAACAGCGCGGCTATGCTGTTTACAGGTGCCAAGGTTTCCCAGCTTGCGCTGTTGCCACAGGGACAGGCAGAAGCCAAACGTCGTGTTCTGAATATGGTTCAGGCGATGAAGGATTGTGGCTTTGGCAACTGTACAAACCACTACGAGTGTCAGGTTTCTTGCCCCAAAGGTATCAACGTGAAGTTTATTGCACGGATGAACAGGGAGTATATTAAGGCTCAGTTCTAATAGTTGTTTACAAGCATGCTTCAAAACCAAAGGGCGACCGGATTTCCGGTCGCCCTTTGGTTTTGATATGTTAACCCTTACCAGACTGAGTATTGGCCGGATTCTGTAGATCATCAAGATTTCAGCATGTCGGTTTGCCTCAACGCCTCGTAAAGAACAACAGCCACTGCGTTTGAAAGATTCAGACTCCTTACCTTTCCAGGCATTGGAATCGTAAGGCAGCTTTCAGAATTTGCTGCTAATAAATCTGCAGGCAATCCGGCAGTTTCCTTGCCAAAAACAAGAAAATCACCTGTTTGGTAGATCCCTTCCCCATAACAGTTTCTGGCAACCTTTGTGCTGAGATACCAGAATCGGCCTTCAGAGAAATGCTGCTTAAGCTGTTCCAGACTTCCCCACAGTTTTAGATCCACTTTATCCCAGTAATCAAGCCCTGCACGTTTAAGGTAGCGGTCATCAATCGAAAATCCGAGTTTGCCCACCAGATGCAGCACTGCTCCTGTTGCAGCGCAAAGTCTTGCAATATTTCCGGTATTGGGTGGAATCTCCGGTTCTATGAGTACAATATTGAATCTGTCCATTCCAAATGTATACCACAAGACTGTTTCAGTCCGCTTGCATTTTTTGTCCTGTAGGGATAGTATGCGGATCTCTGAATAACCGAGAGGTCACGAGGTAATAAATCATGAAAATAATTGTTACAGACGAAGTTGCCGATCAAGGACTTGCACTTTTGAAGCAGGATCCCCGCATTCAGATGCATGTCCGTCTTGGTCTGAAAAAAGATGAACTCCTCTCAATAATTGGCGGATATGATGTAATAATCACTCGTAGCGGAACCACTGTTGACCGGCCTCTTCTTGATGCTGCCACAAATCTTAAGATGGTTGCACGGGCAGGGGTTGGAATAGATAATGTGGATGTTGATTATGCCAGCTCAAAAGGTGTGATAGTTGTAAATGCTCCTTTTGGTAATACCAACAGCGCAGCCGAGCATACCATGGCCCTTCTGATGGCGGCATGCCGTAATGTTACTGTTGCCAATGCCTCTCTCAAGTCCGGAGAATGGAAACGCGCCCCCTTTACAGGAATAGAGCTGAAAGGAAAGACTGCCGGTGTCATAGGACTTGGCAAGGTAGGTGGCAGAGTTGCCACCCGCCTGAAGGCTTTTGAATGCGAGGTGCTTGCATGTGACCCTTACATTGCTGTCAAGCGTGCCCATGACCTTGGTGTAAAACTTGTAACCCATGATGAAATATACAAGAACTGCGATATTATATCTGTTCATACACCACTTACCGATGAAACAAGAGGAATGATTGGCGCCCGTGAACTTGGAATGATGAAGGATGGAGTTATCGTCATGAATGTTGCCAGAGGGGGGATAATTGATGAAACAGCCCTGCTTGATGCCATGAACAGTGGCAAGATTGCCATTGCAGGCGTTGATGTATGGAGCCAGGAACCCCCTGTTACTGATACACTTAAGGCATTGATATCACATCCGAAGGTCACAGTCACGCCGCATCTTGGTGCTAATACCCATGAGGCCCAGATTAATGTCGCAGTTGATGTATCAAAAGAAATATTAAATTATCTTGACGAAAAACCGCTTGAAAATGCTGTAAATATTCCACGTTTTGATTTGGCTCTTATGGATCAGATGAGGCCATTCCTTAACCTTGTGAATGTCATGGCTGAGTTTGGCATTCAACTCCTTGACGGTCACCCGGCAAAGCTTATATTCAGCTATGCAGGAAATATTGCACATTATGACTGTTCACCCCTCACTATCTGCGGTTTGGCAGCCCTTCTAGGCAGAGTGGTTGAACAGGATGTCAATATGGTTAATGCGGCTCTTATTGCGGAACAGATGGGGATTGTTGTTGAAGAGACCAAGACTACATCGGCTGATGCATTTTCAAACCTTGTAACCCTTATTGCTGAAGGTGATGGCAAGCGCAGAACCATTGCAGGAACCTTGTTCGAGGGCGCTCCAAGAATAGTTGGTCTTCGTGACTATGCCATGGATTTCACACCGGAAGAACATATGCTGCTGCTTCACTATGCAGACCGTCCCGGAATGATCGGGAAAATAGGAACCATCATGGGGCGTCACGAAATCAACATCGGTTCAATGAATCTTGGCCGTCGTGAAAAGAAGGGGGAAGCCATGGTAATACTTTCTCTTGATTCAGCTGTTCCGGAAGATGTGATAAAAGAAATAATGGTTGCGACAGAGGCAACATTCATAAAGGCAATCCAAATGAATTCCGTCAAAACTTCCTCTTGACCCACCTCTGTCACGGTGCTAGAGTGCTTTACCGTTTAAACATATCTACCTTTTAAAATAACCCGGAGAGGTTAGCAAAGGTGCAACAATACCAGACACATATCAGGAAGGGTCTGTCCGTTTGCTAGCGGATGGACCCTTTTTTTATCCTTAAAAAGGGGCATACTATGACAGCTGAAGCCGGCAGAACCGTAATTCTTGATAATAACGGCATAAAAAGGGCATTGACCCGTATTTCTCACGAGATTCTGGAGAAGAACAAGGGGCTTGCCGATCTCGTGCTGGTAGGTATCCAGTCTGGAGGCGCCTACCTTGCAAACGAGATATCCAGATGCATGGAAGTAATTGAAGGGGAGCGTGTTCCTGTCGGCACTGTAGATATAACATTATACAGGGATGATTTCAAAAGTCAGGCCCCACACAAATCAGTTGGAAAAACCGAAATCTCCTTTTCCCTTGAAGGCAAGCGGGTTGTGCTTGTTGACGATGTCTTGTTTACCGGTCGCACGATTCGTGCCGCCCTTGATGCTCTTATGGATCACGGTCGTCCCCGGTTGATACAGCTTGCTGTCCTTATAGACAGAGGGCACCGTGAACTGCCAATCAGGGCTGATTTTGTAGGCAGGAATGTTCCCACAAGCATAAAGGAAAATGTTGAGGTGATTTTTGATGACAAACAGCAGCCGCTTGAAGTGGTGCTGGAAAAATAGGGGAGGGTCTATGGCAGAGTTCAAGCATAAGGATATTATTGCACTGCGGGATCTGAGCAAGGAAGAGATAGAACTGTTGATCTCCACTGCCGAGAACATGCGTGAAGTCAACAGTCGCGACATCAAGAAGGTGCCTACCTTGCGTGGTAAAACAATAATCAACCTGTTCTACGAATCCTCTACCCGCACACGGACATCTTTTGAGATTGCCGGTAAGAGGCTTTCAGCTGATACGGTAAATATTGCCCCATCCAACAGTTCTGCAACAAAGGGTGAGACCCTGGCAGATACAGCGCTTAATCTTCTGGCCATGAAGCCAGACATCATTGTGATGCGTCATGCTGTTTCAGGTTCCCACTACTTTCTCTCCAAAAAGGTTGGGTGTTCTATTATAAATGCCGGTGACGGTGCCCATGAGCATCCATCACAAGGGCTTCTGGACATGCTTACCATGAAAGACAGATTCGGTCGCCTTGACGGACTGAAGGTGGCAATTGTTGGTGATATAACCCACAGCAGGGTGGCCAGATCCAATATTCAGGGCCTTACAAAAATGGGTTCAAGTATCTTTCTTGCGGGCCCTCCAACCATGCTGCCCCCTGGTGTTGAGCGTTTGGGGAATGTTACTGTATGCGGAACGATGAAGGAAGCCATTCAGGATGCTGATGTTGTGATGATGCTTCGGATACAGCAGGAGCGACAGGGCAAGACTCTTATGCCTAACACCCGCGAATATTCCCGCTATTTTGGCCTTAATCCTGATAATCTCAAATTTGCTAAACCGGAGGCCATGATCATGCACCCGGGCCCCATCAATCGTGGGGTTGAGATGTCCTCCTATGTGGTGGATGGTGATCAGTCCCATATACTCAAGCAGGTGGAGAACGGTGTGGCTGTACGTATGGCAATGCTTTATCACGTATGCGGCGGGGATCTGGCAGAGTAGGGGCGAATCTTGTATTCGCCCATATTCAGGGCGATCACAGAATTGCCCATATTCAAGGCGATCACAAGGATCGCCCCTACATTGAAAATTAACGAGGTGAATATATGAATCTTTTGATTAAGGGTGGCAGAATCATTGATCCGTCTCAAGGTATGGATGAAACACTGGATCTGATAGTGGAAAACGGCTTGGTGAAGGAGATTGGAAAAGGTCTGGCAGCACCTGCCGGGACTGAAACAATTGATGCAACCGGGAAATATGTTGTGCCAGGTCTCATTGACATGCATGTTCATCTGCGGGATCCGGGACTGGAATACAAGGAAGATATTCTCTCCGGCACAAGGGCTGCGGTGGCCGGAGGATTTACATCTGTTGTCTGTATGCCCAACACCAAGCCGGTGATTGACAACAAGGCGATCGCTTCCTACATCATCAACAAGGCCAAGGCAGAAGGGTGTTGCAATGTTTTCCCGGTGGGTAGCATAACCTACGGCATGAATGGTGAACGGATGTCCGAAATGGGTGAACTGAAGGAATCTGGTTGTGTTGCGGTTTCTGACGATGGCAAGCCGGTTGTAAACAGTGAACTTATGCGTCGAGCCCTTCAGTATGCATCTGGAATGAGTATTATGCTTCTTTCCCACGCAGAGGAGCTTGAACTGGTGGGGGAGGGGGTTATGAACGAAGGTTATATATCAACCGAACTGGGGCTTAAGGGAATTCCACGGGTGGCAGAGGATATAGGCACTGTCCGCGATATTATGCTGGCTGAGTACTGCAATGCACCTGTTCATATCTGCCATGTTTCAACTAAAGATTCGGTACAGATCATCCGTGATGCAAAAGCCCGTGGAGTAAAGGTAACATGCGAGACTGCGCCTCACTATTTTACCCTCACTGATGATGCTGTTCGCGGATACAACACAAATGCCAAGATGAATCCTCCGCTTCGTGAGGCCGATGACGTTGCTGCCATTAAGGCCGGTCTGAAAGACGGAACTATTGACTGCATAGCAACAGACCATGCTCCTCACCATCTGGACGAGAAGGATGTTGAATTCAATGAGGCTATGAATGGGATCATCGGGCTTGAAACATCCTTGCCATTGTCCTTGAAACTGGTGGATGCTGGAATTGTCACCATTCAACAAATGATTGATAAAATGAGTTGCAACCCTTCTAAAATATTGAATCTTAATAGAGGGACGCTGAAGATTGGAGCCGTTGCAGATATTACGGTAATTGATCCTGCAAAACAGTGGACAGTGACTGAGGCCGGACTGGCAAGCAAATCTAAAAATTCTCCCTGGCTTAACGAGACAATGACAGGGGCTTCGGCCTGTACTATTGTTGATGGCAAGGTCGTATTTTCAGGAAGATAAACGAGAGAATCAGGAGTCTACAAGCATGAAAGCAATTCTTGCGCTGGCAGACGGGCGCATCTTTGAAGGCAGATCATTCGGCGCATCTGGTGAAGTTACCGGAGAAGTAGTATTCAATACAGCAATGACAGGCTATCAGGAGGTGCTTACGGATCCTTCTTATCGCGGACAGATGGTCACAATGACCTACACGCAGATAGGAAACACAGGCATTAATCCTGAGGATATCGAGAGCCGTGGTCTCTTCCTGTCCGGTTTCATTGTCCGGGAATATCTGGACTTTCCATCCAACTTTCGCTCTACAATGACATTGGATGCATATCTTAAGGAAAATGCTGTTGTCGGTATCCACGGACTTGATACGCGAGCACTTACACGCCATTTACGGGATCACGGTTCCCGGAACGGTATTATTTCAACAGTTGATTTTGATAAGGCCTCACTTGTGGCCAAGGCCAGGGCGATACCAAATATGGCCGGGCTTGATCTGGCCTCTGGGGTCTCCTGTGAATCCCCCTACCACTGGACTGAAGGGGTCTGGAAGCTGGGTGAAGGATATCCCGAGATTGATCCGGCCAGACTCAAATACAAGGTGGTGGCATACGACTTCGGCATAAAGTACAACATTCTGCGTTGCCTTGTAGATGCAGGTTGCGATGTGACAGTGGTTCCGGCCACCTTTCCGGCAGAAGAGGCTTTGGCTATGAATCCTGACGGAATTTTCCTCTCAAATGGCCCTGGCGATCCTGAACCTTTGCTGGCAGTACAGGAGGAGATCCGGAAATTTGTGGGCAAGAAGCCGATCTTCGGTATCTGTCTGGGGCATCAGTTATTGGGCCTGGCTCTTGGCGGCAAGACCGTCAAGCTTCCATTCGGCAACCATGGATCAAATCTGCCGGTTATGGATATGTCCACCCGCAAGGTGGAGATCACTGCCCAGAATCACGGTTTTGCTGTTGATCTGGATTCGTTGGGTGATACGGCCTGCCTGGGACATGAAAACCTTAACGATCAGACCGTAGAAGGTATCAGCCACTGC
>CAZXTZ010000132.1:6898-8439 GCA_964643645.1 uncultured Geobacteraceae bacterium
CCTCCTTGGCCCAGTGGGTGCTAGTGTCGGTGAAATTAGGCGCATCCTGCTTGTAGCCCACACCGTAGGTGGAAAAATGGTTGGTGCTAAAGCGCAACACGCCATTGATGCGGTCATAGACAGAGCTTATCAGCCACTGCACCCTGCCGATCTTCTCGGTGCAGCATCACCCGGAGGCATCTCCCGGCCCCCATGATTCGCACTACCTGTTTGGACGGTTTGTAGAAATGATGGAGCAACATCGTTCTGACTAAGGGAGACCATTTTTATGCCAAATCTGAAAGAACAGTATCCTGAACCTTATACCTATAAGCAGTATGAAGGGCTTCCCGAAGGAGTACGTTTGGAGATTATCAATGGTGTGGTGTACGACATGGCTGCTTCACCTTTGGTAAAACACCAAATGATAGTAGTAAATTTGGCAGCGTTATTTTATCAGTTTTTTAAAGGGAAGCCTTGCATACCTTTTGTGGCGCCTCTTGATGTGGTGCTTGATGATATTAATGTTGTAGAACCTGATGTTTTTGTTGTCTGTGATCAGGATAAAATAACTGAAAAAAACATCAAGGGCGCTCCTGATCTGGTGATTGAAGTGCTTTCGCCATCAAACAACGTAAAGGACCGCAGGGATAAAAAGTGGCTGTATGAACGGCATGGCGTACGGGAGTATATCTTAATCAGCCCGATGGAAGAGAATGCAGAACGGTACTGGTTAGCTGAAGGCAGATACGGATCTCCTGATGTCTTTGCATGGAATGAAGCCTTTGCATCGCTGCTTTTTCCTGACCTGCTGTTTGATTTACAGGAGATTTTTGAAAAAAACGATGTTGTGGCAGAGCCTGATCCAATCTGGTTGACGTCACTGGCGAAAGACCGAATCAAGCCTTTTGACAAACAGCACAATGCGGTTGCTTGAGCTGTATCAATCAGGAGAGCTCCTTGAACGGATAAGGGATGGTTACCACAGACTTTCAGCCTGTGACCTCTGCCCCCACCGTTGCGGGGTGAACCGCATTAGGGGAGAGCAGGGCAGGTGCCGTAGCGGTTTTAAACCCCGAATTGCCTCAACCAACCTGCACTCTGGTGAGGAACCACCTATCAGCGGTAGCAGGGGATCAGGAACCATCTTTTTTTCAGGTTGTACGCTCAGCTGCATATTTTGCCAGAATTTCCCAATCAGCCAGCAGAATAACGGGGAGACTGTCAGCATAAAAGAGCTTGCCAGACGGATTTTGCAGTTGCAAAAAAGAGGCGCTCACAACATTAATCTAGTAACTCCGACCCATTGGCTGCCACAGTTTCTTGCTGCGCTCTGGCTTGCTATTCCACAGGGTTTTAATCTTCCGATTGTCTGGAATTCCAGCGGTTATGAGTCTGTAGATCTCTTAAAGCTTCTTGAAGGAGTGGTTTCCATCTATCTTCCGGATATGAAGTACGCTGAAAATAGCCATGCTGTTGAGCTGTCTGCTGCCCCAGACTATGCGGTGATCAATCGTCTGGCTGTTCAAGAGATGTTTCGTCAGGTCGGACATCTTGAAGTG
>CAZXTZ010000133.1:0-8318 GCA_964643645.1 uncultured Geobacteraceae bacterium
TGGGCGTACCGTAGGCGCAGGAGTAGTCAGCGCAATTATCGAGTAGGTAAAGCGATATTTACAGTCGCAACTTTGAGTCATCATTGTTGCGACTGTCTGTCTGAAAAGGAACTTCAATGAGAGACATTATTACCCTCGCTTGTACTGTCTGCAAGCAGAGAAACTATACAACCACAAAAAACAAAAAGACCAAGCCCGAAAAACTTGAGTTTAGCAAGTATTGCCGTTTCTGCCGCAAGCATACGCCCCACAAGGAGACAAAGTAAGGCGTATTTAGTTTTTGCGAAAGGCATGCAGGCCAGTAGCTCTAACGGCTAGAGCGCCGGTCTCCAAAACCGGATGTTGGGGGTTCGAATCCCTCCTGGCCTGCCATTTTATAACCGTGTCAGTTTTGTCAAAATAGCGGTTTAATTGCAGAGAGATACAGGCAGTTGGGAGATTTTTGTGCAAAACGTCAAGTCGTATCTGGATTCAGTAAAGGTTGAGCTGGTCAAGGTTACATGGCCCACCAGAAAAGAGACCGCTGCAACAACCGGTGTTGTTATTATAATAATTTTTCTGATCTCTTTCTATCTTGGCGTGTGTGACGTTATACTTGCCAAACTGATACGTTTGATTCTTGGATAGCGGGTGCCTAATGAGCCAGAAATGGTATGGAGTTCATACATATTCCGGATATGAGAACAAGGTGCGTCTGAACCTTCTTGAGAGGATCAAGAACGAAGGGTTTGAGCACCTTTTTGGAGAGATTCTGATCCCTTCTGAAACTGTTGTTGAGTTGAAAAAAGGGGAGAAAAAAACATCATCACGCAAGTTCTTTCCGGGCTATATCCTTGTAAAGATGGAGCTTAATGACGAAACTTGGCACATAGTCAAAGAAACAGCTAAGGTCACCGGCTTTGTAGGTGGCAATACTCCCTTTCCTATTGCTGATGAGGAAATAGGAAAAATATCGCGCCGTATGGAAGAAGGTGCGGAAAAGCCAAGGCCAAAGGTTGAGTTTGATGTTGGTGAAACGGTAAGGGTTGTTGATGGCCCGTTTTTAAATTTTACCGGTGTTGTTGAGGATGTTAAACCGGACAAAGGCAAGCTTAAGGTGACAGTGACGATATTCGGTCGTTCTACACCGGTAGAGCTTGAATTCATGCAGGTTGAGAAGTGTTGATGAATCAAGGTCTGACCCACTCGGTTGGCCACTGTATAGCATAAAGGAGTTTAATCATGGCTAAGAAGATTACAGGCTACATAAAGCTGCAAATAAAGGCAGGAAAAGCCAATCCCTCACCTCCGATCGGTCCTGCTCTTGGTCAGCACGGTGTTAACATTATGGAGTTCTGCAAGGCCTTCAATGCGAAGACCCAGGCAGATGAAGGTACTGTTACCCCTGTTGTTATAACAGTATATGCCGACCGTTCGTTTTCATTTATAACAAAAACTCCTCCTGTCCCGGTTCTCATAAAGAGCACCATCGGTATTGAAAGCGGATCCAGCGTTCCTAACAAGAATAAAGTTGGCAAGCTTACAAAGTCACAGGTCGAAGAGATTGCAAAGAAAAAGATGCCAGATCTTAATGCCGCCTCGATTGAGGCAGCCATGAGGACTGTTGAAGGCACAGCGCGTTCAATGGGTGTTGATATAATTGATTAATTTGCTTCATACCTGATTCGATTTCAGCAGGAGATATAAGACCATGTCAAAGAGTACCAAGAAGCATAAAGTTGCATCAGACCTTATTGATCGCACTAAACTTTACCCCTTGAAGTCTGCGGTTGATGTTGTCAAGGAAGCGGCGTATGCAAAATTCGACGAAACGGTTGAGGTTGCAGTCAGGCTTGGAGTTGATCCACGCCATGCTGACCAGATGGTTCGCGGTGCGGTTGTTCTTCCCAACGGCCTTGGCAAAAATGTAAGAGTTCTTGTGTTTGCCAAGGGAGAAAAGGAGAAAGAGGCACAGGAGGCTGGCGCTGATTATACAGGTGCCGAGGATCTGGTTGCCAAGATTCAGGAAGGCTGGTTCGATTTCGATACTGCCATTGCAACTCCGGATATGATGGGTGTTGTTGGTAAAATCGGTAAACTGCTCGGTCCTCGCGGCTTGATGCCAAATCCAAAGGTTGGCACGGTTACTTTCGAGGTTGGAAAAGCCGTCAAGGAATCCAAGGCAGGTAAGGTAGAGTTCCGTGTTGAGAAGGCCGGCATTGTTCATGCACCTGCAGGCAAAGTTTCTTTTGAACCTGAAATGCTCCAGGGGAATATACTGGCCATAGTCGAGGCACTCGTTAAAGCCAAGCCCTCAGCTGCCAAAGGTACTTATATAAAGAAGATATCTCTGTCGTCCACCATGGGGCCAGGAATCAATCTGGATATCACTGACGTAACGTCCCAAATATAATTAATTGTTTTAGCCAAAGTCAGAGACAGCAGGCGCCTAGCGCGTAAAGGCTATACTTGCCCTGCCTGCCGAGACTTCTAGTTTCGCAAGTATCTATTTGCGCTTCCAGACTTTGGCCGGGGATACTTCCCCAGATACCAAAAGAAAGGAGGACTTCGCTTGAACAGAACTAGCAAGCAAGAACAGGTTTCGAAGATGCACGATAGCCTTAAGCGTGCAAAGGCGGTGTTTTTGGCTGATTTCCGCGGCATGAATGTGGATAAGGCAACTACATTGCGTAACGAACTCCGGGCTGCACAGGTTGAGTACAAGGTGTTTAAGAATACCCTGCTTGATCTTGCATCAAAGGATACGGATGTAGCGTGTATATCCCCCTACCTTGCCGGCCCTACGGCGGTTGCCATCTCGTATGACGATCCGGTCAGCGCTGCAAAGGTGCTTTCAAAGTTCGCAAAGGATCCGCAGGGGGTATTTCACCTCAAGGCTGGTGTTCTTTCCGGAAAACTGCTGGACGTAAAACAGATTCAGGCATTGGCTGACCTTCCCTCGCGGGAGGTTCTCATTGCAAAGATGTTGGGTTCCATGCAGGCTCCAGCAACTAATTTTGTTGGCGTGCTGGCAGCACTTCCAGGTTCACTGGTGCGGGTGCTGGATGCCATTCGTGCTCAAAAAGAAGGTAACTGATCTTCTGACCATACTGGTTGAAGATATTAATTAACTGAAATTACAAAGCAAATATGGAGGAAGACATGGCTGAAATTACAAAGGCAGATGTTATTGAGTTTATTGAAAAGATGACGGTTCTTGATCTGGCAGAACTGGTTAAAGAGCTCGAGGAAAAGTTTGGAGTGTCTGCTGCGGCTCCCGTAGCTGTAGCAGCAGCAGCCCCTGTAGCAGCAGAAGCAGCTGAAGAGAAGACAGAATTTGATGTTGTCCTCAAGAGCTCAGGCGCAAACAAGATTAATGTTATCAAGGTAGTACGTGCCCTTACCAGTCTCGGCCTCAAAGAAGCAAAGGATCTGGTTGACGGCGCTCCTAACGCTGTTAAGACAGCAGTTTCAAAGGCAGAGGCTGAAGAGGCCAAGAAGCAGCTGGTTGAAGCTGGCGCAGAAGTCGAAGTCAAATAGTTGCATTGTTAATATCTTCGGGAAGCCAAGGTCGCCTGGTGCGGCCTTGGCTTGTCCTGTTTGAAATCGTTCGCTCATTAGAGCTTTTGGTTGATAAGTCTATTTAATTCAACCATCTGCTGCGCAAGAATTTTGCCAAAATCAAGAATATCATTGATATTCCCAATCTTATAGACATTCAGAAACATTCCTATCGCCGCTTCCTTCAGTCTGATATTAAGCCTGAAGAACGTTCAATAACAGGACTGGAGGCTGTATTCAGGTCTGTTTTTCCGATAAAGGACTTCAGTGAAACAGCATCATTGGAGTATGTTTCATATACACTGAGCAAGCCTAAATATGATGTGGAGGAGTGTCATCAGCGCGGGATGACATTTGCCGCTCCTATGAAGGTTAAGGTGCGTCTTATTATTTATGATTCCGGTAAGGAGTCTGGAACCCGCACTGTTAAGGATATAAAGGAACAGGAAGTTTACTTCGGTGAAATTCCTCTTATGACTGATAATGGAACTTTCATTATCAATGGAACGGAAAGAGTTATTGTAAGCCAGTTACATCGCTCACCAGGTGTCTTTTTTGATCATGACAAGGGTAAAACCCATTCAAGTGGTAAGGTACTTTATTCTGCCAGGGTTATACCTTATCGTGGTTCATGGCTCGATTTTGAGTTTGACCATAAGGATATATTATTTGTAAGGATTGACCGTCGCAGAAAAATGCCTGCAACTGTCCTTCTTAAAGCACTTGGTTACTCGGTTGAAGATTTGCTAAACTACTTCTACAAGAGTGAAGAGATCTTTCTGTCTGAAGGTGAATTAAGAAAGGGTATAGAGCCAGAGCTTCTTACTCTCCAGAAGGCTGCCACAGATGTCTCTGACAAGAATGGTGAAGTAATTGTCAAGGGCAACCGTAAATATACAAAAGCATCAATCAAAAAACTCCAGGAACATGGTGTAACTACAGTTCCTGCTAACCTTGAGGCTCTTATTGGTCGTTTTGCCTCATCCGATGTAATTGATCCGGCCACTGGTGAAATTCTTTTGGAGTGCAATCAGGAGCTTACTTCTGACAAGATGGATGAGTTGCGTCTTAAAGGTGTTAAGAGCTTTAAGCTCCTTTATATAGATGGACTTAATATAACATCCTCTTTCCGTGACACTCTTTTGGCAGACAAAATTTCAACGTCAGATGAAGCATTGATAGAAATATATCGCAGGCTTCGTCCAGGTGATCCACCAACACTCAAAAGTTCACTGATCCTGTTTGATAACCTTTTTTTCAATCCAGAACGCTACGATTTATCGGCTGTGGGGCGTTTGAAACTTAATTATAAACTTGGCCTTAAGGTCTGGCCAGATTGTACTGTCCTCAATGCCCCTGTAATGCTTTCGCCTTCTGAAATGAGTCAGCCTGAAGCGATTGCTGATAGTATTCTAAAGAGCGAAAGGCCACTTGATTCTGCATTAATGCTAAGACTCTCTCCTGAGTTACAGAAGGGCCTCAAAAAAGCTGACCTTGCTCAGCCGCTGGCTGAAAAATTGAAGGAACAGCTTTCAGAAGAGTTGAATTCTCTGATTGCTGATCCTGACTTCTTCCAGCGCGATCTATGTAGCGGGATTAAACTTTCTACAGCAACCACCAAGATTGTTGATCAGCTTGATCAAGGGGTTTTTGATGAGAACCGTCGCAGAATAGAACTTATGCGCTGTAACAGATTACTGCTTGAAGATGCCTTTGCAGGCAGTCTGGAGCGTGCTAATCGTAATGATATTCTTGAAATAGTTCATTATCTGATTGATCTGAAGAATGGCAGAGGCGCAATTGATGATATTGACCATTTGGGTAATCGTCGAGTAAGGGCCGTTGGTGAACTTCTCGAAAATCAGTACAGGATCGGTCTTGTCCGCATGGAGAGGGCTATTAAGGAGAGGATGTCGCTTCAGGAGGTTGAAAACCTGATGCCACATGATCTTATCAACTCCAAACCTGTGTCTGCAGTTGTAAAGGAGTTTTTCGGGTCATCACAACTCTCTCAGTTCATGGATCAGACAAACCCGCTTTCAGAGGTTACACACAAGCGTCGTCTCTCAGCCTTGGGACCAGGCGGCCTTACAAGAGAGAGAGCTGGTTTTGAGGTTCGGGACGTACACCCTACACACTATGGAAGGGTCTGCCCCATTGAGACTCCTGAAGGACCGAACATTGGCCTTATAGCTTCTCTTTCAACTTATGCCAGGATTAACGAACACGGTTTTGTTGAAACTCCTTATCGCCTTGTGCGTGAAGGCAAGGTTACATCTGAGGTAAAATTCTTCTCGGCTCTTGAAGAAGAGGGGCACGCCATAGCTCAAGCCAACGCAGATGTTGATAAGGAAGGCCGCTTCATAAACGATTATGTTTCAGCAAGGAAAAGCGGAGAGTTTGTTCTTGTTCAGAGGGACGAGATCGAGCTTATGGATGTTGCCCCGATGCAGCTTGTATCCGTTGCGGCGGCACTTATTCCGTTCCTTGAGAATGACGACGCAAACCGCGCACTCATGGGTTCCAACATGCAGCGTCAGGCTGTTCCGTTGCTGCGTGCAGATTCCCCACTGGTTGGAACAGGAATGGAGCGGATTGTTGCCAAGGACTCAGGTGTTTCTGTTATAGCCCGTCATAACGGAGTTGTTGATGCGGTTGATGCTGGCAGGATAGTTGTCAAGATTGACGAGGAAGAGCATGACGAGACTGGTACCGGGGTTGATATATACAATCTTGTAAAGTTCTCCCGCTCCAACCAGAATACATGTATCAACCAGAAGCCGGTTGTAAAGGTAGGGGATAAGGTCAAGAGTGGTGCAGTAATTGCGGATGGTCCCTCTACCGATATGGGGGAACTTGCCCTTGGGCAGAACGTTGTTGTCGCATTCATGCCATGGGGTGGCTACAACTTCGAGGACTCCATCCTTGTTTCCGAGAGGCTTGTAAAGGATGACCGTTACACATCCATTCATATAGAAGAATTTGAGTGTGTTGCCCGTGATACAAAGTTGGGTAAAGAAGAAATTACAGCTGATATACCCAACCTTGGTGAAGAGACACTCAAGGATCTTGATGAATCCGGTATTATCAGGATAGGTGCGGAAGTAAAGCCAGCCGATATTCTGGTTGGCAAGATTACTCCAAAGGGAGAGACACAACTTTCTCCTGAAGAAAAACTTCTCAGGGCAATTTTTGGCGAGAAAGCTGGAGATGTAAGGGATACATCGCTTACCGTGCCGCCAGGTGTCGAGGGTACTGTAATCGGAGCCAAGGTGTTCTCACGCAAGGGGAACGACAAGGATGCCCGTACAGAGCTTATAGAAAAGATGGAAGAGGATAAGCTTCGCAAGGATGAGCAGGACGAGATCCGTATCATACGTGAATCCGCTAAAGGAAAGATCAAACGTGTACTGGTAGGCAAGCTTGCCGGTGCCAAGATTGAAGACCGTACCGGAGTCCAGGTGCTTGCCAAGGGAAAGAAAATCACTGAGGAGTTGCTTGATTCTCTTCCTCTTGACCGATGGGGTACTATCTCTGTACCTGAGGGTGAAGAGAAGGTTTCAGAGATACTTAGAAAACTTGCCGAGCAGGTTGATATAATCCGTGGCGTTTTTGATGACAAGATCCAGAAACTCAAACGTGGTGATGACCTTCCACCTGGCGTAATAAAGATGGTCAAGGTTTATGTTGCCATCAAGCGCAAGTTACAGGTGGGGGACAAGATGGCCGGTCGCCACGGTAACAAGGGTGTTGTTTCCAGGATTCTTCCTGAAGAGGACATGCCTTACATGGATGACGGCAGGCCTGTGGAGATTGTACTTAATCCGCTTGGCGTCCCTTCCCGTATGAACGTAGGCCAGATTCTTGAGACACATCTTGGATGGGCAGCAAAGGGTATTGGCTGGAAGATTCAGCAAATGCTTGAAGAACATACATCTGAAGAAAATCTGAAAAAATATATTGGTGAAGTATACGATAACAAGGAGTTTGACAGTTTCCTCGACACAATGGATCATGATGAGTTGATGCTTGTAGCAAGGCGTCTCACAAGGGGAGCTCCCATGGCTTCTCCTGTATTTGAGGGTGCTGGAGAGGCAAAGATCAAATCTTTGCTTACAAAAGCCGGTTTTGCTACCAGCGGTCAGGTGACTCTTTTTGACGGACGTACCGGCGACCCCTTCAAACATAAGGTTACAGTAGGCGTCATGTATGTACTGAAGCTTCACCACCTTGTAGACGACAAGATCCATGCCCGTTCAATCGGTCCATACTCGCTTGTTACGCAGCAGCCACTTGGAGGTAAGGCGCAGTTCGGTGGGCAGCGTCTGGGAGAGATGGAGGTCTGGGCAATGGAAGCATATGGCGCATCATATGCGTTGCAGGAGTTCCTTACTGTGAAGTCTGATGATGTTTCAGGCCGTACAAGGATGTACGAGGCCATTGTAAAAGGGAAGCACACATTGGAGCCTGGCCTGCCTGAGTCCTTCAACGTACTTATCAAGGAGCTACAGTCCCTGTGCATGGATGTTGAGCTTCTTGAGGGTGAAGACTAGGGTCTGTTTTCTTGATTAAGAGGGGCATCGCCCCTATCCAATGTTAGAGAATATACTGGAGGATACAGCGTGGAAGATTATTTCACTGGCAGCTTCTTTGACAAGCCTAAGGATCCCCTGCATTTTTCCGCAATACGGATATCCATATCCTCTCCGGATAAGATCCGTGAGCGTTCATTTGGCGAAGTTAAAAAACCTGAAACAATAAACTACCGTACATTCAAG
>CAZXTZ010000134.1:0-8152 GCA_964643645.1 uncultured Geobacteraceae bacterium
ACTTAAAAGATGATTAAAAAGCCCAGGACAGGCCTTTGCCTTGGAATTCACGTCATGCACCAGCACGAATGATGGCGCGCTGTCGCCAAGCAGCAACTGAATATGCTTTGCAACACTTTCCCCTGTAACTCCAGCTATCTGCTCCTGAATAAACACGACTGACGGACGCTTTTCAAAAACATCTTTAAGGCCATGGTCATAATCTGAAACCACCACGAATCTTGTCTGAAACCGGGCCTGAAAATAGGCCCTTAGCTGCTCTGCCTGAGGTGTGTCAGATATAAATAGTATATTTATCATATAAAAGAGGTGCCTGCCTGACAAAGAGTTAATTTCATCTAATTTACATTGCCTTGTTTGCCATGTCAACCAACATGGATACGGGATTTAACAGATATTACGGATAAATATTTCTAATGTTAATATGTCTCTGGATTTTAAAGCGGATATTACTTTTACTCCAGCTTGACAGGAAGGTGCAAACAATTTCCACAAAATCCTTCCAATTAATTGAATGTATGCTAATATTAAGCATAATGAATGTATGTATACTTAATTACAGGTGCCATATACTTTATGTATGATATTGAAAACAGCACAGGATTTCTTCTGGCAAAGGCGTATCAAAGGGGCCTGGCTCTATTTTCAGAGGAGCTTGCCCCTTACGGTCTGACCCCGCCACAATTCAGCGTATTGGCCTTCCTCTGGCAAAAGGAGGGGATGACCCAGACAGAAATTGCTGAAAAAGCACAAATAGATCGGGCCACTATGGGTGGAATGATTGACAGACTCGAACGGATGCAGTTGCTCAGGAGGGACAGACACCCCAAGGACCGCAGGGCTTACCTGATTTACCTTGGTCTGAAGGGAAAAGAACTTGAAACTGAACTCTCCGCAGTGGCAAATGCTGCCCTGGAAAAATTCACATCCGGACTTGCCCCGAATGAAAAAAATGAACTTTCAAGGCTCCTTGGCATTCTTAGGGGCAACAGGAGGATATATGAGAAGACTGCTGCCTGATTTATTTTTAATCTTGTCTCTTTTTGCACTAATTCCCTCAGATATACAGGCAGAGCAGCTTACACTTGAAACCTGTTTGAAGCTTGTAAAAGAACAAAATCCGGCAATCAAAACCGCCAGGTGGGAACAGGCAGTGGCAAAGCAGCAGATACGTCAGGCTGACAGCGCTCTTTATCCAAGAATTGATCTGCAGGGGGGGTATACGGCTCAGCTTGAATCCCAGGCCATAAAGGTAAACAACGAGGTAATGGAAACCCAGCAACCGCTATTTGCATTCGCGAGTCTGGGAGTCACCCAGACTATTTATGATTTTGGCCGGAGAGATTCAAAAAGAGAACAGGCAAAAGCAGCAAGCTCTGTAGTTGGTAGCGTTATCCGAACAAAGGAGCAGGAAGCAGCCATTCAGGTTATAGAGGTCTATTTCGGAATTCTTGAAGCGGAAAAACTTAATATTACCGCAATGGATGAGCTGAAAACCGTAGAGGAGCATCGCAGAGTTGCACTGGCGCTATATGAAAACGGTTCAGTCACCAGAAATGACCTGCTACAGGCAGAAGTAAGAATAGCCTCCTCAAAACAAAAGCTCCTTGCAGTTAAAAATCGGGACAGAAATCTCCGTTTACGCCTTAACTTTCTTTTAGGTCTCCCGGCCAATCAAAAGCATGAGCTTATGGAACCTTCGAGAGAGGCGTTTGCCTCAGTAAAACCGGATGCTGCAGAAGACCGTATATCAAAACGTCCGGATCTCCAGGCGATAAGAAGCCAGATAGAAGTTAGCGAATATGAAGTAAAAGAAAAAAAGACATCTTTCTACCCTGAGCTTTTCGCGAAGCTGAGCGTTGATTACCTGCAAAACGACAAAATGCGGGAACAGGCAATCTATGGTGGAACTGTAGGACTGAAGATAAATATTTTTGATGGATTCGCAAGCAGTTCTGCTCTGGAAAAAGCAGTTGCAACAAGGTCCAGAATAAAACAGCAGCTGAAACAAAGCGAAGAAGAGGCCAGTCTTGAACTTGCAACGGCAATCAATGATGTAATGGTATCCAGAGAACGTATTGAAGTTGCCCGTGCGGCGATAAATCAGGGCGAGGAAAATCTGAGAATAAACAAGATCCGCTATCAGGAGCGGGTAGGCACGGCAACTGAAGTTCTGGACGCGCAGACGCTCCTTACCCAGGCCAGAGCAGAATATTACAGTGCCTCCTACGACTATCAGGTAGCATCAGCCCGTATTAAAAAAGCCAAAGGCGAATTGTAAGGAGCTTTAGGATATGTCTGAAGAAAAACCGAAACCACAGAAAAACGGACAGCGCTTTTTTTCTCCACAGAAAAAGGGGGCATTGATTATTCTTCTTATGGCAGCTATGGCTGTCTGTTTTGGTGGAAGCTGGATAATAGAAACCCGAAGCAACCTGAGCACTGACAATGCATTCATCGAGTCAAATATACATCCTGTGTCATCAAGAATAACTGGAACTGTTACAGGGGTATATGTAAAGGACAACCAGATGGTAAAGAAAGGAGAGCTTCTGGTGGCGCTTGACCCTGCTGATTACAGGGCTGCCTCCGAAAAAGCCGCTGCATCGGTATCCGTTGCAGCAAATGAAACTTCCGGAGACAGACTACAGGTTGCATCTGCAAAGGCTGTTGTTGAATCAGCAAAGGCGAGACATGAACAGGCAACTACGGATCTGAGACGTGGTGAAGCCTTGTATGCAAGGGAAGTTATACCAAAGGAACAGCTTGACAGGCTTAAAACCGGCCAGCGTGTTGCGGATGCACAGCTTCAGGAGGCAAAAGAACAACTTGGAAAGGCTCAGGCCATAGCAGGTGACTACAATAAAGCCGGAAGCGTGGCAAGGGTCAGACAGAAACAGGCAGAACTGGCCGAATCACGCCTGAAACTTGGCTACACAAAAATAACCGCTCCGGCAGACGGATATATAACCCGCAAAGGGGTAGAAACCGGTGCAACCATACAGCCGGGACAAGCCCTCATGGCGGTTGTTCCGCTGGATGGATCATGGATTACTGCCAACTACAAGGAAAGCCAGATAACCCATATCCGGCCCGGCCAGAAGGTCAGCTTCAGGGTGGATGCTTATCCAGGGCAGATATTCAGCGGAGCTGTTGACAGCCTGATGGCCGGAACAGGGGCTGCATTTTCACTTCTGCCCCCTGAAAACGCCACCGGAAACTATGTAAAAGTTGTACAGAGGATTCCGGTAAAAATCCTGATAGATCACAAGACCGACCCGGATCATTTCTTAAGGGTAGGGATGAGTGTGACTCCGACAATTCATACAGGAAGAACATCTTCACAGGTGCTACGTGAACTTGTGCCGTTCATGTAGATGACAAAGGATCCTCGCAGCATAAACAAGTGGCTTGTAGTAATAACTGTAATGCTCCCGACAATAATGGAGATCATTGACACTTCTGTTGCGAATGTCGCCCTCCCCTACATGCAGGGCAGCCTTAATGCCGGCACAGAAGAGATTACCTGGGTTCTCACATCATATCTCGTAAGCAACGCAGTGGTTTTGCCAATGACTGGCTGGCTTTCACGGATGTTCGGACGCAAACGGTTTCTGATGACCTGCATAGTACTTTTCACACTATCATCCATACTGTGCGGCGCTGCTCCCAATCTTGGAATGCTTATTCTTTTCAGGGTACTTCAGGGGGCGGCAGGCGGCGCCCTTATCCCGATAAGCCAGTCCATACTGCTTGAAACATTTCCCCCAAAGCAGCACGGCATGGCAATGGCAATATTCGGTGTAGGAGCAATGTTCGGCCCCATAGTCGGCCCGGCCCTTGGAGGCTGGATTACAGACCAGCTAAGCTGGAGGTGGATTTTCTACATCAATATCCCTGTGGGAATTCTTGCAACTGCGATGTGTGCGTTTTTTATATTTGACCCCGACTATCTGATAGAGGAGGCTTCAAAAAGGATAAAGGTTGATTACATGGGGCTGTTGCTTCTTGTAGTGAGCATGGGGTCTTTGCAGATAGTGCTGGACAAGGGGCAACAGGAAGACTGGTGGAGCTCAAGCTTTATAATAATATTCAGCGTGCTTACCGTTGTATCCCTTGCTGCACTTATATGGGTGGAACTTAAAAATGAACATCCCGTTGTAAATCTCCGCCTCTTCAAAAGCGTTTCCTATTCTGCTGGAAACATGATCATGTTTGTTGTCGGATTTTGCCTGTACAGCTCCATAATGCTTATTCCGCTTTTTCTTCAGACCCTCATGGGCTATTCTGCAACAGATGCCGGAATGGTAATGGCGCCCGGCGGTCTGGCCACCCTCATAACAATGCCTTTTGTGGGAGCCATGCTCCAGAAGCAGGATGGAAGAAAGATCGTCCTTACAGGGCTTGTTATCGGTGCAGTTTCAATGTTTCAGATGCAGCAGCTAAGCCTTGATGCCTCATACTGGGCATTTGTATGGCCGAGGGTAGTTCTGGGAGTGGGGCTTGCCATGGTCTTTGTCCCGCTTACAACTGTAACACTTTCCGGAATAACCAGAACTGAAATGGGAAACGCAACAGGAATATTCAACCTGTTGCGAAACATTGGCGGCAGCGTGGGAATAGCCATAGCCGCCACATTGCTGAGCCGTTTTTCCCAGTTCTACCAGACCACCCTTGTCAGCAATATCAACCAGTTCAACCCTGTTTTACAGATGCGTCTTGCAGAGCTTAAAGGCACATTTATATCAAAGGGCCTATCTGTACTGGAGGCTGAAAAAGCAGCTACCGGAATGTTGTACGGACTTCTTCAGAAACAGGCTGCAGCGCTTGCATACAACAGGATTTTCTTCGTCATAGGTCTTGCGTTCATTGCAATAATTCCATTGCTACTTCTGCTTAAACGACCAGCCCATCAGAGAGAAGCGGCTGGACTGCACTGAATACTGTACCTGCGAAAACGCTTGCATCTGGCATTAGCCTGTGTTATTCACTGCAAACATTTTGTTCTGTCTGACAAGGTGGGCTCGAAAGGCCCACCTTTTTATTTCCGGAGTTGATTAAATGCCTGGAACCGACATTATCGCTGCTGTTGAGGGGCTTGCGTTCCCCATACTTACCTCGATGGGGCTTGAACTTGTTGATATTGAGTTCAGGAAATCCGGTCGCAGCCATATTCTGTGCATTTACATTGAGAGGCCGGCAGGAGTTACCCTCGATGACTGTGCAGAAGTGAGCCGTGAACTCTCTCTGACGCTGGATGTTGAAGACGTTATTCCAGGTCGCTACTCTCTGGAGGTTTCATCTCCAGGTCTTAATCGTCCACTCAAGAAACTGGCTGATTTCAAGCGTTTTACCGGAAGACTTGCCGAGATAAAAACAAGAGAGTTGTTCCATGACGAAAAAGGTAACCGCCGGAAAACATTTCTGGGTACCATCGAAGGGGTTGAATCCGATCTGATCCTTATGCATCTCAAGGAGGGACAGCTTGCCCGCATACCGATGGAGATGATTGCAAAAGCCAATCTGGAATTCGATTTTTAACGCAGCAATGCGTTTTCATTTTAAATATCAGTAGAAAAGGTAAGGAGATCTGTGCTGTGGATATCAACGTAAATCTCAAGCAGGCCATCGAGCAGATAGTCAAGGAGAAGGGGATAGACCGCAAGGTTGTAGTAGAGGCTATGGAACAGGCTGTTCTGTCAGCTGCAAACAAGAAATACCGTAATACGAGAAACCTGGAAGCCGCATTCAACAATGAAAGCGGTGAGGTGGAACTTTTTGAATATGTAAAAGTTGTTGAGGAGGTTCAGGACTCATATACCGAGATATCCTTTGATGAAGCCCGCGAAATGGACCCTGAATGCGAGATAGGTGATGAACTTGGAGAAAAGATAGACTCAACTGATTTCGGCAGGATTGCAGCCCAGACAGCCAAGCAGGTTATCATACAAAAGGTGAGGGAGGCAGAACGGGAAACCGTCTTCAACGAGTACAAGGATCGCCAGTGGGAAATAGTTACTGGTCAGGTACGTCGTTTCGAGCGTGGCGACCTGCTTATAGATCTCGGGAGAGCAGAGGCAATTCTTCCATCCAAAGAGCAGATGCCCAGAGAGGTATACCGCCCTGGAGACAGGATAAGGGCCATAATAACTGATGTTGGCATGACTACCAAAGGACCGCAGATAGTCCTTTCAAGAACACACGCACAGATGCTCTCCAAACTTTTTGAGGCAGAGGTTCCCGAGATTGGTGAAGGCATTGTAGAGATAGTCAACGTGGTGAGGGATTCGGGCAGTCGCGCAAAGATTGCCGTGGCATCTCACGACAGGGATGTTGACCCTGTTGGCGCATGTGTAGGAATGCGTGGCTCAAGGGTTCAGAATGTGGTTTCAGAGCTCAGGGGTGAGAAGATTGACATAATTCCATGGTCAGGCGATACGGCGCGCTTTGTCTGCAACGCCCTTTCCCCTGCTCAGGTAAGCAAGGTTTTCATGGATGCAGAGCAGAAAACCCTTGAAGTGATTGTTCCTGATGACCAGCTCTCACTTGCAATCGGCAAGCGGGGACAGAACGTGAGCCTGGCAGCACGACTCACAGGTTGTCGTATTGATATAAAAAGTGAAAGCAAGGATGCCGAGGGAGAACTTGAAGAGTTCTCGTCATTTGACGGCACCCAGCTTGAGGAAGAACCGGTACAGGATTCAGCAGAAGATTCAAATCCACAGCCGGAGGCAACGGAAGAGGCTGAATAATGGGGGCTGAACCGAAGAATTCCCCACAAAGAACCTGCATCTCCTGCCGTTCTACAGGGGATAAAGATCGTTTTTTGAGATTTGTACTTTCTCCTGAAAGGCTTGTTACACCGGATATTGAGTACAAACTTCCGGGCAGGGGGGCCTACACCTGCATATCAGCAACCTGTTTGCGTGAAGCTGTAAAGAAACGGCAATTTGGAAGAGCATTCAAGGATTCTGCACTGTCTGTTGATGCTGATTATCTTGACAGCATCTTACGGAAGCAGATGAATGGCAGGATAGAAGGATATATTGCGCTTGCTTCAAAAGCAGGCGAAGCGGTTTCAGGGGCTGAGTCAATAGAGCGCACAATGCGTGGTGCTTCAAAACCGTCGCTCCTGCTTATTGCACTCGATGCATCAAAACCCGTTGCAGAAAAACTTGAGTCCCTGGCTAAAAGATCAGATCTGCCTTTTTACAGGGTTTTGGACAAGGAACAGTTTGGTTGTCTGCTGGGGAAATCCTCAGACCGAAGCGCAGTATTGATAATGTCAGCAGGATTTGGAAAATCACTTGTCAGGGAAATTGAACGATACAGGAATTACCTTCAGGAGGAGAGTGGTCGATGATCAAGACCCGCGTTAGTAATCTGGCTGAAAAGCTGGGCATAGAGACCAGGGAAGTCATTGCCAGACTTAAGGCATTAGGCTGTGATGTAAAGTCGGGAACAAGCACTGTTGATGATGATGCAGTTGCCAGACTTATGGCTCCCCAGCAAAAAGAATTACGCCCTGAAGAGGTACGGGTTAATCCAACTGTTGTGAGGCGCCGAGCGGTACGTCCGGCTGCCGGGGAAGAGACGTCACAGGATCTCCTTACTGAAGAGGAGCCGATCGTCAAGACTGTTCCGACAATTACTCCAGAAAGTAAAATTATTCCACCAAAGCCTCCAGAGAAGCTTCCTGATATCAGCAAGGAACTCCCCAAACAAGAAGAACCGGCACCAACAGCAGGATCTGCCCTCCATGCAACGCCTGAAACTGCTCCGGTTGCTCCTGTTACTCCTGTTGCTCCGGATCTTCCCTCTATTCCGGTTGCTTCCTCCACTCCCTCTCCTGAAAAGAGCCTGGCCGCCCCTGCAACTCCAGTGGCAAAACAGCCTGAAAAACCTCCGGTTGCAGCGCCACCGGTTTCTGAAAACAAGCCACGTCAGGCCCCAATATCCAACCAGGCTCGCATCCTTGGCAGGGTTGAAATACCAATTACAAATGACAGTCGCCCATATCGAAGAGACCAGGGTCGCAATCACCCTCAAAGCAACACTGAACGTCCGGCACGTCCTGCAAATTCTGATACCCGTCCCCCGCGTCCTGCAAATACGGACAACCGGCCGCCACGTCCTGCCCATCCACAGGACA
>CAZXTZ010000135.1:0-8074 GCA_964643645.1 uncultured Geobacteraceae bacterium
CCAACATGAGCCATGAGATCCGTACACCTATGAACGGAATAATGGGGATGACGGAACTCCTTCTGGGGGGTGGTTTTGACGGTGACCAGCAGAGAAAGTTTCTTAAGATCATCAGGGAGTCCACTGAAAACCTGATGGTCATAATTAACGATATTCTCGATTTTTCCAAGATTGAAGCCGGGAAACTCCACCTTTCTCCAGCCCCGTTTCTGTTACGCAGCACTTTGGAGAGGGGCCTCTATCTTTTAAGGGTCAGGGCTGAGCAAAAGGGATTGACACAGGTTCTAAATGTCTCTTCTGATGTGCCTGACAGAGTTGTCGGGGATTCTGGCAAGCTAAGGCAGATTCTTACAAACCTTGTTGGTAACGCCATAAAGTTCAGCGAAACCGGAGAGATATCTGTTTCAGTTGATTGCCTTGAATCAGGCAAAGCGGAAGCGATCATTCGTTTCTGCGTGCGTGACAACGGCATAGGAATATCTGCTGAGGCCCAGAAGAGGGTGTTTGAAACATTTGAGCAGGCAGACGCCACTACTACCAAGCGTTTTGGGGGTACCGGCCTTGGCCTTGCAATCTGTCGCAGTCTGTCACAGTTAATGGGTGGCGATATCTGGGTAGAAAGCACCCCTGGAGAAGGGAGCAGCTTCTTTTTTACAACCCGGTTCCCCATTCCGCCTGAAGACCTTGTTATTGATGAAGATGATGCCGTGGAATCTACCAACAACCTTGGGACTGAAAAATATTGTGAGGGGCCATCGGGGCTTTCAATTCTGCTTGCAGATGATGTTGATGTGAACAGAGAGCTTGTTAAAGCCGTTCTTTCCCATAACAGTCAGAGGATAACAGAGGCGGCAAATGGCCGGCAGGCAGTTGATGCCTTTATTAATGGAAGCTTTGATATAATATTAATGGACATTCAGATGCCTGAGATGGACGGTATGCAGGCCTCTGCAGAGATCCGACGTATTGAGGCTTCATCAGGTCGGACAAGGACGCCGATAGTTGCCATGACAGCATATGCTGCAAGGGAAGATCAGGAAAAATGCCTGCATGCCGGTATGGATGATTACCTCTCAAAACCTGTCAAACCTGCAGCCATAATTGCAGCTATTAAGAGATACTGTTACAAAGACACTGCGGGAGTAATAGAGATGGAAAAGGAAATGGTTGCAGAGGAAGCAGATCAGTCAGTTCCGGTTTTTGCCCGTGAAGATCTCCTTGAGAGGCTTGGTGGCGCAGAAGCACTTGTTCCAAGGTTCATGAAGATGTTTGCAAATGGAATTATTTCTACATTTGAATCACTGGAGCAGGCTGTAAATTCGGCAGATCCTGAAGAGGTGCGAAAGGCGTCGCATGCAGCAAAAGGTGCCTGTGCAAACATAGGCGCCATGAGGATGCGGGAGACAGCGGCAAAGCTTGAGGAATCTGCAAAGGCAGGCGATATTTCCGGTGCTTCTGAAGGACTCAATCGTCTGAAGGAGCAGCTTGAGGAATTTAACGGGGCAGTTAAGGATTCAGGCCTGGCAGGCTGAAGGTTTAAGCTTTGGAAAGCTGAATCAGAAGGGATAGCCCAGGCCTACATATACAGCAGGACCGTTTTTGCCAATTCCAACATCAACCCTTCCCACAATGTTGGGCCTTACAGTGGCCCTGAAACCGATACCGGGGTTGAACTCAAAATTTTGTGACCTGGCCTTGTCAAGAGATTCCATCACCGCGCCAAGGTCAATGAACGGAGCAAGTTCCCAGTCAGCGGTAACATTAAAGATGTCCCACCTGAACAGTCGAATCCTCTGCTCAAGGTTCAAAAGCAGAAAGCTGTTGTCAATAAAGCGGTTTCTTCCGTAGCCCCGCAGTGTGTTCTCTCCACCTAGTATGCTCTGCTCGAGAAAAGGAACCGTCCTGTTATTTGTGTCTCCCAGAGTCTGGTTGTACATAAGCCTGAAAACCGAAATATAGCGTTTTTCTTCGTCAAGCGGTATGAAACCCTTTGCCTCAACCTCGTAATGGCGGTAGTTTGCAGCCCCTCCCAGTGCCTTCATTGTAGGTTCAAATGTTATGCGTGCATAACCTCCGAAAGTTGGCAATTGTTTGTAATCGAGGGAGCTGTAAATAAACGAGATTCTTGGTGCGTGGGTGGTGAATCCGTCAAGTCCGGCAACCTGTGAAGATGAAAAACGGTTCTTTGTGTAAGGCACGCTTGTAACTGCACCAGGCCTTATGGATACATGTCTGAAGCGGTCGCCAATCTCCAGATAGTATTTTCTGCCCAGATGGTAGGTGGCTGAAAGATTGTATGTAATCTCTTCATCAGTGTAGTTCGTTTCCTGCTGGGAGCTGCTTCGCGCATTAAAACCGTAAAACCTCGCAGAACCATCGGCAAAAGCAGCAAGAAAGGCGTTGACTTCAAGTTTTCCATCCAGAAGCGCGCTCTGTCTTATTCTTGTTTCATAATCGTAGTTTATTGTGGCTGACTGTGCCAGGTTCAATTCTATGCTGCGTTCCAGAGAAGGGTTGAAGGCAGCATATACAGACCCGCTTGTGCCGTAATACTTATTCTGGTTGATCTGGGGGGCAATGAGGCTGTGCACCTCATCCTTTTTGTTGTGTATCAGAAAGGCTGTAAGGGCACCAAAAGTTATCCCTTCGTTTGGGGAAGTTGCTACTACCGGAAGGGGAACTGAAACAACTTTTACCTCTTCAGGGCAGGAATCATCAGTAATCAAAGGCAGTTTTGAGCGAGATACATGGGTTGTGCATCCTGTCGAGACCAGAAGCATTGCAAGCAGCAGCAGTACGGGTGAACACTTGCAATGTTTCAGTATTGTTGAATAATCAGTAGGCATGGAGGCGTATTTGTATACTTAACAGGGGTATGCTGTCAACCCGTTTTAAGCGTCAGGATTCCTTGCGACTTGAGGCCATTGCTGTTAGTCTCTATTGAATGAGCCCCCACAGGAGCGTTTAAATCGATGAAATTGAACACAAAGCTAGTCCTTATAATGATCTCGCTTCTTATCCTTGCGATGCTTACCCTTTTTATGCTCAACCACTATTCCCAGAATATACTGGTTGAGGAGATACAGGAAAGTTCCCAGGAGATCTCAAAGGCCATACAATTAAGTATTGCCGATCTGACTTCAGAGGCAGAACATTCCCGTCTTATGGAATACCTTGATAAGGCAGGCAGTAAAGGAATAAAAGAGATAAATATCATTGACATTGAAGGGGAGATAATTGACTCCTCGGACCCTGCCAAGATAGGAAAGAAAAAAGATCTTAAGAAACTTGAAAAAGGAGTAAGAAAGGCTCCCCAGGCTGCCATCGGCGGAACAATACTTACGCAGAAGCCATATGAAGTTGTCGTTCCTGTAATAGTTGGTGATGAGCATCTGGGGTATGTCCAGATTAACATGCTACTTGATAATATCAGGGACATCCAGCGGGAAAACTTCATAAAGCGCCTGATGGCCACATCCATGGTCTTTACAGTTGGAATAGCCCTTATAATATATCTTGCCAGACGTTATACCGAGCCGATAAACCGCCTTGTTGACGATTTCAAGAAGGTTTCAGCCGGTGATCTTTCGGTAACCATACCGGTTGAGAGTAATGACGAAATCGGAGAGCTTGCCCAGGGATTCAACGAAATGGTTGAAAAGCTAAGAGAACGGGAAGCCCTTGAGAAAAGGCTCTATGAGGCTGAACACCTTTCAAGGGTCGGACAGCTTGCGTCAGGTATAGCCCACGAAATACGTAACCCTTTGAATTACATAAGTCTTGCCATAGACCACCTTAGGAACGAGGTGGTGGCCCAATGTCCGGATAAAAGCGGTGATGTGACAACACTTACGGACAAAATAAGGGAGGAGGTTCGCAGGGCCAACTACATGGTTATCAACTTCATGAACTATGGTAGACCACTTAAGCTAAGAAAGGTTGCCGTAGGCTTTGAGGACATGCTTGAACGAACACTTTCGGTCCTTACTGAACGGCTTGCCGAACAGAATGTTAATGTAACCGGGGTGGTCTCCCCTGAGTTGCCTATGCTTTACCTTGATCCCGAACTTATGCGCAACTGCATGACAAACTTCATAACCAACGCCGCCCAGGCCATGCCTGATGGTGGCACTATAAAAATAACCGCTGAAAAAGATGAGGCGCCCGGCTGGGTACAAATTTCCTTTGCAGATACAGGCAGCGGTATTTCACCTGAAGATATTGAAAAGATATTCCAGCCCTACTTTACTACCAAAGATCTTGGCATCGGTCTTGGACTTGCGATAACAGAACGGATTGTAAAGGCCCATAACGGTGAAATCCTTGTTAAAAGCATAGAAGGAGAAGGCACCACATTCACGGTGCGCCTCCCGATGGGGGAAGAGGAGCCATGAGCAAGAACATACTTATTGTTGATGACGAAAAGGGGCAGCGCGAGATACTCACCATGATTTTAAAGGCTGAGGGGTACGATACTGCCGAGGCTTCTGGCGTGGATGAGGCGCTCTCAATATTGCAGAAACGGGAGTTTGAGCTGATACTTACCGACCTGAAAATGCAGGGAAAATCAGGTCTTGAGCTTCTGGAGCAGGTAATTTCAGAGGATACCAACCAATGTATAATAATGATGACAGCCCACGGAACCGTTGACTCGGCGGTGGGGGCAATGAAGCGCGGGGCCTTTGACTATCTGGAAAAACCCCTTGAACGAGAAGATTTGCTGCTTACTCTGAAACGCGCCTTTGAACGAATTCAGCTGGTTCGTGAGAACAAGATGCTCCAGAAAAGGGTTGCAGAAATCGAGCGTATACCTTCAATAATCGGCGAGCACCCCAAAATGAAAGAGGTCTACAGGGTCGTCACCAAGATAGCTGCCACAAGTTCAACTGTTCTTGTGTACGGTGAGTCAGGCACAGGCAAGGAGCTTATCGCAAGAGCCATACACGACAGAAGTCCCAGGAAAAACCAGCCATTTATGGCAATCAACTGTGCGGCAATACCTGAAACTCTCATAGAAAGTGAACTCTTCGGCCATGAAAAGGGCAGCTTCACCGGAGCCAATGCAAGGGAGATAGGTATACTGGAGGCAGCAGACGGCGGCACCGTTTTTCTGGACGAAATAGGTGAGATGAATGTTGCTATGCAGGCGAAACTGCTCCGCGCCATACAGGAAAAAGAAATTCGCAGGGTAGGCGGGAAACTGAATCTGCCACTGGATGTCCGGATAATTTCTGCAACCAACCGGGATCTTGAACAGGAGATTAAAAAAGGGGCATTCAGGGAGGATCTTTACTATCGTCTGAACGTGATACGGATAAACCTGCCTCCTCTGCGGGAAAGGGGCGCGGATATTGCCACACTTGCAGATTTCTTCATCAAAAAATACCGGGATCTGTCCGGAATCCAGGTGGAAGCCCTTTCCAAACCGGCCTTGAAGCTGCTTATGAACTATACCTGGCCCGGAAATGTCAGGCAGCTTGAATCTGTCATTGAACGGGCGGTGCTGATGGCAGAAGGGACAATAATCCAGCCTGAAGACCTGCCGACCGAAATAACCACACTGGCGGCTCAGGATGGAATAGTACCTTTTGAACTCCCGCCTGAAGGCATCAATTTTGAGGAAATGGAAAAAGCCCTTATAATAAAGGCAATGGACAGATCTGACTGGGTTATCGGCAAGGCGGCACAGATATTGGGGCTTTCCTATAAAACCCTGCAATACCGGTTGGATAAGCATGACATAGAGAAACCTGAAAAAAGAGGCCGATGAAAACTTGATTTTTAATGTAAAACCGCCGATAAAAAAACTGCACTCTTATGAATGGAGGTAAACGCCATGAGCCAGATATTTGATCAAAGTGCAGACTCCATATTTGCAGGAGCTCTTGCTGCGCAGTCCCAACGCGCCAGCCTGGCCAACTACGCAATACAGCAGGCTGCCCGCTATCTTCAGAATGATAATAATGATGGTGCCTTGAAAGAGTTCAAAAAGGCCCTGGCTTTTGACAGTGAAAATTATACCGCTCACAAGTATATAGGAAATATCTACCTCTCCCAGGGTAAAACAAAGGAAGCCATCAAGGAGTTCAAAGAGAATGTAAGGCTTCAGCCCCTTTCAGTAAACTCTCTGGTGGATCTGGGCAATGCCTATATTCAGGACAAGAATTACACGGACGCGGAAAAGAGTCTTAAAAATGCGGCACGGATGGACCCCCTGAATCCGGTGGCTGACTATACACTTGGACATCTTTATGTGCAGACCGATCGCCTTAATGAGGCTAAGGCACAGTTCATAAAGGCCCAGAAGGTTTCACCGAAGGATGGCAACGTTTACTACAGCCTGGGTATGGTCAATAACAAACAGGGCAATTATAAAGATGCTATGAATAATCTTGAAAAAGCATTGAAGCTTAAAAAAGATTTTCCTGCCGCAAATTACGAATTGGGTGTCGCCTACCATAATCTGGGTGAAAATGAAAAGGCGCAGGCACAGTTGAGTCTGCTTAAGACAAAAGATACCGCGCTGGCATCAGACCTGGAGATGGCAATCGGCAAACCGAAAGTGCTTTATATGAACAGCAATTCAAGTGACACTTTTTCAAGTATTCTGGGGCCGGGCACACCACTTTGGATGCTGGCACCGACCGAACTGGTTCAACCAGACTCCAGCAAGACCTTCTCGGTTACTATAGGATTTGATACCAATATGGATGTGGCCTCGGTCATGAACCCTCAAAACTGGAATATCAGTCGAGCAAAAGATCCTGTAGGTGGTTACTACAACAACAGTCTGCCGACTAACCCCAGTCTGGATGTTAAAATACCTAAAAATCCTCTCACCGTCACCTACAACTCGGTTACCCGGGAGGCAACCGTAAACTTTACCTTAAGCCAGAACTCTGACGGCACAGCCACAATAGATCCAAGGCACCTTGTTTTCGGTTTTAATGGTGTAGATGCAGCAGGCCGGAAGATGGATACTGCAGCGGACCAGATTGACGGCTTTGCTCTTAAAGGTTTTTGATCTCAAAAACCCTTCGTTAAAACAAGTACAAAATAATAAATGATTCAAGGAGCATTGATCTGATGAATAGTGCATACCTTCCGGGCCAGCTTTCAAATGATGAATTGAGCAGTTATGACCATTTAAGTGTTGAACTGGCCGGAATGAGGCCTGAACAGATGATTCTGCGGGTCAAGCAGTTTCTGATGACCTATCCATCCTTTGCCTTGGCACACAATGACCTTGGCGTATTGTACCATCGTCAGGGAAATCCCACGCTGGCTCTCGCCCATTATGAAAAAGCCGCAAGATTACAGCCTGAAAACCTTGTAATAAGAAAAAATCTTGCCGATTTTTATGCTGTTGAACTTGGCTGGCTGGAAGATGCGGTAGAGATATATCTTGATGTATTAAAACGGAACCCACGTGATACCGAAGCCCTGTGTGCCTTGGGAAAAATAGGGCAGCTTATGGATGCTGGCAGCGCCTTGCCTGAACCTCCACTGCAGGGTCAGCTACCATCTTCTGGCCGGGATACAGGTGGGGCTCAAACTCCTGCGATGATGGCAAAACCTGTGCCAGCAGCCCCGCAATTGAGTCTGGCAGAACGCTACCAAAATGCAGTTGCCATGGCCGCAACAGGGCAGAAGAAACATGCAGTTCTGGAGTTGGAGGGGGTGCTTGCGGACTATCCTGATTTTGCTCCTGCACATAATGACCTTGGTGTTTTGCTGCAAGAGGAGGGCAATAATGATCAGGCCTTGCTACACCATCGCAAGGCCGCTGAACTCCAGCCTGAAAACCCGATATTTGCCAAAAACATGGCTGATTTTTTGCTGGTGTGTATGCAGGACTATGAAGGCGCGCTGACCGTTTATAACCAGCTGCTCGCAAAGACACCCCGTGATAAAGAACTGTTACAGGCCCTGGCGCATGTCTGTGTTTCTTTGGGTAATCATGAAGAAGCGTGTTATTTCATTGAGCGGGCACTTGCCGTTGAACCCTGGAACCGTGATTTGAGGGATATGCTACAGAAGCTTAAGGCGACAAACGCACCACCACCGCCTGCTG
>CAZXTZ010000136.1:0-5856 GCA_964643645.1 uncultured Geobacteraceae bacterium
AGGCGATCATTCATACACCCCAGCTTAAAGTAGAGCTGGCCGGTCTGTTTCTTAACGCACTTAAAGTCTATGAAGAAAAGAATGTGAAATTTGCCGATTCGGTCATGGCATTTGGGGGAATGGAAAAGGGAATTACCACCACCTATACCTATGATGAGGTGGATTTTAAACGGATTGAAGGTTTAACTGTGCTGAAACCATGAATCAATCCACCTCAAAAGGCAGGGAAAAGCAGGTGCATAGGTGTGGCAACCCTTTGTTTATGTTAGGCGGATAAAGGCCGTTGTTCTCTTTCATTTGGAATGGTGATCAGTTTTTGTGTGTACGCGTGTGAACAATGAGAAAAATAGACTGGTGGAATAGCAGAAATACAGGCCACCAGAACTGTTGAAGGTGCAACCTGCTTTTCATCATCATAACGCACAACAGCCGCCCCGGAATTATACCTTCGGGGCAGTCTTTCCCTTGTTGTGGCCCGCCCTTCATCAGAATCAGATTGACAAACATTGCTCCATTTATCATCGTAATCTGAAGTTTTTGCTATAATCTGCTGCCGACTTAATCTGTTTGACCTGGATTTATCACCCGCTTCTGATGGAGGAATGGAATGGCTACAGTACAACTGCAACGTCAAAAAACAGGTGAACTGATACCACAGGAGACTATTAAGGGTGTGACAGATGCCATTGCTGAAAACTTCAAGCCTGAAAAGATCATCCTTTTTGGTTCTTATGCCTCAGGTTTCCCTACACCTGATAGCGACCTTGATCTTTTGGTGGTGATGGATTCTGATCAGCCTCGGTATAAGCGATCCGTTCCTATCCGTTTGATGTTTACCCCGGTGCCTTGTGCTATGGATATTCTGGTGTACACACCTGATGAAGTAAAAAAGTGGAATGGCGCAACCAACCATATTGTGACTGAAGCCCATTTGAGCGGGAAGGTTATCTATGACCGCAGATCATGAATTTGCCCTGGAATGGATCAGAAAGGCGGAGCATGATCTTGAATCTGCCCTGCTCCTGATTACAAAAGAGAATCTGTACGATTCAGTCTGTTTTCATTGTCAGCAGCTGGCTGAAAAATCCATCAAGGCTTTGCTGACCCACCATGCCATCCGCTTTAAAAAAATACATGATCTTGATTTGTTGCTGGATCTTTTGAATGATCCTGATTTCAACAGCTACAGGTGCTATGCCCTGATTCTGAATTCATATGCTGTGGAGACGCGCTACCCTGGCGAGTATTGTGAGCCTGAGCAGGCAGATGCGGAGGAAGCCCTCCGTGTAGCCACAGAGATGTTTGGGCTTGCAAAGAGAAAGCTTGGGGTGAAAACAGGGTAACACCATGCCTACTCCGCTTTTTCACAACTAACAGCCGCTCCAGAGTTAAACCTTTGGTGCGGCTGTTGTTCGTCAGCAGTAAATCGGCTACCGTCTGTTCTAAAGCCGGCTTCTTGATACTTTCTTGATACATTTGTCACCCATCTTGATACCCCCTTGACGCGGGAAGGCCTATACAGGCAGGTACTTCATCAGCATCAAGAGGAGCAGCATGCAGCAGCACGACAGTGATTCATTCTGGGGCGGTATTGTCAAGGCGATGGGGCTGGTGTTCGGCGACATCGGTACCAGCCCGATTTATACTCTGACCGTTGTCTTTGCCCTGACCAGGCCCACCATGCAGAACGTTTTTGGCATCCTCTCGCTGGTGTTCTGGACCATGACCATTCTGGTGACAGCAGAATACGCCTGGCTGGCCATGCGGCTGGGACGCAAAGGAGAGGGTGGCGCGATCGTGCTGAAGGAGATCCTGGCCAGGATGATCAGGCCGGGACGTCAGCTTACCTTTGTGGTCTTCCTGACCTATCTGGGGGTCAGTCTGTTGATGGGAGACGGGGTTATCACCCCGGCTATCTCGATCCTCTCGGCGGTTGAGGGGATGGTATTGATCCCCGGTCTGGGGGGGCTGCACCAGTCCTGGCTGATCCTGATCGCTGCCTGTATCGCTGTTGGGCTTTTTCTGATGCAATTCAAAGGTACCGACAAGGTGGCCGGTGCCTTTGGACCGATCATGGTGCTCTGGTTTGCCTCCCTGGCGCTTTCCGGTGCGGTCTCGATCGCCTCGCACCCCACCGTGCTGTTTGCGGTCAGCCCCCATTACGCCCTGCAGTTTCTACTGGACAACGGTCTGGCCGGGTTCATTGTGCTGTCCGAGGTCATCCTGTGTGCCACCGGCGGTGAGGCACTGTATGCCGACATGGGCCATCTGGGGCGCAAGCCGATTGTGCGGGCCTGGTATATTGTCTTCTGGGCGCTGTACCTCAACTATCTGGGCCAGGGGGCCTTCATTATCTCCCACCCCGATGCCAAGAACTACCTGTTCGGCATGGTTCAGCATCAGGCGCCGCTGCTGTACATCCCGTTCCTGATCCTGACCATCATGGCCACCATCATCGCCTCACAGGCCATGATCAGCGGGGTGTTTTCGATTGTCTATCAGGGGATCACCACCCGCATCCTGCCGCTTCTGAAGGTGGATTACACCTCCAGTCATCTGAAATCACAGATTTATATCGGCTCAATCAACTGGATGCTGATGATAGCGGTGGTGCTGATCATGCTGGTGTTCCAGAAGTCGGAAAATCTGGCCGCTGCCTACGGTCTTGCCGTAACCGGCTCCATGAGCATCACCGGCATCATGATGATCCTGATCCTCTCACGCACCACCAAGGCCTGGAAAGCAGTCTTTGCAGCCCTGATCACCGTGGTGGATCTGGTGTTTTTCACCGCCTGCCTGCACAAGCTGCCCCACGGCGGTTATTGGTCGATCATCCTGGCTTCAGTACCTTTTATCACCATTCTGGTCTGGACCAAGGGGCAGCGTGCCCTGTACCGCGCCCTGCGTCCCCTTGATCTGGATACCTTTGAGATGGCCTATGAGCAGATCTACGCCAAGGGGAAGAATATCCCCGGCACCGGCCTGTTCTTTGTCAAGGAGTACAGTGTGGTGCCCCCCTATGTGGTGCACTGCATAATCCGCAGCAACATCATCTACGAGCGCAACGTCTTTATCTCCGTTGTGCGGACTGATGAACCGTTTGGTCTGGAAACGAAGCTCACAAACAGTCTGGCCGCCGGACTGGATGCCTTTGAGATTCACGCAGGCTATATGGAACATCTGGAGATTGAGACACTGCTGCAGCAGCACGGGATCAAGGAGAAGGTGATCTTCTACGGGGTGGAGGATATCAGCACCCCCAACCCGATCTGGAAGCTGTTTGCCACCATCAAGCGCCAGACTCCCAACTTTGTGCAGTTTAACAAGCTGCCAGCAAGTCGCTTGCAGGGAGTCGTCACGAGGGTGGAAATGTAGCATACTGGTCAAACTGATAATCTTGGGGTATAAGCACAAGGAACGGCTCTGCCGCTACTACGCGTACTTCAGGATGTTGTATGATCCACAAAAATGAAGATTCTTTCTGGGGCGGTATTGTCAAGGCATTAGGTCTGGTGTTCGGCGATATCGGAACCAGCCCGATTTATACCCTTACGGTTGTTTTTGCCCTTACAAAGCCGACCATCGAGAATGTCTATGGCATCCTTTCGCTGGTGTTCTGGACAATGACGATACTTGTGACAGTGGAGTATGCCTGGCTGGCCATGGCGCTGGGGCGCAAGGGGCAGGGAGGTGAAATAGTCCTTCGGGAGATACTCATCAAGATGCTCAAAAAAGGGCGATTGCTGGCCTTTGCCGGTTTTCTCTCTTTTCTTGGCGTATCCCTTCTGTTGGGGGATGGTGTGATAACCCCGGCCATTTCCATACTCTCTGCAGTAGAAGGTCTGTTGCTTATTCCGGCCTTTGCCGGGCTTAAGCAGGGGATTCTGGTTGTAATCGCAGCCTGTATCGCCTGCGCCCTTTTCTTCTTTCAATCAAGGGGTACAGACAAGATGGCCGGTATCTTTGGACCGGTTATGGCGGTTTATTTTCTTTCGCTACTTCTGTCAGGGGTTGTATCCATCTCAGGAATGCCGGGTATAGTCAAGGCGATAAGCCCGCATTATGCCTTTGAGTTCTTCAGGCAGAACGGATTTGCCGGTTACATTGTGCTGTCCGAGGTGATTCTATGCGCCACCGGCGGCGAGGCGCTCTATGCCGATATGGGCCATCTGGGGCGCAAGCCGATAGTGCGGGCCTGGTATTTTGTGTTTTTTGCCCTCTATATAAACTACCTTGGCCAGGGGGCTTTTATCCTCAGCCAGGGTGAGACCAAAAATATCCTGTTTGCCATGATCAACCATCAGGCGCCGCTACTCTATATCCCGTTCCTTATTTTGACCATAATGGCTACCATCATCGCCTCCCAGGCGATCATCAGCGGGGTCTTCTCCATTGTCTACCAGGGGATTACCACCCGTCTGATGCCGCTGATGAAGGTTGACTATACTTCCAGTCATATCCAGTCCCAGATCTATATCGGTGCGGTCAACTGGGGACTTATGATTGCGGTGATTTTTGTGATGTTCTTCTTCCAGAAGTCTGGAAATCTGGCTGCTGCTTACGGTATGGCGGTTACCGGTTCAATGACAATAACAGCCATAATGATGATCATGGTCTATTCAAACACCATGAAAAAATGGAAAGTGCCAATTGTTGTGATTGTCGGCATACTTGATCTTGTCTATTTTACTTCTACTTTTTCCAAGATTCCACACGGCGCCTACTGGTCAATCATACTTGCCTCAATTCCATTCATAACCATAATGGTCTGGACCAGGGGCCAGAAAGCCCTTTATCATGCCTTGCGCCCTCTGGATCTTGAAACATTCATGATCTCTTACGAGCAGATCTACGCAAAGGGTAGAAACATTCCCGGCACCGGACTCTTCTTCGTCCGGGGACTTGATGTGATCCCCCCCTATCTTGTTCATTGTGTGATACGCAGCAATATTGTCTACGAATCCAATGTGCTGATCTCTATTCTGCGTACCGATGAGCCGTTCGGCCTTGAAAATATTCATACAAAGGATATGGGGCCAGGTCTGGAGGGCTTTGAGATAAAGGCCGGCTATATGGAGCTGATTGATATTGAAAAAATAATTCGTGCCCACGGAATAATGGAGAAAGTCATTTTCTACGGTATTGAGGATATCGCCACAACTAACCCGATCTGGAAGTTATTTGCCATGATCAAGAAGCTGACTCCGAATTTTGTTCAGTTTAACAAGCTGCCTGCGGCCAAGTTGCAGGGGGTGGTTACGAGGGTGGAGATGTAGGACTCTGGTAAAACAGGTGGTCTTGGGGTATAAGCAAGCAACCTGTCTGAGATTCGATGGGTAACACGTTTGCTGAGGCCGCCAGAGAATGAGCTACAACGAAGCTGAAACCAGATATCACCTGATTGATCCGGTACTACGGAGCAAGGGGTATGACTCACCTCAATGGGTGAAGTTGGAAACACCTGCCCCGGTGGAGCCGACCGGCCCCAAGGGAAGGCGGCGCAAAGGCTCCGGGCGTACCGATTACCTGCTGTGCGTCAAGGTTGGTGATATGCCCAAGCCGCTGCCGGTGGCAACACTGGAAGCGAAGAAGGAAACCGATGACCCCCTGAAAGGGATGCAGCAGGCAAAGGGGTATGTTGACCGCTATGACATCAAATATGTCTTTGCCACCAACGGCCACCGTTACGGCGAATATGACACGTTTTCCGGCCTGCAGACCGGCCCCTTTCCTTTTCCTGATTTTCCGGCCCACCCTGACCTCACCGCACGTTACTCCAGCGATACCGGCATTGATCTGACCCTGCCGGAAGCGAAAAAGCTCTTCATGCTGGATAGTTCCGCCTATCCGGATCCC
>CAZXTZ010000136.1:5866-8047 GCA_964643645.1 uncultured Geobacteraceae bacterium
GAGCTGGGCGAGATGCTCTTTACGCACTTTGGCATCTCAGGGCCGCTCGTACTCTCGCTTTCGGGCGTGATCGCAGGCCAGCCTGCGGGTACGCGGCTTTCGATCGACCTCAAGCCCGCTTTGAGTGAGGCGGAGCTGGATGCGCGGCTGCTGTCAGAGCGCATCGATCTGACCCTGCCGGAAGCTAAAAAACTTTTCATGCTGGATAGTTCCGCCTATCCGGATCCCCGCTACTATCAGGATGCGGCCATCCGCGCCGCATTTGAAAAGATCATCTATTGCAAACAAAAGGGAGAACCGGCCCGCGTCCTCCTTAGTCTGGCAACTGGCGCAGGTAAAACCGTCATTGCAGCCAATCTCCTCTGGCGCTTGCATGAAGCAGAAGAACTCCCCAAACCGGCTCTTTTTCTCTGTGATCGTGATGAACTGCGCGAACAGGCCTACAACAAGTTGAAAGCGGTGTTCGGCGACAATGCGCGGATAGTAAAAACAGAAAACGGGCTGAATGCCGCCAGAAACGCCCGCATTCATATCGCCACCTACCAGACCCTGGGGCTTGATGAAGAGACTGATGAGACAAAGATTGCCAGCTTTCTGTCCGAATTTTACCCGGACGATGCCTTCAGCGTCATTATCATCGATGAATGTCATCGTTCTGCCTGGGGTCGCTGGTCCGAAGTGCTTAAACGCAACTCACATGCCGTCCAGATCGGCCTTACCGCCACACCGCGCCAGTTACGTGAATCAAAAAAGAATACGGCAGAAGACGAAGAGATTACGGCCAACAATAAGAAATATTTTGGTGAGCCGGTCTATGAATACACCCTGATTCAGGCCCAGGAAGACGGCTATCTGGCAGCCTGTGAAATCGTCAAACGCAAGCCTTCAATCGACAGCAGGATTTTTACCCGTGAAGAAATCCTGGCTGCAAAGCCTACCGACATCAGAACCGGCAAGCAGATAACCGCCGAAGACCTTTCCAGGAGCCAGTACACCGGCAAGGATTTTGACGACGAGCTGTTCATTGATATGCGTACCCCGGCCATGTGCAAAGACCTATTTGAGCAGCTCTGCCAGAATGGGGGACCGGAGCAGAAAGTCATCATCTTCTGTACCCGCGAAATCCACGCCGACCGGGTGGCCATGCAGATGAACAACCTCTATACCGCCTGGTGCAAGCAGCAGGGCACACCCCCAAAAGAACATTACGCCTTCAAATGTATGGGGGGCAAAAATAACGGCAGCGACATGATCGAACCGATGCGTGGCTCTGCTGAGCGGGCCTTCATCGCCTGCACCGTAGATCTGCTGGAGGCGGGGGTTGATATCGAGCGGCTTAACGCCGTGGTGTTCTTCCGTTACCTGCAATCCCCGATAAAGTTCTACCAGATGGTGGGACGTGGTACCCGTATCCATGAAGAGACTGACAAATACAAGTTCTGGCTGTACGACTATACCGGTGTTACTGAACTGTTTGGCACCGACTTCATCACCAGTCCGCACCGTCCGGGTGGCGGCTCCGGTGGTAGCAGCGGCGGCGATGGTGGAGGTGATGAGGGGGGCAATGACACAGCTCCAGTGGTTGCAGAGCTGAGTGGTCATTACGTGAGCATTACCCCGCAGGGTCGTTTTATCCTCAGCAACCGTGATGGCCGTGATGTGCCGATTCCGGTAGATGACTACCGGCGCGGCATGATCCAGCGGGTACTGCAGGAGGCGCACAGCCTGAAGGAGTTCCGCCAGTTGTGGATAGAGACCCAGAAACGCCATCAGCTGATCAACCACCTGCTGGAAAGCAACTTCAGCCCGGAGCTGATCCGCGAGGTTGACCAGATGAACGACTGTGACCTGTACGATGTCTTTGTCCACCACGGCTACCGGGCCAGCGCCCTTAAACGCCAGGAACGGAACTGGTTTTACGTTGACAACAACCGCAACTGGTTTGACAGTGTTGATCCCAAGGCAGCCACCGTCTTGCTGGAACTGGGGCACCAGTTTGAGCTTGGCGGTACTGAGGCGCTGGAAACCCCGGCCCTGTGGGAGGTGCCGGAGATCAGCCGGGCTGGCGGGTTTGGCGCGTTGAAGCCGCTTGGAAAACCGGCCATGGTGATGCAAGAGGCGAAGATGAGGTTATTTGGGGTATGAGCTGGAAAACAAATCCTCTTGGTAAAATCACAAATA
>CAZXTZ010000137.1:0-1892 GCA_964643645.1 uncultured Geobacteraceae bacterium
TGCAACAAAGTAATCCTGGGTATTCAGGACAGAACAGCTCCATCTACTCCGGTGTCATGATGTACACCCCCCAGGTGTTTGACGCTGCCATTCAGACAGCAAACGCCCTGCACAGGAATGATCCCTTTGATTTTATGATCTCACTGGGCGACTGCTGCAACACAAGCATGTACAACGAACTCAGGTGGTATATTGATATAATAGATGGTCAGGTAATTACCCCAAGTTCCGGCGCCCATCTTGGCGCTGACACCATTGATTACCAGAAACCGTTTCAGGCGGCAGGTCTGGACAAGACCATCCCGCTCTATCAGGCCATGGGCAACCATGACCATCATTACATCGGCTCATTCCCTGTCTATCAGAACGGCCTTGAGCAGTCATATATAAGTGATACTGTCTGGGCAGTGCCAAATGCACTACTTACCCCAAACACTAATCCCGCTACCTTTCTCACTACCTTCCCGGCCAATATCAACGTAAACAACATTACGCAAAATCCTAAATTTTACCAGGGTGTCATTGATGGCACGACCCCGTTAGGCACCATTAAATACTCAGGAACTTTAGCAACTGCTCCAAAGGTAGTTGCCGATCCGAACCGCCGTTCACTACACAGAACAGAATGGATTCAGGAGTTTTTCAACACAACTACCAGTCCGGTAGGCCACGGCTTCAATCTGGTTGCATCCAACCCCAATTTCAATCTGGTTCCCGCTGCCGATAGAGCCGGTTTTGCCTGCTACAGCTTTGTACCCAAAGCAAACGTACCGCTTAAGATAATTGTGCTGGATGATACCCAGAGGGAAGATGACGGATCTGTTGATATTCATGGCCACGGTTTTCTTGATGCACCGCGCTGGGCCTGGCTTCAACAAGAGCTTGCAGACGGTCAGGCTGCCAATCAGTTGATGATCATTGCGTGCCATATCCCGATCTGCGTTACCAATGTTGGAACCGAACTGGAATGGTGGCTTGGTGACTGGTCCACCCCCACCAAAAATGCCTGTACCATAACGCAACTGGTTACTTCCCTGCAGAACAGTACGAACCTCTTGATGTGGATTGCCGGGCATCGGCATGTCAATGTGGTTAAGGCTTTTGTTTCACCAGATCTGGCAGGTGCGCCTGAAAAGGGCTTCTGGCAGGTCGAAACCTCATCATTACGTGATTTTCCCCAGCAATTCCGAACTTTTGAAATATTTATCAACAGCGACTACAGCATTTCTATTGAAGCAGTGAACGTTGATATTGCAGTTAAAGAGGGTACACCTGCAGCAACATCAAGAAAGTATGGCATTGCAACGCAGCAGATCCTGCAAAATCCACTCAAAGTTAATCCGCCAAACTATGCGACATACTATGGCATAAATTTTGGCCCCATAGACCCGACCCGACAACAAGGCGGTGATATAGCCGTGCCAAATTCAGGAAACGCATATACAGACCCATCAATCCAGTTTCTGGATCTGAGCCCACAGGGCGTCCCGTACAATGCATCATACAATGCCCGGCTTTTCAAGCAGTTAAGCCCCGCAATGAAGGCCCGGATGCAGAGCCTCTATCCGACACTATAATAATTATCTACTGATTGGCGCTATTTTTCCTCCAAAAGATAGATCCCCGATGTTTCTATCGGGGATCTATCTCTTTTCAGTCAGTTAAAATCCGGATTACGGGCCTTGAGAAGCAGGCTTTTTAATCAACCATCAGTTTTTCAAACAACTCGGCGACTACAGTGTGGCCACCTTAAAGCCGTTCCAGGCATGCCATGCCGAAAGGGTCAGCAAAAGAAGAAGCAACAGGGAAACAGTTACAACGATTCTGTTCCGCAAAGCACGGTAGTGGATAGAAAGAGTGCTATCTATTGATGCATCAGGCATCTTGATCCT
>CAZXTZ010000137.1:1902-6871 GCA_964643645.1 uncultured Geobacteraceae bacterium
TAAGCAACTAACTTAATGGGGGTAAAATCAGGATTCCATGGCTACTGTTTTGCCTGCATGCCTTGAAAAACTTTCTGCTATCCGCCCTGCAAAACCGCGCAACCCTTCAACTGTACGCCTATAGAACCTTCTTACCGGCATCCGGTTAACAGCCAGCTCTCCATCCACCAGTTCAACAAGCACCTCGTCTCCGGCAATCAGGGTAGATACATTGGAAGCCACTGTCCCATCAAGCCCAAAGAGAAAACGGTGTCCAGATATGGCAACAATAATTAAAACAACCTCCGGAGCGCCGGTCTTGTAATTGTAGCGGGTTGTACTTGAAACAAACTTTCCAGGCGCACTTCCTGAATCACCAAGCACAAAATCAAGATTTACTCCTTTTGGCTTTGGTCTACCCAATGAGGGGAGCCCCCAGGGACGGTAAGGTTCATGCAACCGCTGGCTGTAGTGTTCTGCCGTTTCCAACAGCACTACAACATTATTGTTAATCGGGCCGCCTATGGAGTGTGAAAGGCCTGCTGCAAACCCGTGTTCTCTCATCAGCTGATGATTTTCAACGATCTGGACCATACCTGTTGCTCCAAGTGGATGCCCTCTTCCCTTCAGGCCGCCTGTCAGATTTGTGGGAAAAGCCCCCGAAGGCCCGGTCAGTTCATCATCCAGCAGCGCATCAAAAAGTCGGCTTTTGCTTACAACTCCAAGATCCACAAGATTTACAGGACCAAATCCGTTGAACGGATCATGCATGTTGACATGCATGCGCCCCTCCATAGCGCGAATATTTTTGATTCCCGCCATACCATAGGCATACCCTGCCGCAATAACTGTGGCCGGGAATGAGTGGAAATATTTACGGTCTGCAATGGTGGGAATATCTGTTGCGCTGCCCAGCCCGGAGACAAGGACATCCTGCGGACGCGATGTGAGTATCACTGCGGCAATACCGTCGGACATGGGACAGTAATCATGATATCGCAACGGATCCCAGTAACGGTAATTCTCACCACCTGAAACCTGCCTGTAGTACTCCTCAACAGGCAGTGGCTGCCTCAGATGGGCAAGCGGGTTAAGGCTTGAAAAACGATGGCTTCTCTGGGTGAGCAGTGCTGAATAGGCAGACCATTCTTCATCAGTAAGCCCCAGATATTCCTTGAGCGCCCTTGCCACCAGTGCACCGCAGGCAGGCATTGTAAGTCCGGATTCAGCCTCATCCCGATCTATGACTCCGGCGATAATCCGGGTTGCATCAAGAGTAGAGGCATCACTCATCTTCTGTATTCCTATGGCCAGCACATTATCATGCCGGCCCGAAGCCACCTCAAGATAGGCATTTTCAAAAGCAGAGGCTCCTGAGGATGAAGCGGTATCAATAAGCACTGACTTTACCCCTGATATGCCCATTATACCGGCTATTTTGGCCGCAGTGTTATCAACCCCTGAAAACGCCGCCGGGTTCTGACTTCCAACTACAACAGCCTCGATATCACGCCTGCGAACAGGGCTGCCAATAAAAACCTGCCCGCAACGCTCAGCCATCTCAAGAAAAGAGAGTCCTTCCCTGTCCTTGCCATTATATCGGCCCACCGGCCCCATCCATGAGGCAGCCAGGTATACAGATCGTGGTATAAAAGGAATTATTGGCATGAGTTACCTCCCAAAACGAAAAGGCGCTCATTGAACGCCTTTTCGTTTTATCAGACTATATGGGGTTAATTGAGTAAACCTGCTATTTGCGAAGCACCTTGATGACAGCCGAGAAATCCTCTTCGCCCCAGCCATCTTCAACGCCCTGTTCGTAGGCCTTTGAAACAGCCTCTGCAGCAGGCAGATGGAGCCCCACAAGGCGCGCGGCGTTCATCACAAGATGCATCTGGTCATTTACATACTTAAGGGCAAGTGAACGGGTAAAATCGCCACGGCACATTGAACGCCCCTTGAGGTGGAACAGCGGTGAAGCGACTCCGCGTGTATCAAGCACTTCAAGTATCTTGTCAGCCTTGAATCCCATTTTTTCGCCAAACACCAAGCCTTCCGCAAGCACCTGAACCAGCTCTGCCTGCACAAGATTCACGATAAACTTCATCTTTGTCGCATCCCCAATGGCGCCAACATTTATTGTGTTAAGACCAAAAAAGGAAAAAGGCTCACGACACTTACCGATTACTGCAGGATCTCCACCCACTATGATTGTCAGAAGCCCGTTTGCTGCGTGATCCTTACTGCCCCAGACAGGCGCGTCAATGTAGAAGGAACGCTTTTTAACGGTCTCCTCGGACATTCTGGTTGTTGTCTCAAGAGAGTGAGTGCCCATGTTGGCAAAAATAGTTCCCGGATCAAGACCTGCGATAATTCCGTTGTCTCCGAAGAATATTGGACCAAGCTCTTCTGCCTCTGTCATTATGGCTATTACAAGGTCCTTGCCCCGTGATGCTTCCGCCGAATCAGCTGCGGCTTTTGCCCCTTTGGAGACAAGTTCATCCACCTTAGCCTTATCAGGATCATATACTGTCAACTCGTAATCGCCCTTGGTAAGGTTGGCAGCCATATAATGTCCAACCGTTCCGAGCCCTATGAAACCGATTTTTTTCAACATTTTCAACTCCTCCTATAGAAATAAAAAGCTGTTTATCAAAACAATAGCAGCGTCACTATTACACTGATTAGAAGAATCTGGCAACCACCATTTTGAATCATAAAACATTGTATACAAAGCTATCTGCTTTTACCAACACCCTTTTTTTCACACCATTTTGATATCCTGCATGCAGTGCATACCGGTGAAACCGGAAAACAGCGATTCTGGCCGTAGCAGACAAGCAGATCATTTATCTCGATCCAGTATTCATCCGGCAGCTTTTGCCTCAAGGCCTGCTCTGTCTGATCCGGAGTCTTTGTATCAACGTACCCAAGGCGGTTGGCAATTCTATGCACATGGGTATCAACGCAGATCCCCTGCTTTCCGTATCCCAAAGTTACCACCAGATTGGCCGTCTTTCTTCCAACACCCTTAAAATCCAAAAGCCCTTCAATGGTATCAGGAACAACCGAGGCAAGCTCATTAACCAGACGTTCTGAAATTTGACGTATCTGACCAGCCTTGTTTTTATAAAAACCTGCCGGATATATCAATTCCGCAATCTCTTCAACAGAAAGACAGAGCATTGCTGAAGGGGTGGCAGCCCTTTCAAAAAGCCGTGCTGAAGCCGCAGCAGTCACAGCATCCTTTGTACGGAGTGAGATTATACAGGATATCAGCAGGGTATAAGGGTTGCTCATCTCGGGAGGAAGAATGCTCAGGGCTGGCGACACCCATTGTATGCAATCTTCACGCAATATCTTTATCAGCCTGTCAATATCTATTGAATGCATGTTTTAATTGTAACCGAGGATTAGTCAACCCGCAAGCGCAGGGCTTGCAATTTGTTTTTCAGAGTCCCATTATGCCGATTAAGGGAGGCATCCGAAATGGCCCATATTGATCTGCACCTTCATTCAAATTTTTCAGATGGAATGCTTTCACCTTCAGCCCTTGTGCGCGCTGCAAGGGAAGCTGGATTAACAACCATAGCCCTATCCGACCACGATACAATTTCAGGGGTTACCGAGGCCATAGCTGCCGGAATTCCAAACCATGTAAAGGTAATACCTGCAGTTGAACTTTCTGTTGCCTTCCGGGAGTTTAACGATGTCCACCTTTTGGGATACATGATTGACATCAACTCACAACCGCTCTGCGGTCAGCTTGATGCCTTTGCAGAGAGGCGGAGAACCAGAAACAGCCAGATGGTTGAACTTGTGAACAGACGCCTTGATGAGGAAGGAAAGAAAAACCTTGACCTTGCCGAGGTTACTGCCCTGGCCGGAGGTGTTATCGGACGCCCGCATATAGCGAGGGCACTCATGGCCCACGGCCATGTCAGCAGCATGGAAGAGGCATTCCAGCAGTACCTTGTGCCCTGCAACATACCCAAACAGTACTGGCCCATGCAGGATGCCATTGAAGCAATACGCGCCGCAGGTGGTGTGGCTGTCCTTGCCCACCCCACAAGCATTACAAGGGATCTTCGATTGCTTGAAGATATAATTACCGGGCTTAAATCATCCGGCCTGGACGGAATCGAAGTCTACAACTCAATGGCCTCTGAAGCAGAGATGATGTTCCTTCAAAAACTGGCAAGGCAACTCGATCTGATTGTAACAGGAGGATCTGATTTTCACGGCATCAATCCGGAAGACAGAATAGGTTTCGGAAGAGGCGGAATAAGGTTTTCAGAAGCCTTTATACCGCCAATGGAAGAGATAGCCAGAAACAGGCGTGGGTAATTATTTGAACACCGCGGGGTATAAAAATCCTTATCTTCAAGTATGTTCTCTGAAAGGTCTAAAACCTTTAAGGTTATGGCTGTACGGCGCAGTTTGTTAATACTTGCCGCCGATCCACTGAAACGAACTTCAACCATTTTTTCAGTATGGTGCTTTTTCGTGCTGGGTTACAGCTGGCAGGGGCGGGAAATACGGGCAGTGTCCCTCATTTCTAGGTGGAGCAAACCGACTACCCCCTACTGAAAAATAAAATTTGCTGCTCTGGCTTCAGCAAAATAAACATCAATTACGTAGGTTCCACCAGGATAAAATTTACCAGTCATTTCAACTCGTTTACCATTGTACTTACCTGATGCAGTAGCAGTGTAATCAAATGGCGGCCACTTAATTTCTGTAACATACTGTCCATCGAATTTAAGCTCGAAAAGGTAAGGAACACTTCTGTGCAATATAACTTCAATGCCTATATTTCTGTTTTCTAATGGTGGACGGTAGGCAGCGAATTGATTTAATGGCGAGCATGCAGTCAGCAGTAGCACTACAATAAATAGTATTAGCAATCTATTAAGGCACTGACTGTTTTCAAGACATAAAAGTAAAGAATTTAAGTTTGGTTCACCCCTGTTGACTCCCAAATTGCATA
>CAZXTZ010000137.1:6881-8039 GCA_964643645.1 uncultured Geobacteraceae bacterium
TTCTCTGATTTATTCTTACCAATCTGTGTGATTTCAACGCGCTACTTGAAGAAGACTCTATTGAGGGTGACTTTTTCTCCGCCGATCAGTTCAGAATGGGTCGTTTTCCCGGTCGGTCGACAGTGCTACCTCTACAAAATCCTTGAATGGTTCAAAAATAGATGAAGTTTAAATAAGTTACCATGGTCTGGTTAAAACGAGGTATGACCATTTGCTATATGCTTAAGAAGCTCTTTTCAATTACATTTGGTAGTTACATCAATGATAGCTCCCCTAGCCTTTAATTCATCACAGCTGATTGAGCCAGGTACAGTATCCCAAATTTTAGTAGAGATATCAAAGCCCTGCTTTAGCTTGAAGTAAGCCTCAATTATATTAGCCCCCCTGAAGTCAGCACCGGTTAAATCGGCTTCCATAAAATTAGCTCCATATAGAACAGAATTCTTAAATTTTGTTCCAAAAAGTTTTGCACCTGTAAAATCGGCATAGGAAAGGTCAGCGTAGGAAAGATCTACGTTAATAAACACAGTTTCTGAGAATGAGGCACTTTTGAGTTGAACGCCGACCATTGATGTGTCTTTTATAGATGTTTTGTCGAATATACCCTTTGACATATTCGCCCGATCCATCTTTGTATTGCTTATCACCGCATTCCTGATTCTTGGATTATGGGCGTATGACTTTATGAAAATAGTATCGGCTATTTGAGCATTATCGAGAATTATCTCATCAATGCTAGCCTTTTCAAAATTTATCCTGATCAATCTTGCACTACTGAAGTTGCATTCACCGCATTCGTTTATGCTTACATCAGTAAGTTTTGAACTAATAAATTTAGATCCGTCCATCTTGATGTCCAAAAGATTTGTGCCAACCAATGTCGAGTTGGAAAAATCCGAGTCTTCACCTTTGCCAGTTGCTTTCATTGCTTCTATGTCTGCGGCGTAGACCAGTGAAAAATTAAGGCAGAACAGCAAACTAATAACAATTGATTTAATTAAAGTCTCCACTCAATGTTCTCCGGATTAACTTCTATTGTATTGTGATATTTGTAAATGATTCTATTATTATGACACTTCCTGTTATTTTAAAATCGCCTCAATGGCTGCCTAGCACTTATCCTTGTACGCCTTGTAATTGACTACATGAAGATCTTCA
>CAZXTZ010000138.1:0-7992 GCA_964643645.1 uncultured Geobacteraceae bacterium
CCGTTCTATTTCTGGCTACCTGCCTCTTACCATACGCCGCCGGTTGCAGTGATCACCATCTTTTCAGCTCTGCTTTCCAAGGTGGGCATCTATGTATTGATCCGGGTCTTTACCCTGATCTTTCCCCTGGAAGCGCTTGCAGGCCAGCCGTTAATCCTGGGAGCAGCAGGACTGACCATGCTGTCTGGTGCCCTGGGGGCGATCGCCCAGCCGGAACTGAGGCGGCTGCTTTCCTTTTGTGTGATCAGCCAGATCGGCTACCTGCTGATGGGACTGGGGTTGATGACCCCTCTGGCGCTGGCCGGCAGTATCTTTTTCATGCTGCATATCATGGCTGCCAAATCCGCACTGTTCCTGACCACCGGCCTGATCGCCCGGATGACCGGCACAACTGTCCTGAAAGAGCTTGGCGGATTGTATCGGCGCTATCCCCTGCTGGCTGTCCTTTTTCTGGTGCCCGCACTCTCTGTGGCAGGCATACCTCCCCTGTCCGGCTTCTGGGGCAAGCTGGCCCTTGTGCAGGCCGGTCTGCAGAGCAAACAGTATCTGGTGGTAGCGGTATCGCTGGGTGTCAGCGTACTGACCCTCTATTACCTGGTCACTGCCTGGATTGAGGTCTTCTGGAAGAATCAGCCTGCAGATGCTGCAGAACTGCATCGCCCGGTGTCGGTTCGCCGTAATCAGATGCTGGTTCCCGCCCTGCTGCTTGCCCTGGTTTCCCTGCTGGCTGGACTGCTGCCTGAACCTCTGTTCAGGCTCTGCCGTACTGCTGCAGAACAGCTTGTACATAATGACGCGTATATCAAGGCTGTGCTTGGGGTAATGCAATGACCGCCTTTCTGGCCAACATCCTGCTGGCACTGGCCTGGATGGCTCTGACCGACTCCTTTCATGCCGGAGGATTTGCAACCGGGTTTCTGTTCGGTTTCTTTGTGATCTGGATTGGCCGCCGCGACCGGCAAACCGCCTCCTACCACCGCCGCCTGCTGGCCATAACAGCATTCATCCCCTATTTCATAAAAGAGATGGTTCTGGCCAACCTGCGGGTTGCCTACGATGTGCTGACTCCCCGTGACCACATGAGGCCGGGGATTGTTGCCGTGCCCCTTGACCTTGAAACCGACCTGCAGATTACCCTGCTGGCCACCTGCATTACCCTGACGCCGGGCACCCTGAGCCTGCATCTGTCTGAAGACCGACAGACGCTGTATGTACACGCCATGTATATTGATGACCCGCAGCAGCTGGTACAGGAGATCAAGCAGGGCTTTGAACAACGGATACGGGAGATTGTTCAATGACACTTGCAACCTATATATCCTGGATTATCCTGCCGCTTTTGGGAATGGGGATGCTGCTTACCTTTATCCGGGTGGTGCGTGGCCCCAGCCTGCCTGACCGGGTGGTAGCCCTTGACCTGATGGCCACCTTTATTATTGCAATTTCAGCTGTTTATTCCGTTGCCAGCAATCAGCCATCCTACCTTGATGCTGCTGTCGTACTGGCCCTGATAACCTTTCTGGGCACCGTGGCCTTTGCCTACTATCTGCACAAACGGGGGAGCAATGCGTGATACCGTGATAGCCCTGTTGCTGTTTGCCGGCACCTTTTTTGTCCTGGTGGCGGCTCTTGGCGTGGTTCGGATGCCGGACATCTACATGCGTCTCTCAGCCGCATCCAAGGCATCAACCCTGGGGGCAAGCTGTATTCTGGCAGCTGTCGCCCTATATTTTGCCAGCACCGCCGTTACCGGCAAGGTGGTGGCAATCATCGCCTTTACCCTGCTGACCGCACCGGTGGCAGCCCATATGCTTGGCCGGGCCGCCTATTTCAGCGGCGAACCACTCTGGGATAAGAGTACGATAGATGAATTGGGGACATCAGGGGCGTGGCTTAATGACAAAAAACTGTCAGACCAGTCAGACAAGTCAGACAAGTCAGACAAGTCGGACAAGTCAGACCAGTCAGACTTGTCTGACCAAGCCACTTAGGGCCGGTCTTTTGGCGGCTGTAAAGGCACGTTGTGTTGAGTTACTACTCAACAGCCCTGTTCAATTTGCTTTGACGGTCGCCTGTTTTCGGTGGTATTGTCCCTGCCTGAAAAAGCAAATACCTCTCAGTTGTTACGCAGTAACTACGATATTTTCCACAACAGGTTACAAACATTATGTACACACTCTATCAGGCAGAAATCCAGCTTCCCGTACATCTGGCCAGCATTGCGTCTCTACAGGCTTTTTTTAATGCTGTATCCAGGGGGCTTTCCATTGATGAGTCCAGTCGTCAGGCTGTTGAGCTTGCCCTTGAAGAGGCGATGTTAGACCTTTTCAGCTATGCGGAGGCCACAGAAGGGCTGACGGCAATAAAGGTGAACCTTTCTTTTGACTATGATGCCATAGTGATTACAGGCCGGGCGCCGGGCAGGCCGTTTGACAGCAGGAAGCATGGGGTGCGAAGCGGGCCGCTGGCTTCGCTTGATGATGATGCAACCGGGTTGAGCGGCTATATGATCAGGCGGTTGATGGACAGCGTTCGCTGGAGTTATGTGGAAAAAGAGGGGCAGGAGCTGTCCATGCTCAAAAAACTCCCCTCTCCGATCCAGCCTGCATTTGAACTCAGGTATGCAGGGCAGGGCTCCCCTGAACAGCCTCCAAAAGGGGAGATCACCTGCCGCCAGGCTTCCGGCTATGAGGATGCCCTTGCAATTTCGATGTGTGCCTACGATATCTATCGCTATGCCTACAAGGATGTCATCTACTACCCCCAGGAGCTGCAGAAGAGGCATGAAGAAGGGGCGATCCACTCATGGATTGCTGTTGACGAAGAGAGTTCAGTGTTTGGTCACTATGCCCTTTTCAGGCATAAAAAAGAGGATATGATTGGCGAGATGGGGGCTGCCTTTGTCAAGTCTGAATGCAGAAAAGGCGGGCTGTTCAGGCAACTGTCCGATGTTGCACACAACGACATTCCGGGGCTGGGACTTCGTGGCGTTTACTCCCTTTCTGTAACCAACCATACCAGCACCCAGAAGAGCAGCATGCATGCCGGCAGGCGTTCTGTCGGCATCAGGCTGGCATCCACCCCTGCCATTTTTGTGGAAGGGGCCAAGCCTGGTGACAGGATTACCTCGGTTCTCAACTATTGTCCTCTTGTCCGGCGTGAAGAGCGGGTGGTTTATCTCCCCGGCTGCTACCGGGAAATAATTCTGGATTCCTACGCCTGGCTGGGCCTTCCGGTCAGCGAACAGGGGGATGCACGCAGCTCTGATCTGCCTGATACTGTTACCTGCCATCGGGACATTACCTGGAACCGCGCAGTCATTACGGCCAGCGGGGGAGAGGTATCCATATACAAGCTGCGCTCCCTCACAGAACAGCTCTGCGACAGCGGCGTGGCCTGCATACTGCTGGCGCTCTATCTTGAACATCCACAAACGCCGATTCTGGTGGAAGAGGCGCGCCGCCTTGGATTCTTCTATTCCGGCATCCTTCCGGACAGCCTTCCGGGTGGGCATGACGCCCTGCAGCTCCAGCTCCTGAACAACTGTCCCCCCCTGGATTCCGACACCATCCTGCTGTATCAGGACTCGGCAAAGGAGATTATGGGGTTTATCGCCGATGAAGTTCCCCATATCTTTTCGAGGCCCACCAAATGACCCTGCGACAGATCATCCTGCTGGTAGCAACCGGCATGACCTCTTTTTTTTCAACCTACCTGGCAGCAGCCGTTAACCTGGCTCTCAAAAGCATCGGCACAGAATTTGGCGTCGGTCCTTCCAGGCTCAGCCTGGTTGCTTCAGTCTATCTTCTGTTCACCAGCATCTGTCTTATCCCCTTCGGCAAGGTAAGCGACACCTTCGGCCCCAAACGGACTCTGGTGTTCGGTTGTGGCTTTTTCATCCTGTCCAATCTTATGGTTCCGCTCTTTGTACATGATTTTACCTCCCTTGTGATTGCCCGTGGCCTGCAGGGGATAGCTGCTGCCTTCCTGCTGGTGTCAAATACTCCCATAGTCACAGCGATATTTCCCAGGGAACAGCGTGCCACGGCTCTCGGCGTGCTGTCCGGCATGGTTTACTTCGGCTATTCGGTGGGCAACTATGTGGGGGGGATGCTCACACAGTATTTCGGATGGCGCAGCATCTTTGTGAGCGCAGCTTTTGCAGGGATTGTGACGATTGTAATCCTGCAACTGCTCATCCCTGAACGTACAACCGCAGCTCCAAAGGTGCGGAGCTTTGATCTGCCGGGCCTTTTGTACTACGCAACGGCACTTATCTGTCTCCAGATAGGCACAAGCCGACTTACTTCAATTGACGGTGCGGTTCTGCTTGCTGTCAGCGCCGTTACGGCCCTGCTGTTCATCAGACGACAGTGGAACATTACAGAACCTATGTACGATCTGCGGCTGTTTGTGGCAAACAAGGTCTTTGCCGCCTCAAACATGGCGGTCTTTCTGAATTTTTTTGCTACCTACGGTTCCTATTACCTGTTGCCTTTATATTTGCAGATAAACAGGGGGCTTTCCCCCGCAGAGGTTGGCAAGATCACCCTTCTGCAACCCCTTATGCAGCTCTTCTTTTCTCCCATCGGAGGGATAATTGCCGACCGCTTTTCTCCGGCATTGGTTGCCTCCGGCGGCATGGCTCTTATAACCGGCGCTTTGTTGTTGCTGTCACAGCTGGGCCCTGACACATCCATGACTGTCATCTATGCGGCCCTTATTATGACAGGGATCGGCATATCATTTTTTTCCGCCCCCAATACCAGCATCATCATGGGAGCAGTGCCTGAAAACAGGCGCGGCATGGCGGCAGCATCAAACTCGATCATGCGTAATCTGGGTATGCAGTTCAGCATTATACTTTGCGGTGTAATGTTTTTGCTGGCCCTTGGCACGGTTAAGGGGATTCAGCCGGAACAGCATGGAACCCTGCTGCACGCCATAAGACTCTGTTACGGCATATTTGCCGTCTGCTGCGGAATCGGCATGGTCATCTCGCTGAAGAGGCCGTCAGCAGTTGAAATGGCTGTTGAGACATCCCGGCGGGATGTCTCAGCGGAATAATCAGAAGGAGAAAAACATGACAGGAAATCCCGTAGAGGTTTACAGGACAGCAGTTGAACGTGTTCCGGCCTACCGAAGTTTTCTTGAGACGCAGTGCGGCACTCTGCCGGAACTGTCCGGTATGGATGATTTTGCAAGGCTGCCCTGTATGGACAAGGGGTCATACATACAGGCATATCCTCTGGCAGAGCGCTGCCTTGACGGCACTCTCCACGGCAAGCATGTTATCATGCACAGCTCGGGCTCTTCGGGTAAACATACCTACTGGCCCTGCCTTCCGGAACAGGAGAAGGCATACTGGAAGGCTGTCTATCAGGAACTTGATGCCAATTACGGTATAAGCAGGAAACCGACGCTCCTCATACTGGGGGTGCTGATGGGGGGTAACATGAGCGGTGCGCTATTTGCCTACGCCTTGCGTGCCATAGGTATCGAGACCGGCTGCACGACACTGGTCACCCCCGGACGGGACGAAGATGCCTGCGTTGAGACAATAGCCAGCTTTTCATCAAGCTTTGAGCAGACCATACTCTACTCCTATCCGGCCACAGCAAAAAATATTCTGGAAAAGGCGGCGCAAAGAGGACTTCCGCTGGAGCAGTACGGCATACGCCTCCGTCTGCTGGGCGAGGGGTACTCCGAGATGTTCAGGGATCAGATAAACAAGCTGCTTTCCTACCCCTTCGGCGCTCTGGACACAATCAACTCCGGCTACGGAGCAACCGACTTCCGCAGCGCCGGGCGGGAAAGTCTGCTCTGCATTGCGATCAAACGGCTCCTGTATGAGCAGAACAGGACTCAGGAAATCCTTGGCGTGGATCAGATACCGACCATCTGCCAGTACGACCCGGAACAGATCTACATAGAGTCTATCGAGGGCGAACTGGTAATGACCAGACACAACGCTGTCCCGCTGATAAGATACCGCTCGGGCGATACCGGAATGCTCATGACATGTGACGAGATGCTGCAGAAGATGGCGGATCATGGCCTGGACCCGCTTGCGCTGCTTGAAGAGCGCGGGGCCAACCGTGCAGCCATAACCAGGCAGCCTTTTATTATGGTTCACGGCAGAAAGGATGGCGGCATCACCTTCTACGGCGCCAAGATAGATATCGCAAAGATCAAGGCTGTTCTGGAAGAGACAGATGAGCTGCGCAGTCAGCTTACAGGCGAGTTTCAGGTGCGCAAGGCAGAGGACGACAGGCTTCGTCCCATACTGGAGCTGGCTTTGGTGCCTCGCCATGACGCAGGGAAGATAGAAGGTTCCGTGATTGCAAGCATCTTTGCAGAGGCTCTGGCAAAGATGCAGGGGGGGATCTACGCCGATCTGCTGCAGAAAGACAGGGAGGCAGCCCTGCCGAGAATCCGTTTTGTAAAACGGGAAGAGATAATGACGCCGTCAAGCTTCAAGATTAAATATATGGCGTAGCCTGTTCCGGGGAGGGACTGTTTATGCAGAAACTTTTTCTGGTTTTAGCCGTGCTTATGCTGCTTGTCTCCGGAACCAGCCTGTCTGCTGCTGAAAAGGGTGCTGAAAAACCCTGGATACTTGCTGCGGCAGGGGACGCAATTGTCACCCGACGTCTGTCCGTATTTGAACATGAACCGGCATATAGCGGACTGCTACCTCTTCTAAAAGGTGCTGACGCCGCTTTTGTCAATCTTGAACTGTCCCTTTTCAGACTTTCCGGCTTCAAGGGGTGGCCTGAAGTGGAAAATGGCGGCAACTGGGAGCTTGGCCCGCCTGAGGCAGCAACAGAACTCAAACAGATGGGCTTTAACCTTTTTGCCCGCGCCAATAACCATGCGCTGGACTTCGGTGTTGAAGGGATGCGGAAAACCGATCAGCTGCTGGACGATCTCGGGCTGGTTCATGCCGGAACCGGCGAGAATCTTGGCATGGCAAGCCGTCCCGGCTACCTGGATACGCCACGCCGCCGTGTGGCATTGATAAGTTTTGCAACAACATTTACCACCATGTCCCGGGCAGGGGCTGTACGTCAGGATATGCCGGGAAGGCCCGGAATTAATGCCCTGCGCGTGAAGACGACTTTTACCGCAGACAGGGATACGGTGGCAAAGCTGAGAAAACTGGCGGAGCGGATGGGAACCGTGCCAACTGCCGATCCTGCCGCCCCTTTTAACCTGCAAGGCATACATATCGCTTCCGGTGACAAGGTGGAGGTTGTTGAGCAACTGCACCAGGGAGACCAGGAGCGGATACTGCGTGAGATAAGGAATGCTGCCAATCAGGCTGAATCGGTACTGGTCAGCAGCCATACCCATGAGCCGAACAATCTGGCAACGGTAGCGCCGGACTGGCTTCAGGCCTTTGCCCGACAGTGTATAGATGCCGGGGCTACCTCGTTTATCGCCCACGGTCCCCATCAGTTGAGAGGTATTGAAATCTATAAGGGCAGGCCCATCTTTTACAGCCTGGGCAACTTCATATTCCAGAACGAGACCATAGATCCCATGCCCCATGATGCATATCAGTCGCTGAACCTCCCTGAAACCGCACTGGCCGCAGATTATTACAATACCAAATTCAACAACGGCACCACCGGCTTCCCCACACGGCCACCGGTGTACGAAAGCGTCCTTGCCGTTGCTACCTTCAGTGGCAACAGCCTGAAAGAGCTGAAGCTGCATCCGGTTCAGATGGGGCGCACAGAACCACGATCACAGAGGGGAACTCCCCGGCTTGCAACCGGTGAACAGGCCCGTACAATTATTGAGGGTCTTGCCAGACTATCGGCGCCCCTTGGCACTACCATTCGTTTTGAAAAGGGAGCAGGAGTCTGGCGCCCATGAATTACCAACCGGAAAGCCATTATGAAAACTATTTACCTTGATGCAACCGCCGGAATCGCCGGTGATATGACCGTAGCAGCGCTTCTGGATCTCGGAGTGCCGCTTGAA
>CAZXTZ010000139.1:0-7894 GCA_964643645.1 uncultured Geobacteraceae bacterium
GGCCTGTCAATATTTCACCTGAAATCTATGCTGCGATGTCACAACCGATGATTGGCCACCGGATGAAGGAGTACGCAGAGCTTCACGGTCGTGTAAAGGTAAATCTGAAGCGCCTGCTCAAGACAGAAAACAGGGTTTTTCTTGCTACATCCAGCGCATTCGGTGCAATGGAGGGGGCAGTCCGGAATCTTGTTAAGGGGCGTTGTGTAAATTTCTGTAACGGCGCCTTCTCTGACAAGTGGCATGATGTCACCAGACGCTGCGGCAAGGAGGCAGATGCTGTCAAGATTCCCTGGGGGCAGCCGGTAACTCCGGAACTGGTTGAGCAGGCGCTCTCAACAGGCAAATATGACAGCATGACTATGATTCATAATGAAACATCAACGGGTGTATTGTCCCCGCTTCCCGAAATAGCGGAAGTGATGTGCAGATATCCTGATGTTGTGTTTATTGTTGACACGGTTTCCTCCATGAGTGCAATGGATATTCCTCTTGATACGCTGGGTATAGACTGTTGTATCTTTGGCGTCCAGAAGGCCTTTGCCCTTCCACCAGGTTTGGCAGTGTTTACTGCCAGCCAGAAGGCCATTGATCGTGCTAAGTCAGTTGAAAATCGTGGATATTATTTCGATTTTTTGGAGTTTGTCGCTAATGATGAAAAAGACAATACACCTTCCACGCCATGTATCTCACTGATATACGGGCTTGACTGTCAGCTTGGGAGATTCTTTGCGGAGGGACTCGAAAACCGCTGGGCTCGTCACAGCAAGATGGCTGATATCACAAGGCTTTGGGCTCTTAACCGTGGTTTTGGGCTGTTTGCCCCTGAAGGTGCAAGATCAGTAACACTTACCAGTATTTCAAATACTCGTCAGACCGACCTCGCTTCCGTAAAGAAAAGACTCGGCGACAAGGGGTATGCCTTTGATGACGGTTACGGGAAAATAAAGGGGCAGACTTTCCGTATTGCCCATATGGGGGACATGCAGCAGGCAGAGCTTGAGGGGTTTCTTGCTGTTCTGGATGGAGAGATTTAGGGGCGACCGTCCTTTAAGACTCTGCTCAAGGAACATTGCCGCCCCTGCGGTGAAAAGCTATTCTGCCTCAAAAACACCTTTGTCTGCGCCGCAGAGAGGACAGCACCAGTCCTCTGGGATATCCTCAAAAGCTGTGCCCGGTGCGATTCCGTGGTCGGGGTCGCCAGTGGCGGGATCATAAACATACTGACAGATGGTGCATACATACTTTTGCATTTAAAGTCTCCTTTGTGTGAAATTTCAACGACCGTCAGGCCCGGCTTATTGCCTGGACAGGGCAGTTGTCAATGGCTGCCTGAATTTCATGTTCATCTGTTTTGCCGGTTTTGAAAAACTCTGCCTTGCCTTTGCTGTTTATCCTGAAAAGGTCGGGGGATTTGCCGAAGCAGAGTCCGCAACAAATACATAGTTCCTGATTAACTACAGCGGCCAGTTGCATTTGGTCTCCATCAGGCAAGAATTGATATCAGAATAGCATCAATTAATCAGCTCAGCAATAGAGCAAGAGGTATATATGATATTTGATATTGTGGTGGTAGCTCCCCTTGGGGTCAATTGCATAATACTGGGGTGCGAAAAGACAGGTAAGGCTTTGGTCGTGGATCCGGGGGGAGACCCCGAAAAGATACTTGCCGCTGTCCGCAGTCACAAACTTGAAGTGTCTGCAATTATCAATACCCACGGCCATTTTGACCATGTTGGCGCAAACAGCCGGATAAAGCTGGAAACAGATGCGCCACTGATGATACACGAATCCGACGCCCCGATGCTTTCCAGGGTGGCCGCAGTGGCAGCCATGTATGGAATGACTGGAGAAAACTCCCCCCAGCCTGACAGCATGCTTGAAGATGGCATGACAATAAAGTTTGGCGACTGTTCCGTACAGGTAATACACACACCAGGCCACACACCTGGTGGTTGCTGCCTCTATATTGAGGCGGATAAGAAGTTGATCTCAGGCGACACACTTTTTGCCGATGGTGTAGGACGCACCGATTTACCAGGCGGATCAACGAAGCAGCTGATAGCATCCATAAAAAATCGTCTCTTTGTCTTACCGGATGACACCATGGTCTACCCTGGGCACGGGCCTTCAACAACTATAGGCCACGAAAAACGCCATAACCCATACCTGGATTGAAAAGAATGACAAACCTAAAAGGTAGAACCGTATTGCTGGGAGTTACCGGCGGAATTGCCGTCTACAAGGCAGTGGAGCTATTGAGGCTCCTTGTCAGGTCAGGCGCCGATGTCCATGTAATAATGACATCCGCCGCAATGGAGTTCGTAACGCCCCTCACATTCCAGACACTCTCCGGAAATCCTGTAAGCACAGAACTTTTCAACCTTTATCAGGAAAGTGAGATAGGGCACATATCGCTTGCAGACAGGGCCGATATTTTTGTTATTGCGCCTGCCACAGCAAATATTATCGGCAAAATAGCAGGAGGAATTGCCGATGATCTGCTGACAACAACTGTAATGGCCTCAAAGGCGCAACTGCTTATTGCGCCGGCCATGAATGTGAACATGTATGAAAATTCGATATACCGTGAAAACGAGGAAAAACTGAGGCGTCACGGAGTACTTTTTGTCCCTCCTGAGGATGGTGAGCTTGCCTGTGGTGTAACAGCAAAGGGGAGGCTGGCCGGGGCTGAAGTCATACTTGAGGCCATATCCGATGCCCTTTCTCCAAAGGATCTCAAAGGGCAGAGAATCTTGATAACAGCGGGCCCAACCCGTGAAGAGCTTGATCCAGTCCGATATATCACCAACCATTCATCGGGCCAAATGGGCTTTGATCTGGCTCGTGTTGCAAAAAGCCGTGGCGCAGATGTACTCCTTGTCTTTGGCCCCACATCTCTTAAGCCGCCGACGGGAGTTGAGCTTGTACCGGTAAAAACAGCGCTGGAGATGAGAGATGCTCTACTGGGAAGGGTTGAAGGCTGCACGGTTGTTATAAAGGCAGCGGCAGTTGCAGATTACAGACCTGTTCAAAGGCATGATGACAAGATAAAGAAAAAGGAGGGACATCTGACTATAGAGCTTGAGAAGAATCCTGATATTCTTGCTGAACTTGGCTCTCTTGAAAGGCGTCCCCTCCTTGTCGGTTTTGCGGCAGAGACTACAGAACTCCAGGCCAATGCGGCATTAAAGCTTCAGTCCAAAAACCTTGATATGATAATTGCCAATGATGTAACGCAGGAGGGGGCGGGATTCAATGTGCCCACAAATATTGCAAGAATACTTCACAGGGATGGCAGGGTAGAATCCCTTGAAAAGATGAAAAAGGAAGAGCTGGCAAGTCTGATACTGGACCGGATCCGTGATATTATCTGAATTGAAGGCCCCCGTCAGTTGAGAATGGCCTGTCGGATTCGTCGCATACCTTCTTAAGAAGCGCAAGAAGCTCAGGCTGGTTTATTGACCTTTTAAGGGTAGGCTTTATGAACTCTGCCCGCTCAATACCTTGCTGTTTTGTGATAAGGCCGGATTTGTAGAGAAACCTTAAGTGGCGTCTCATCTCTGTTGCCGCTGACAGAGCAACCTCCCCGGTTGGATCCGCCAGCCTTGAGAAAGATTCCTCACCATGCTGAAGCAGATCCATTACAACCTCCATTGTAAGGGCCAGATACTCATCACGGTCTCTATCTGACAAAAGATGCGTGGATCGGACGGACAATGTTTTTATAAGCATCTGCCATTTTTCAAGCCGGGAAAGAAGTAGTATTGAGTTGAATATCCTCTTGCTGTTCCCGAAAGAGAACAGGGTAGGCGCAACAACACGTCTCAGCAGGCTGTCGTCCAATGGCCTGCCGCTCTGACAAACCTCACGGGCCTTTTCCCATATATGCGGCTCAATAAAGGACTCAAAGCGCAATTCCCAGTAGGTATGCCGAAGCGAGATGGATGAAAATGAGCGAAGTATCTTGTAGGGCACATAGTAGTTGTGGGCCACGACATCTGCCGCCAGGTGGCACATATAGCCCCACGCGCAAGCCTTTTCCGATGTCCCGCTGGCCGTTTGAAGAAGTCTTTCGCCAACCCTCCACCGGTGACAGTTAAGCAGATAGTGCGTATGTTTCTTGCCAATAATTATATCAGCTGCAAGGCAACCGTAGAGAAAGTCGTTGGGAGCCGCTGCAAGCAGTGCCCCAAGCGCGGGAGGCAGGGCACTGAGCCTTCCCAGCACCTCAAGCCCCACCAGTATATGGGTTCCGCCACCCCACGCAAAAGCCTCAACTGGGATGCAGAGAAGAACAAGTACCGGTATCAGGATTTGAATTATCATTTGTCAACAATACTTCAGTAATCGTCAAAAGCAAAGTTGAGGATTGCATGGTCAACAGAATAAAACCTTCTGAGATGTATGCATCTGTAAGGGAATACCTTCAGGAGCTTCAGGATAGCGGCGTTGATGGGCTTCCGTTTGAGAGTTATGAACAGTGTGGGCATTCTGTAGAACTGAACATTCAGGGGAAGAGTGCCGCGCCGGAAATCATTACCGCTTATTCGCCCCCACGGACTCTGGCTGAGCTGCAAAAAAAGATTGGCAGTTGCACCCGCTGTTCTTTGTCCCAAACCCGCACCAGTCTGGTATTCGGGGCAGGAAACGAAAAAGCCCGACTGCTGTTTACTGGTGAAGCTCCGGGAGCCGATGAAGATCGTCAGGGGGAGCCGTTTGTCGGGGAGGCTGGCCGCATACTTACCCGTATTATTGAGGCAATGGGGCTTAAACGCTCTGATGTTTATATCTGCAACCTGTTAAAATGCAGGCCCCCTGAAAACAGAAACCCACACAAAGATGAGATCGAAGCCTGCGCACCGGTGCTTTTGCAGCAAATAAGAATAATAAAACCGGAGGTAATAGTGGCGCTGGGCACCTTTGCTGCACAAACGCTGCTCCACACCAAAGAGCCGATATCAAAACTGCGTGGTAAATTCTGTGATTACAGCGGCATTCCTCTCATGCCAACATTTCATCCGTCATTTCTGCTGCACCACAAAAATGACAAGGGGCTTTACTGGGATGTATGGAATGATATGATTCAGGTTCTTAAAAAACTGAAGCTTCCGGTGCCGGATAAAAAAAGAAAAGAATAGTAAATCAGGTTTAAATCCATCTCCGAATCACGAAAATCTGGAGTTTTCCATCACCGTCGGGCCACTTGTCAGCCCCTTTACGCCTTACCATAATCTCTCCAAGCCTGTGTCTAAGCGGAGATATTACAACACCGCCGTTGCCGGGCCTTCCGCACCACAGAACGCTTTCAATTACCTCATCCCTGTTAAGAACAATAATTACATGCCCCTTCCACACAATAATATCAAGTGGCTTCAGCCTTTTGAGTATCTGGTCTCTGGTCAGACCGGCAACAGGCACTGCCTTGCCGAAAGAGACGAGATCAGAACTGTTTCTGGGAGAGTGCCCCTCTGTTGCCTCGTACAGGAGTCCTGAACAGTCAAGGCCTGCATAAACATTGTTTTCTTCAGGCAAATCCACCCCCTGGCGCAGGTTTCCACCCCATATATATGGGATTCCTACAGCATTCCGGAGTGTCTTTGTGATTTCATCAGCGCTGGGAGCGAGTCTGGCCGGTTCCCCAGGTTTTTCATCTGAATGCTTGAGTCCGTTGCCGGAAATATACAGACGAACACCTTTCGGAGCCTTGTAGTCAGATGTTGTGACCTCAAAAAGAGGATCTTTTTCTTTACCGTGCTGTTTTTTGATGGAGAAGGTTGTTCCTGGCAAAGCCACAAATTCAAGCTGCCTCACCTGTCCGCAGGCATCGGGCTTCACTGCCTTTCTTGCCTCTGCAGCGGCTGCTGTGTTAAAAACCGGTATGGCCTGTTCGGCAATCAGATAAGATGCCTGTGGGGCATCTGGATTAATAGCTGTAAGCGCCAGCAACAGTATTGCATAGCTCAAAAAGCTTCGCATTTGAATTTCTCCTTCATCCGGTTGAATTACAACCGGCTGTATAGCTGTATGATTTTCAAATGTACACAATTTTCCACTGTTCTCATAACTGTTGCTGCAAAAAGGTGAAAAAACAGATAATGGTGTTATAGTTTTCTTCTTGCAGAATAAAAGGAGATCCACTCAATCTGTCCGGCTGCACGATTATATGCGGCTTGTCTCGGGGGAACCATGCGAATTCAGATAGGAAACAAGTTCATACTAGGTTGCGTGGCTGTCGTGGCTGTGGTAGCCCTTGCCCCTGGGGCGGTTTCGCTTCTTGGCTACTCTGCGGCTGCAAGCCATCTTTTAAGTGTAATTGTAGCGCTTACAGTGGGCCTTGTACTCGGCTGGCTTTTTTCCAGAAAATTTTCCCGCAATATTGGTGTGCTGGTAAATTCGGCAAAGGCCATAAGCAAGGGAGATCTTGATGTTGACTCAAGTCTGCCAGCTTCTACATTTCCGGATGAGACCCACGAACTGGCCGAATCCATTGAAGGGATGCGCAAAAGCCTGCTTGAACTTGTAAATCATATACGCAAAAGCTCTTGCAAGGTTGCAGAGTCTGCAAGGGACATAAACGGCACAGCGTCTGAGATAAGCATTTCAACCAGAGAAGTGGCAAACGCCATCTTGCAGATTGCACGTGGAGCGGAAAACCAGGCAGTCATGCTGGAAAAGGGTTCGGGTATTATAAGGGAAACGGCAGTTTCCATGGGGCTTGTGACATCAAGCGCAAAAGAGACCGCACAGGCAGCCCGTGATACGACCATAACCGCAAGGAATGGCGCAGAAATGGCGGCTGCCCTTATCGAGCTGATGAAGGAGTATTTTGAACGCCTTGAAGAACTTGGCAAGCGTTTCGACCAGTTTAACAGCAGATTGCAACGTGCCGGCAAGGTGGCTGATTTTATAGTTGATGTGGCAAGGCAGACAAATCTCCTCGCCCTGAATGCATCCATAGAGGCTGTCAGGGCCGGTGAATACGGCAAGGGGTTTGCTGTTGTCGCGGATGAGGTACGTCGCCTTTCCGAAAGCACATCCCAATCCGCAGGGGATATAACCGAGATGTTGATAGCACTGAGAGAGGAGAGCCAGAAAGTTCATGAGAGTATACTTGACAGCTCCCGTACCATCAAATCTGGCAACAGGCATGCCGGGGTTGCGGCCGTAGCCTTTGATGAAATAGTAAAGACCGTTAAGGAGACGGAGCGTAAGGCCAATGAAATAGCCGGGCTCTCTGAAATACAGCTTGAAAACTCCGGCAGAATGGTAAATGCCATTGACGAAATTTCAAGGCTATCACAGGATAATGCCGCTTCCACGGAAGAGGTTTCGGCTGCCACAGAGCAGCAGCTGTCTGCAATACAGGAAATGGCCGAATCAACTGGCCGGCTTCTTGAGCTTGCAAATGCCCTTGAGACTGTTGTTCAGGGGTTTACTCTTGAAAAGCCGGATGACAGGCAACAGGGGGGCAGGCCGTGAATAATGAAGGACGCCGCTACCTGCTGATTACAGCAGGTGATAGCCCATATCTGCTGCCACTTGACCAGATTTCAGAAGTTTTGGAGCCTTGTCCGCTGTCGCCGGTGCCCGGTTCCCCTGCCTGGTGCCGAGGAGCCCTGCTCTCAGGTGGTGTTGTGATTGCAGTCATAGACCTCTCCATGTATATGGGGGATGAGCCCCTTGAAAATCCTGACAGGATAGTTGTGCTTGACACAGGCACATGCGGATTTGCCTTGCTTGCCGGACAGGTTGAAGACCTTCTGCTTGCCGATGCGTCGGCCGTAGAGAGCGACATTCACGGAACCTGGCTGCAAACCTCTGTTGGACGTGCGGAGCTTCTGGATGCCCGTGAGCTTGTCCAGGAGATAAGCGCTGCCATGTTACGGTAGTG
>CAZXTZ010000140.1:0-2021 GCA_964643645.1 uncultured Geobacteraceae bacterium
GTCATCTGGGATTTGGGTGGAATGAGGTAAACCGTGTCAGGCTCCAGCACCATTCCGTTTTCCACACGCCTTATGGTCATGGTGGTGCGTCGGCCCAGTATGTCATCCATCAGGCTTTTAAAATCAGGGGAGAGATGCTGGATAACCACAAATGCCATTCCGCTGTCAGCTGGCATGTTGTCGAAGAACTGCTCAAGGGCGTAAAGGCCCCCGGCTGATGCTCCAAGGGCAACAACCGGAAATGGGGCGCTGTTTTTTTCATCACTCATTGGTGGCTCCGGATATCAAGGGTGTATGGGGAGTATCCTGATCGCTCAGGTTTGCAAAGTTTTTATGATTCAGCAGCATGTAGCTGTAGAGGGGTTTAAGTTCGGTGGCGGTTTCAGGGGAAAGGTGCCGGCCCATTGCAGCAAGCCAGGCATCAAGCTGTGCATTCCAGTAACTGACCTGAAAGCCGTGGCTGCGATAGGCCCTGAATACCCAAAGGATAGTCTCAACCAGCACACCGGCGTCAAAGGAACCAAGCAGTGATGCGATGAATCTGCCGTGGTTGCGGTGGTTGTCCTCCATCATGCTCCTGTTTCCCGCCCCTATCAGCTGGTCAATATCTTTTCTGTCAAGCAGGCAGCGGCTCACCTCTTCTGCAAGCATGGGCTGCATCTCCGAATATTCTGCTGCTGCGGCTTCTGATATCTTTGGAAGAGCAGCGGCCTGATCAAGCAGATACTGTTTGTTCATGGAGCCTCCGTAAATTCATAACGGCAGTGTAAAGTTGAAACATGCCCCGCCTTCAGGAAGGTTTTCTTCCCATATCCTTCCGCCATGTTCTTCTACAATCCTTTTGCATATAGAAAGTCCGAGTCCTGTGCTTTTTTCACCCGAAAGTGCGCGGCTTGTGGTTTTGCCAAAGGGCACAAACAGTTTGCCGAGCTGATCTGGCGGCACCCCCTTGCCTTGATCCATTACCCTTAAAAGCAGTTCCTTTTCATCTGATGAGAGGCAAATGGTTACGGTTTTACCTTCAGGTGTGTATTTGATTGCATTTGAAAGCAGGTTGTTCAAAACCTGCCTTATCCGGTTAAGGTCAAGCCTTACCTCTCCGGGATCATTTTCAATTTTCAGGTCAATGGAAATGGAGCGTTTTCTTGCAAGGAGAGCGTTCAGCTGCACAGCCTGCTGTAAAAGTTCTCGAATGGATATGGCCTGGATCTCAAGGTCAAGCCTTCCCTGCTCAATAATACTGTAGTCAAGCAGGTTTGAGACAAGGTTGAGCATGTATCTGACTTCATTGTGTATTTCTGTAAGTCCTTCAGTTATGTGGGTTCCCTGCACAGGTCTAAGCTCATCCCTTAAAAGCTCGATGTAGGCAAAAATGCCGGCCAGCGGGCTGCGCAGGTCGTGGGCGGCCATACCAAGAAACTGGTTTTTCAGATCATTGGCCTGCTTAAGCTGTATTGTCTTTTTTTGGAGGTCGCGGGAGATGGTGTTCAGTTCGCTGTTCAGTTTTATAAGGGTTGTCTGAAGCTCTTCAGACTCATGCTGGTCAAATTCTCCAACAAGAATGCCGGTGCTGCCCAGTGGCAGAAAACTCACCCTGAGGCTTACGGGGGATCCGGTTGCGGTTAAAAAGCTCAGCAGATTGCCGTGGTGGTGTGTACGGAGCCTTGCAAGGTCAAACCGGTTTTTGAAGTCAATTATCATCATGGTGATTGATCGGCCAATGCAGTCCTGGCCCAGAAGCTTTCTGGCATACTGGTTTGCGTCAACCACCATCCCGTTCTCATCCAGATCAAGAACAAGAATAGGAGCCCTCAGCTGAAGATAGCTGGCAACAACCATATCCCGCATATTACGGTTGTTAATCATTCTTTATCAGCTCCTCAAGCTGGTTAAGGGAGGAAACATGACGTACACCTTCAAATCGGGAGAGACGTTCCGTGCCACCCCAGCGGAATGCCTGACCCCCGACAGCTATGGGAAGTTCCGGAAAACGGTCACGAACCTTGCCGATGGTTGACATA
>CAZXTZ010000140.1:2031-3366 GCA_964643645.1 uncultured Geobacteraceae bacterium
GGGTGTTGACTCGCCAAGCTGCTGGACAAGGCTGTCTGACGGGGTGTTTGCTCCAAGAAAAGTGGTGTCCCATCCGTGCATTTCCAAAATATCAGCAACCATTCTGGCGCCAAGCTGGTGCAGTTCACTTGGGGTGCATGCCACCACTACCTTTTTGTCTGTTGGAGTTGCATTGCAGATAATTGGAAAGGTTAGGGCCAGCAGTGATTCCACAATAGATGTTGCAATATGTTCCCTGGCAACAGAAATCCTGTTCTGTTCCCACAACTCCCCCACATGGTACAGGGCATGCTGGAAAACATTCTGATAGAGGTAGGGCAGGGATACACCGGAGGCGAGCAGCTCTTCAGTAACAGTGCGGCATCCCTGGCGGTCGCCTGCCAGCAGATAGGTGGTGAAACGGCTGGCTGTATTCTCTAGTTTGTCTGTATCAGGGGCTGGAATTTCCATTGACTGTCACCATTTGTAATTTCTGAGTATATACGGGATACATTCTTTTACAAGCGGGCTAATACCTGAAACTGATGTTAAGATTTTAACAGTTTTGATTGTAGGATTATAAAGTATTGGATGGAATTACTGTAGAAGACCGTTCCGTATGAAGTATGTTGCAAGTTCTGCGTTATTTGCAATCTGAATCTTTTTAAGGATTCTTGTTCTGTGGGTTGCCACTGTCTTGATACTAAGGTTAAGGTCTTCTCCTATCTGTTTAAGTCTGCAGCCAGAGGCTATGAGGCCGGCAATCTCCATCTCGCGGTTTGTAAGAAGTTCGTGGGGAGCTGTAGCTTTTCTGCTTTTTGTAGAACGGGTAATCTCGTGGGCCATCAGGCGCGAAACCGCCGGGCTTATGTAGTTTCCGTGACTCCTTATCTCTTTGATTGCTTTTGTGAGGTCATCTGGCGCCGAGTGTTTGGAAAGGTAGCCGGCAGCCCCCATCTTCATTGTTCTGAGTGCGTACTGGTCTTCCGGATGCATGCTTACAACCAGAACCGGAAGTTCAGGTTGCCGCTGCCTGATAAGTTTAAGAAGGTCGAGTCCGCTTCTGCCGCCAAGTGAGATGTCAAGCAGCGCCAGATCATACTTTTTGTCTGTGGCAAGTATGGTTGAAGCGGAATCAAAGGAGTCAGCCTCATCGGCCTCCACCTGTTCATCTTTAAGCTCCTGCTGCATTACATGGAGCAGCCCCTTGCGGACAAATGGATGGTCATCAATTATGATTACACGCATTTTTCTGCCTCCCTGCCGTTTCGATTAATTGTAAGGCTTACGGTTGTCCCTTGAGCGGGCTGACTCTTTATCTCCAGTTTTCCACCCAGCAGGTTTGCTCTTTCATGC
>CAZXTZ010000140.1:3376-7885 GCA_964643645.1 uncultured Geobacteraceae bacterium
GATTATTCCAAAGGCGCTTCCGTTTCCGGAGGAATCACTGTCAAAGCCGCTGCCGTTGTCGCCTATCTCCAGAGTTGTTTTAAGATTTGAACGGGAAAAGAGAATGGATACTTTTGTCGCCATGGAATGCTTCAGAATATTATTCAGTGATTCCTGGATAATCCTGAAAAGTTCGGTCGGGTGTTCAGGCTGGGTAGAGGTGCTGTCGTGCCAGTCAACATTGCACTCGATGCCGTATTTGGAGCTCATCTCTTCGGCAAGCCATTCAACAGCTGCACAGAGGCCCAGTTCATCAAGGAGGGAAGGGCGCAGGCTGGTGCATATCCTTTGCAGAGACTTTACCATCAGTTGGGTGCTGTTCTGTAGCTGTTCAAGGGCAGCAATAGTCTGTTCTGATTTTTCAGGGATAGTCTGCTGCAGAAGCTTGAGCCCGAATGACTGCTCAGTAAGGGCGTGGCCAAGAACATCGTGCAGCTCCCTGGCAAGGCGGCTTCGCTCCTGCTCTATTGCGGTTACCAGATGGCGGGAATAAAGGGTTTTTTGCTGTTCAGCCTCTATGCGGCCGGTTATGTCCCTTATGGATCCTACAATGAACTTTCCGCCATGACTGTCGGTGAAGATTGCCTTGATTACCTGTAAAGTGCGCAGGCGGCTGTCCGTTCCGGGAATTTCAAGATCATATCTGCAGCCGTTGCCTGTCTTTAAAATATCTGTATCAAATTTCCAGATTTTTTCTGCAAGTCCCACAGGCAAAAAATCAAAATCATTCTTTCCGATTATCTGTTCAGCGCTTAAGCCCATCAGTTCGCATGCCGCACTGTTTAGCATCAGATAGCGGAAGTTGGCGTCTTTCACAAAGACTGGGTCGGCAATGGTGTTGAGTATCCTGTCCAGAAATTCTTGTGATTGCCTGAGCGATTTTTCAGTCTCAAAGAGCAGGCGATTACGGGATTCCAGAAGTTCAAGCAGCAGTTCCCACTGCTGCTGAAGCTTCTGGCGTCCATTGTCATGGTTTGGCTCCATTTTGGAGGGGGTGGATCCGGAGCGGTGGGTCATAATGGAAGGTATTGTTTCACGTTTGTTGTCAGTCCCTTAGTCAGAGCAGTGCCGCAGCACTTCAGCTGCAATCTTTTCCAGAGGCATTATCTTGTCAACGCCGCCGTGCTTTATGGCCTCGTTAGGCATGCCGAATACTACGCAGCTTGCCTCATCCTGTGCGATGTTGTAGGCGCCGGAATCGTGCATCTCCTTCATACCCATCGCACCGTCGTCACCCATTCCGGTCATTATTACCCCCACCACATTTTTACCACCGTAGCGGGCCGCAGACCTGAAAAGGACATCAACGGAAGGGCGGTGACGTGATACCAGAGGGCCGTCCTTTACTTCAACATAGTATCTGGCGCCGCTGCGTTTAAGCAGCGTATGGCGGTTGCCGGGGGCGATAAGCGCCTGGCCCCTTACAACTGTGTCATTGTCTGCCGCTTCCTTGACCGTTATCTTGCATGTGCTGTTCAGGCGTTTTGCGAATGCGGCTGTGAAGTTTTCAGGCATATGCTGGACTATAACAATCCCCGGGGTGTCCTCCGGCATCATCTCCAGAAATACCTTCAGAGCTTCTGTTCCACCCGTTGAAGCGCCAACAGCCACCACCTTCTCGGTTGTCTGGATCATGGCTTTTGAGGGGGGCTTGTCAAGCATTACATCTGCTGAAAGTTTTGGTGAAACCTGTTTTGAAGGCTCATATTTTCTTATCTTTGAAGCCGCTGCCGCCTTCACCGCATCGCATATCCGGATGCGGGATTCCTCTATGAACTGCTTCGTACCCAGTCTGGGCTTTGTAATGATGTCTACCGCTCCGTATTCCAGCGCCTTCATGGCTGTTTCATTGCCACTGTCCGTAAGGCTTGAACACATAACAACAGGTATGGGGTGCTGTGACATTATCTTGTGAAGAAATGTCAGCCCGTCCATCCTGGGCATTTCAACATCAAGGGTTATGACATCCGGCAGTAGTGTTTTCAGGCGCTCTGCAGCAATGAACGGATCAGGGGCGGCAGCTATTACCTCTATCTGTGGATCAGAATTCAGGATATCGGTCAGAGTCTGGCGTACCACCGCAGAATCATCAACTATCATCACCTTTATTTTGTTTTCCATCAAACTCTCCGATATTTTTTTGTTTATTTTCAACTATAAGATCTTTTTGCAGGACTGCTGCGCTGTCTTCTCACATAAACTTCACCTGTTGCTGTATAGAAGAAGAGCTTTCGACCGGTGTCTCCACCGGTATCGAATGCGGCAAGAGAAAGGTCCAGCAGCTCAATTATTTCCAGCGCGGCCTTTATGTTCTGTTCTCCGATGGTGCCCCGGCTTTCTCTTTCTCCGGCAACAGCTGGCAGCACATTTGAACCACCGAAAAGCTTTACTTCAAGCTCGTCTACCACTGCTCCATGCCGGAGCATTTTGTTGAAAATGGCTGATACTGCACCTTTTACATCCTCTCCGGGGCGTTCTTTCAAACCGCCGGAAGGCAACATTGCGTGGCAGATGGCCCCTGTACGAAGACGGGAGGAAAACATGGTTATGGCAACACAGGAACCCAGAATTGTCTGAACAACCGAAGGCTGCCTGCTGCAAAACAGCTCCCCTGGCTGAAGGAATACAGCGGCAGGCTCCTTTGCTTTACGTCGGATCATACTTTCCTGTAAACGGTTGATGCAACTGATTGAAAATTGGTATTCAGCCCGTTGAGGGTTTCAGAGTGTCCCAGAAACAGATAGCCGCCGTCAGACAGGTTCCTGTAGAATTTCTGCATCAGACTTTCCTGGGTTGCCTTGTCAAAATATATGATTACGTTACGGCAGAAAATGATGTCAAGTGGTTCGGACATGCCGAATCCATCATCCATGAAGTTGATTCTTCTGAACTTTATCTGGTTTCTCAGCTGAGGTACTATACGCACAAGCCCCTTCCCCTTATCCTTGCTTTTCAGAAGGTATTTTTTCTTAAGCTTGAGGGTGATGGTGTCTACCCTGTCTTCGGAATAGATGCCTGCCTTTGCCTTTTCAATTACCGATGTGTCAATATCACTGGCAAGCAGTGAAAACCTGAACCCAGGGTGTTCTTCCGCATATTCGGAAAGCACCATCATAAGCGTGTATGGTTCTTCCCCTGTGGAGCAGCCAGCGCTCCAGAGGCGTATCGGGGCAAGATCGCCCCGCAGGTTGCTGAGTGTGGGAAGCGCAGTTTTTGTAAGATAGTCGAAGTGGGCAGGCTCCCTGAAAAAATCGGTCTTGTTTGTTGTTACTACGTTTATCATCTGGATCAGCTCATTGGCACGTCCTGCCGGACTGAACAGGTACTTTGCGTACTCCTCGAAGGTTTCCATTCCGTGGGCCTTGAGGCGTTTCTGTAGTCTGGCCTCCAGCATCGTTTTTTTCGAGGGGGGGAGTTTTATTCCAACTTCATCATAAACAAAAGCGCTGAAAAGCTCGAATTCTCGGTCTTTGAGGACTGCAAGACGCTGATTCAGTACTGAATCGTGGTGGTTCATCGGGAAAGCCCCCTGCCTTTATAACTCATATCTTTTTAGCTCCTGTCGCCGGATGGTTTGCCTCTGCCCATCAGCACCACGCCTGTTGAGGTGTTCATTATCACCTTTCTGCCCACGCGGCCCCCGGTATCGGTCGCTACTATTGGAATCCTCCACTCTTCGAGGGTCATCAGGGCGAGATTGGTGTTTCTCTCCCCTATCATGAAGGCTTCCCTGCCTGTGCCGGTTATGTTGGCCCCCCCGAAAACCTTGGCAACCAGATATTGTCTGCGACAACCGATGTCAAGTATTCTGTCCAAGAGCTTTTCCATGGCGATGTTTCCGTATTTGGGTGTTGCAAGACCGTCGCCGTTCCAGAGCGGGAGCATGAAGTGGTTCATGCCACCCATCCTTTGAACAGAATCCCACAGACATACCGAAATACATGACCCAAGCACCGTTGTTATGAGGCACTCATCTTTTGAGACATGAAGGTTGCCGGGAAACAGGAAATGTTTTCCGGATTCAATATCTGTCATTTCATCACGTTTCATCCATTGAATCAAAAAGAAAGAGGTTGCCGCCTTCTGCAAAGGCCATTTCACCATCATCCGGCTCAAGTGCAGGGATGTTGACGGTAAATATGGAGCCTTCACCAATACGGCTCTCAACGGATATTGTTCCGCCCATAAGCTCTACCAGTGAGCGAACTACGGAAAGGCCCAGGCCATGTCCACGGTGGGAGCGCATGGAACCAGTGTCCAGCTGGGTGAAGCGGTCGAATATTCTGGGAAGATTTGCATCCTCAATTCCGAGGCCTGTGTCCCTTACGGAAATTTGCAGCAAATCTCCATCAAGCGTAATAGTTGTGAAAACCTCTCCTCCATCCTTGTTGAACTCGATGGCGTTGGAAATAAGGTTTGATAGAATAACCTGCAGCTTTTCGGCATCAGTGCAGAAGAGAATCTGTTTTT
>CAZXTZ010000141.1:0-7778 GCA_964643645.1 uncultured Geobacteraceae bacterium
ATCCACTGGACCTGCCTGGCGCTTCCTTCGGTGGCTGGGCCAGAAAACTCATCTCTATACCGGCAAGGGCCCGTTTGACAATTGTTGGAAGGAACTGTTTTGAGGTAACCTTTGCAAGCCTTGTTATCCTGTCAAGCAGCTGGCCAAGCTCCATCTGTGTCCAGAAGACCAGAAAGAACTGGTTTCTTGGATGAAACAGCTCACTGCCCAGTTTATCAATGTAGAATGTATCCCCCTCCCTTTCAAGCTGCCCCAGAAATTCAGGGCCGGCCATGAAATCAGCCAGGGCGGTTTCAATTACGTTCATGGCGCGATTGAAGCATTCCCATATATTTGTATGGCGATACGGAGGCAACTTTTCACCGTCAGCTGTCTCACCTGCGACATCAAGTGAATTTGAGAATGACGACATCTCACCGATAAGCTGCCTGAGCAGCGAATATGCTGTAAAAGGGTGGGCCTGTCCGGACTCACAGATATTCGTAAGCACCGGAATATGGCGGTTAAGGCATGAAAGCGCCATAATATAAGGAATATAGCGTGTATCAGATTCTCCGGATGTAAGATTTGTAAGCTTCTTGTAACTCTCCAGCTGGCGTCCCCTTGCTGCCAGACGGTCCCGAATATCTCGCATGGTTGCAAGCAGGCGATCAGAAACACTGAGTGACAGCACAGGCGGAATATGGCCAGGAACAAGACGAATCCGTTCTGTCATCTGCTCAATCTTTGCAATCGGCATCAGGTCGTAGTTGTCAAGCTGATCAATCTCATGCTCCCAGAACAGCTTGAGAGTGTACTGCATGAGCTGCACCTGCCCTGTATCTCCATTAAGATAGAGATCCTGAACAGTATCAGGCGCAGACTGTGCTATGTAGCGGGTGGTCACAGAACCAAGATCCTTTAGTTCCTGCAGCACGGTAACATTAGGCTCAACCTTGCTTATCTTTCTAAGGCCGATGTAGACCGAAAGCGGCTTGTCCCTGTTATCCCAGGCATCTTCAAAGGAGCGAGGTTCCACAACCGCGTTTCCCGGAAAAACAGCAAATGTACCATCCGGAAAGAGAAATCTGCCTGATATGATCTCAAAACTCGATGTCGGCAGTGCGGCTTCCTGTAATTCAAGCCCGGCCATTCCCCAGAACCAGGGTATTGCAAACTCCCAGATCGGCTCAAAACGGGACTTCTGGTAAAGATCGTTAATCTGCAGGTGCTGGGGCTGAAGGAACAGGCCATGTTTCCATAAAATCGGTCTGGTGAACTCCATTATTAGTTGCTCCCGAACTGTTGAATCATGTTGTCTCCGGCAAAGATATTAACATACAGCGGGGCCGGGGTGGCGATGATATCACGAATGCCGGCCTTGGTGGTAACTGGTATTTCAAAAAGCCGTGTTGACTGGTCAGGGTCTGTATTGTAATAGCCTGCAACAACAGCCACAAAACGGCTCTTCTCCGCACGATCAATATGCACTATCCGCTCTTCCCCCGGCTGCAGGAAAATCTCATCAAATGCCGTAACAGATGGGTCGAACCGATGAGGTTCCATTATCTCAGTCAACTTGTCCCGTGAAACAAGAAATGTTTTGAAAGCATTCGGGTCGGTCATCTGGTAAACCGCAATAACCGTTGCGTGTGATTCTCCATCATACCAGTTAAGGCCCGATGATGCCTTGAAGCGTATCTCAATCGCCTTTGCTGCAAAAATCCACTGGGGTTGAGGATAGTCTTTCTTGAGTTCCGCCTTTGCTTCACGCAGACTTTCCTCGGCAGCGTGGGCCTTTTCAATGGGAGTCAGCTTGGGAGGAGGTGGTGGTGAAGAAAAAAGGCAGCAGCCACCTGTAAGTGCAACAAGTAAAAACATACAAATAATTTTTAATTTAATATTATTGAAAATCACCATTCCATACCGCCTGTAAGCAGATAATCCTGGGCTTTTTTGATCCCCATCCGGGCCGCTGTCTTTATATCCTGAAGCCCGTCTGCGTGATGATCCGTCTGCATGTTAAGAAGACCACGGCTGAAGAATGCCTGGGCAAAATCAGGTTTCAAGGATATGGCAGTGCTGTAATCGTTACGGGCGGAAGAAAACTCGCTCTTCTGTTCATACCAGAGTCCCCTTGCATAGTAGGCATCAGGACGGTAACGATCCAGCTCTATTGCCTTGTTGAAATCGGCAAGCGCCTTTTCCAGGTTGCCCGACTCCTGATAAGTCATACCCCGGCGGACATAAACCTCGGGATCTTTGGGGGAAAGGTGGATAGCCTGGTCAAAATCATCAATTGCATGTTCGTACTGTCCAAGGGCGCGGTAGGATTCTCCCCTGTTGGAATATGTGAAAAAGACACGATATTCACTGGCAACCTTGTTAAGTTTCGGATCAGGGTATCTGGTGCCGCCAATCGGGGTGCTTTCCTTGTCAGTCTGAAGGGCGATGGCCTTGCTGTAATCATTAATGGCCTCTTGATAGTTTCCTGACTGCTGCTGGGCAAAGGCCCTGTTGCTGAAAGCAGGCTGATAACCGGGGGTAAGGGTTGCTGCCCGGCTGAAATCATCAATAGACTGACGGTATTTGCCAAGTTGCATCCGTGAGTAACCACGGTTGAAGTAGTCATCAGTATTGTTATCCGAAATCTGTAACGCCCGTGTTATGTCAAGCTCGGAGCCACGATAGTCTGCCAGGCGTATTCGGGTTGCTCCCCGTTCAGAATAAGGGGTGCCACTGGTCGCGCCAAGGATATCAATGGCCTTTGAAAAGGCCGTTATGGCTTCACTGTAACTCCCTTCCTTTTCCCTCAAGCGCCCCAGTTCTACATAGGCCCTCCCTTTTTCAAGACCTTCTCCTCTAAGGGCCTTTTCAAAATCCATATCGGCCTTTCCATCTTCACCCATGGCAGAATAGATGGCGCCACGTCCGATAAGCGCCTCGGCATTTACTTCATCAACCTTTATTGTTCTCGAATAATCGCTGGCTGCCCCTTCCTTGTCACCTGTGCTTGCAAGAAGCGCCGCCCTGCCGTTAAGACACTCTATGTTTTCAGGCTCAAGGGTTATGGCCACCGAGTAATCATCAATGGCCTCCTTTAATTGCCCCTTGCGTGTCTTCAGTCTTGCCCGGGCTGCATACGCCTTTGCAAACCTCCGGTCAAGTGAAACGGCTTTTGTAAAATCCTGCATGGCCTCATCGGGATGATCCTTTTCCAACAAAAGGCCCAGCTGATAGTAGCTGTCCGGACGGTCTGGGGCAAATTTTATTGATTTGTTGTAATCGTCAATGGCCTCTTTAAGCCTGTTCAGCTTTACAAGGGCAACAGCCCGATTGGCAAAAACCTTGCCTGGGTCAGCGCCCTGATCAAGCGCCCTGTCAAGATCCTGAATGGCTGCATCATAGCTTCCCGAAAGGCTTAAAGCTATGGCGCGATTGAGCAGAAGCTGTGCCCTGATGGCTTTTTTAGCCATTGTAACCTGATCGGCAATAAGCCCCGGTGATGGATCAGGCATAACGCTATTTGCCCGCCAGTACGGGGCTGACTTCATCAGACATTCCATCAGATCCGGGGATGGGTTCAGAAGTGTACAGTTTGCAAGGTCTATGGCCTGATCAAAATCGGAAAGGGCATTCCTGTAGTCCTTAAGCTGCGCAAATGCGACACCCCGGTTCCGGAGGGCGTTTATCAGAGTGGGGTCAAGCCTCAGAAGGGAGGTGTAATAGTCTATGGCTTTTTTAAGATCGCCACGGTCAAACGCTGCATTACCCTTGGCAAAAAGATCGTTCATAATTGCGGCCCGCACAGCCCCAACCAGCTTGCGGCTACCGGCTGTAACACCATCTGGCCTGACAACGGCGTAAAGCACGGTCTGACCGCCAATATCCTGAAATCTGGCCGAAATCATTGACAGGGTCAACTCATCTCCCCTGTCAAGCTTTGATACAATGCAACTTCCGGTAATCAAGGTGTTTACCTTAAGTTCTTTTCCGATTTTGGCAAGGTCGCCCAATGAAGGCAAACGGGTAAGCGGTATTCCTGCAACCCTTGCTACCTGCTCCAGCTGACGACTGTCAACAACCGAAAAACCGGCCTGAAGCAATCTTGCTGAAAAGTTTTCGGTTATCATCCGGTTTGTGTCACCACGGCCCTCATTTTCAAAAGGGAAAACAGCCACCCTTTTCCTGGCTTCATAATCAAATTCAGGGCTTACAGTAACGACTTCCTGACGTTCAGGCGACAGGGGACGGCCTGCGCATGATGCAAGAAAAAACACTGCAATAACGACTGTGAGTAGTTTAGATAGCATGGATCCGGTCACTGTAAGGGATTACCAGTCAAATGTAAATTCAATACGCTGGCTCGAATCGGAAGCAGAAAGCGCAACAGATACGGCAAGCTGCAGCTTGCCGCCTGAAACGGTTTTGCTATAGTCAACAGTTACTGCTGCAACGTCCCTTCGGCAGCATGAAGCAAGATGTTTTTCAAAGGCCAGCTGAAGCTCATCTGCCAAAGATTGCCCTTCATCGGATGGCCCGGAATCCTCGCGCAGAGCGAGAAGGATATGTATAACCCGCGAAACAGCCATTGTTACGGCAATCGGACTTCCATCCAGCGTTTTCAGAGGGGGAATCCCCACCCTGGCCCGTCCCGCCTTCAGCAGTGGCAGCAGACCGCACTCCAGCAGTTGTTGTGTCCTTTCTTCAGAAAAAACCGTTTCAGTCGGCTCATCCCGCTGTTCAAAGCTTAACCGTTTTGCTGCTGCCCGGGCAGGATTGCCGGTCTCAGACATTGATTCAAGCATAAGCGCAGCCAAGCCCCAGACAGGAGAAGCGACCGGAGGCGATTGATCCTTGAAAGATCCTGAGAAGGGGGGGCGAAGAATGATACCGTTACAGCAGGCCAGAGTCCAGAAGGCGGAAGAGGCTGCCTTGAGAGTCTTCCATCTTGCGAATGAAAAACCGTCCAGATGGTTTGGAAGGTAAGGAAGCGAATCAAGGCTGTCCCATGAGTCAATCTGGAAAAAGCGGTGACCGCAGCAGCATGCAATGGGGGTCACAATCCGTTCAGCCAGGCCGGATGCCGCCTCAAGAAGCTTCATTCCCAGTGGCGTTGCGTCAAATGGAATATCGAGCAGCAAAAGGTCCGGTGGATTGTCACCCAGAATTGCAGTAAGGCCTTCCAGAGTTTCAGCGGGATCGTCATTCGTAACAGGCAGTATCGAAACGGTTGCAATATCTTTCAATGGGCACTTACAAAGAAGCGCCAGCCCTCGCCATGCAGATTCAAGCTCCTGAAATCCAGGGGCGTTCAGAACCCGTTTTACAACACCGGATACTATGGCATCCACTTCGGTATTGCTTTCGCCTTCAACCTCTTCCGGGGTTGCGGCATCAGGCGTTGCAACCATATCAAGCAGTGAAGCCAGCGGGTCATCGTCCGGTGGAGATGTTGCGACAGCCTGAGCTCTCCGTGGCATGTCAGCCACCTTTTTCAGCCAGGGAGTTCTGGCAATAATCCGGTCAGGGGTAAAATCATTCATTGATCTGAAGACAAGCTCAATTCCACCCTCCGGAGAGAGATGCTGAGGCAGAGGCAGGTAGATTGATGGCGCAAGGGCAGCAAGGGCCTGATCAATATCCGTAACTTCCTTAAGCGCCGTAACAGCTTTGGCATCCGTGGGGATAAAAGGAGCCAGGGCTACTATTGAAAAAGGTTTTTCAACTATCCGCATCATGGCCTCCGGCGGGGGATCAGCTTAAACGCTGATGGAACAGTTCAACATCATCGGAATCAGGGAAAGGGCCAAAAACAATGGCGTCAGGATTTCCACGCACCCTGGCATAATAGGACTCTCCTTGAGCCAGTTCATTTGCAACCCCCCAGGCCGTGAACTCCATACCCTGCATCGTAAGTTTTATGCCGCTTGAGGGGTAGCTCAATGTGGAATTTTTGGGCAGTTCGCCGGAAGGGCCCACTGCCTGAAAATCAATTTCTGCACCGCTTACACCGAACAGAACTCCTTTCCATAAGGCATCAGCAGCGGGAGCCACCTCGAACCACTGTCCTATCTGGGGAGTACCCAGGATGTTAAGGCGGTAGCTGGCCTTCCGCGCCTTTGGAACGCTGGCCTTTGCAACAAGCTTGGCTGGCAGGCTCTGGTCTGCGGCTGTCAGACAGATCGTACCGGAAAGCGGGCCGGGCAGTTCGTTTGCTGCGAACGGTGTTGAAGCGGTACTGAGGAGGAAAACCGGTATAGAGGGTTTTGCAGCAGTAACCGCAAGGTAAAGCATTGAAAGGCCATAACGCAAAGAGGTTGAGGCCATATCCTCAGGCGTGGCAAGGACAATCCAGGCCACAGTTTCCGGTTTCAGAAGGAGCTCCTGCTGTCCCTGCCATTCCATCTGGGCAAGGTCATCCTTCCAGGGGCCTCCCACAGCGTCAAAACCGTAAGTATGAAGCTTTCCTGCAATGGCCTTCGGCAACAGTTCATCAGCTGAAAAAAATGTAATAACAACCTGTTTTTGCATGAAGCCTCCACTTTCAACTCATTATCATTACTTTTGACTGGCTGGGGGCGCAGTTAAGGCCTATGGTATTTCCGTTGTTCATCTTCATCGTATCGGTAAGTCGCACCGCCGGATTTCCCTCTATCTTTACCTTCAGGCTTGACATGATGTACTGGGCAGGCCCCATGATGGTGGATGAAACCACACCGCCACCACCGGATGCCCCTGCCTGATCACCGTTGGTCGGGGTTGTCTGCGACATTTTTGTAAGGGCCAGGGCTCCCACCACAAAAACCTTCATGGCTGTGGGGGTTGCAGAGGATGGTACCCCTATGTCCGGGTATGGAACCGGGACAACAGCCGGCCCAACCACTGTCTTGCAGATATCCGGAACAGTTATGTTCTGCATGCCTCCTGCTATTGTTGTACAAAACATGGCGCCCCCCTACCCCAGCCTTATCTTCTCGCCGTCAACCTTAACCTCGCCTTCAGCCACAATCGCCATGTTACCGGCGGTCATATCCATTCTTTTCTCAACATTAACATGTACCTGAGATGCCCTTGTGCTGTCTATGCCGGATACCCACCTGAAACAATCCCTGACCCGCTGTGTAACCCTCTCAGCCACGGTGTCAAAAACAGAGGCGGCCAGCGACAGCCTGCCGGTGGTTAGCTTTGTAATGCCTGCACTAAGGGTCAGCGCTGCCAGCGAAAGTTCTGCAACACCCCCCTTTACCCCTATCCCTTCTCCATTTGCATCTATATCCACCGAATTTCCGGACAGTGTAAGCTTTCCGGTACTCTCCAGTGTCGTGTCGCCGTCAAGAAGCAGAGTTCCCCCTGCCGAGGCCTTCTCAAGAACGGTAAGTATGTAAGTTCCGGACTGAAGGTTACGGGCCAGTAGCACCGTATCATTTTCTTCAGGGTCAAGAAGGCATCCCGCAGCCCTTCTGGCCCGGAGCGCCAGGGCCCCTGAGGTGAGAAGCAGATATTCACCTGACTCCTTCCTGATAACCCTGGCATTATCCATCACGGCCCCTTCAGCGGGCCCCACTGCCACAGGATGCTGTCTGATGCTTGAAATTGCGCGTATATCGGCCATTACTACACCTCCTGCCTTATTGTCAATGGGGAGCGCCAGTTTTCTGCGCGGGCCAGATCATCGTCTGTCTTTCTTATGCCTGTTGTTATTGCGCCATCGGTTCGGATATCGGGGAGCCTGGCGCAGTGCATGTTTGCAACTCTCAAGTCTGCGTTTGAAAAGTCGGCTCCGGTAAGATCGGCAT
>CAZXTZ010000142.1:0-7128 GCA_964643645.1 uncultured Geobacteraceae bacterium
AATGATTCGACAATGCCGGCCCAGACAAGCATTACTGCAAATCCGCCTGCAAGTGTTGCCAGATCTCCCCATACCTGCCTGACTCTTGAGGAAAGAGGTAGTCCGCTCTCCCTGGAGATAAGGGCTCCAGCGAGAACAAACCCGGCCTGCCCCCCTATCAGTATGGCAGGAATCTCAATAACGCCGTGGGGCAGAAGCCAGCCGGCAAGAAAAAGCCCCTGTGAGGCGTTCAGGTAATCAAGGCAGACGGCGCCCAGAATAACTCCGTTGTAGAAAAGCAGCAGCAGGGTTCCCACGCCCCAGGTAATCCCTGATGCCATGCATAATATTGAAACCCTTGTATTATGTGTCATCAACGAGCCTGAAAAGGTGGCCTTGTGGCTATCGAGATGCCTGTCAGACCCTGCTCCTGCCTCCTCCTTTGCAACTCTCTCCTGGGGTGTTCCGTGAAGATGGCTGAACGGCAGGATTGAGCTTTTTTCCTCCGGGGCAAGAACGAGCACTGCCGCGCCGAATATTGCGCCAGCAATGGTTACAGCAACTGCCAGTCTGAACTGCCTTATATGCCTGCGGAATGTACGTGGAAAGCTGTTTTTGAACCATTCCAGGGGGCTGAAGCGGCTTGAACTTTCCTTTGCGCTATGGATCTCTCCATATCCACGTGCGACCAGAGTTTCCAGATATCGACGGAATTCAGGAGGCGCGGCAAGTCCGTCAAGACGTGCAAGGGCGGAAGAAGTCCTCTGATAAAGGTAATAGAAGCGGGCTGCCCTTTCAATTCCCATAGTTGAAGCGGATTCTGATTCGAGGCGATTGAGCATCATTTCCAGTTCATCCCAGAAAGGTTTTTCCTTTGCCATGAATCTTTCAATATCAATTATCACAGCTGCTTTCTCCGCTGATGGATTATCCTGAAAAACAGTTCAGCAATTTGTAGTTTTAAGCGTGGCATTTGTCAAATTGCAATATTTGCTATTCAGGCAACATTTATGCATATTTTAATAAGCTTGCAGATTGACAGCAGCAACAGTGTCGGATAAAGAATCATCTTCATAAATATTAAGGAGGTTCAAATGATTACACATATCGTTTTTTTCAAGCTGAATGAGCAGTTGCCGGAGAAAATCTCGGCGGTGCGGGACAAATTGTTGTCAATGGAGGGGAAGATCGGAGAGTTGCGTTATCTGGAGGCAGGCATTGACCTTGTCCGTTCCGAGCGTTCATTTGATGTTGCCCTGGTAACAAAGTTCGACACGATGGAAGATCTGCAGAGCTATCAGGTGCATCCTTACCATGCAGGCGAAGTTGTGCCGTTCATGAAGGCCAACTGTTCATCCATAGTTGCTGTTGATTACGAAAGCTGATCAAAGGAGCATTGCCAGGGGTTCTGTCAGCCTGATCTCCTCGGGCACCACCAGAGCTCTCCATGCCATCGCCTCAACGCCGTTTTTAACCGCTTCACGCAGCAGTTTTCCGTAAACAGGGTCTATCCGGTCAGCAGGGGATACGGCATTGCCGTCTCCCCGCTGTACCGTAAAAAGTATAACCCCGCGGTGCCCGTTTCTTACAACCTCCATAAGTTCCCTCAGATGCTTCTGGCCCCTTTCAGTAACAGCATCGGGAAACAGTGCTGTTCCATTCTCCACAAGTGTGACATTTTTCACCTCAACGTAACAAAGGCCCCTGTTCCCCTCAAGCAGGATATCAATCCTGCTCCGTTCGTTTCCGTAAGGAACTTCCCTTCGCAGGGTTTCATACCCGTCAAGCTCCATTATTGTTCCATCAGTTATTGCCTCTTCAGCGAGACGGTTGGGAAGCATGGTGTTAAGACCTACCCAGAAACCGTCAGCCTGGACCAGTTCCCATGTGTAAGGCAGTTTTCTTTCCGGGTTAAGGCTTCTGGAAATCATTACAGCGCTTCCGGGAATATTGCAGCCCATCATGCTGCCTGAGTTGGGGCAATGGGCGGTAACAAGAGAACCGTCATCAAGCTCTATATCTGCCAGAAAACGCTTGTAGCGCCTGACAAGCCTGCCTGGAATGAGGGGTGGCAGTTTCACGGGTCAGTCGGGCCTTTCATCCTGCAGATGCTGATTGAAACTCAGACGGAATCAGAGACTACCCTGTTTCTGCCGGACTGTTTTGCCGCATACATCAATTCATCTGCCCGGTTTATGACTGTTTCAACGGTATCGGCTTTACGGTGAGCGGCTACTCCGAAACTTGCGGTAAAGGTTCCCACCTCAGGCAGGCAGGAGTTGCGCAGTTCATCCAGCAGATTACGGGCAAGGGCAGAACCGTCTTCAAGGGCAGTGTTGGGAAGCAGCAGCAGAAACTCCTCTCCCCCCCAGCGTGCAAGGCAGTCAGAGGCCCTTATCCTTCCCTTTATCAGGTCAACCAGATGCTGCAACACCTTGTCGCCCGCATCGTGTCCGAAACGGTCATTAATCTGCTTGAAGTGATCAATATCCAGCATTACAAGTGTAAACGCGCCCTCATGGCGTTCAACACGGTAAAGCTCCTTAAGCAGGGTTTCCTGTAGGAACCTGCGGTTGTAGACACCGGTAAGGGGGTCCGTCACAGAGAGTAACCTCAGCTGATCCTCCATTGCCTTCTGTGCTGAAATGTCCCTGAAAACTGTAACAAGCCCTATTATCCTGTTGCCATTAAGCATTGGCTGGCTGGCAACATGAACCTGCAACAGCCGCCCATCCTTGTGGCAAAAGAGCTCATCTCCTTCATAGCGGGTCTTGTCCTGACGCAAACGAAATACATAACCATCTGAAATTGAATTGTCTTCATGTTCAGGGTGACGATGAAAGAGATCGTGGGCAACATTTCCCAACAGTTCATCAATGCTGTACCCGAGAATTTCTGTAGTCCTGGGGTTGGCAAAAACTATCCTGCCCCTTTCATCAACAACATATATGCCGTCAGCTATGGTGGATGTAATGAGGCTCAAGTCCCTCTGTTCCCCCTTCAGCATCTTTCTCTGGTACAGATAGAGATAAAGCATGATGCCGCCAAATAATATGAGGAGTGTCTGGACAATCATGTTGTTGTAGAAGTTGTTCCTGTAAGTGGTAAGCTCCGGGGCTTCCGCAAATGAGAGCAGCACCGCAGGTCGTTTACCCAGAACGTCAATCTGTGGTAAAATCGTGACCTTGTAAGATTTATCTTCAAATATTGCTTGAAAGGTCAACGCCTCATCCCCCATAAGGGCTTCCTTGAAGGAGGGATTTTTCACAAGCTGCTGAATAACTGCAATGCTGTTGGAAGAGAGCTGAGGAGAGCTGTCATTAAGCTGGTGCACAGGTTTTTCAACCAGCCAGTCAGCCCCGAGACATGTGGGCTGATACTGCCCCTTCCAATCTTCGATAAGTTTTGGCCACAACTGGTCTTTTTTTAGAAAAAGCTGAAATTCCCTCTCAGGTTCGATACAGAGCAATTCCTTTCTTAACGCCTCAAAGGGTTGGGAAAGTTCAACGCTGCCCAGATGTTTGCCTTGCCACACAATGGGGAATATGTTTCTGAAACCAACAACCACTCTTCCTGATTCAAATCCATGAACCGGCTGCAGATAACGGTTTGCCCTTACAACAGAAGGGCGGTCTTTCACAAGGGAGTCACCATGGTATTCGGGGGCATGGAATCTGAGGAATGAGCGATTATCAGCGGTGTGAAAATGAAGCTGACGCACATTATTTTTTTGAAGAATCCGGTAATCCGCCTCTAGCAGGCGGTAAAGCCCCTGGCGGTCGCCTTTTTCAATGCAGTTTATAACCTCCGGACGCATGACAATGGTTTGAAAATAGGCGTTCATTGCCTGACGATGGGATTTAAGCATGGCCTTCCAGGCAATGGTCTGACTATCGGTCTGGCTTTGGAGGTAAACTTCAGAAAGGATAGCCCTTCGGCTTGATAAAAGCCAGTAGCCGGCAAGCCAGGCGAACAGGGTCAACAGCATTGCTGCAAAAAAAATGCGATATTTTATGTAACTGCCTAAAAGCACGGGCTCCTCATAAAATCATTGAAATTTCATTTCAGTAAACACGGAAAGTGTATTTTATAAATGATACAGAACTTCCAGCTAATTTCAAGTATTAGAAGGTCATTTTTGCTGACAGGTATATAATCATATTTGATTGACAAAAATTTAACCTTACCATAATCTTTGCTCACAACCTGCTTATCAAGAGTGGTGGAGGGAAAAGGCCCGATGAAACCACAGCAACCGGCCTGATTTATCAGGCGTCAGGTGCTAAATCCTGCCGCAAGGCGAAGATGAGCGAGGCGCCGGTTATAACCCGAAGCCCCTGCTCATCTGAACAGGGGCTTTTTATATGTCTGTCGGAATTGTCGAGGAAAAGAGGGTAACATTCAACGACGGCCTCCGCCTTGAAAGCGGACGGATACTTTCGCCTGTTACGCTTGTTTACGAAACCTACGGCGCACTGAACAGCTCCTCTTCCAACGCCATACTTGTTGAACATGCCTGGACAGGTGATGCCCATCTTGCCGGAAGACGCAATGAAGCTGACACCAAAAATGGCTGGTGGGACGCCATTGTGGGTCCCGGTCGTCTTCTGGATACCAACCGCTACTTTATAATCTGCTCCAATGTCATAGGCTCCTGCTACGGCTCCACAGGCCCCACATCCATCAACCCCAGAACAGGAAAAAGATACAATCTGACATTTCCGGTAGTTACCGTTCGTGACATGGTGCGTGCCCAGGAAATGCTCCTTAACAATCTTGGCGTCAAGCGACTGCTTAGCGTAATGGGGGGAAGCATGGGGGGGATGCAGGCCCTTGAATGGGCGACCCAGTATCCTGACCGCATAGCTTCGGCCATTGTTCTGGCAACCTCTCCCCATCCCTCTCCCCAGGCCATTTCACTCAACAAGGTGGCCCGCTGGGCAATCTTCAACGATCCGGCCTGGAAAAAGGGAGAATACAAGCAGAACCCCAGGGACGGCCTTGCCCTTGCCCGTGGCATAGGGCACATAGCATTCCTTTCCGATGAATCCATGTGGCAGAAATTCGGAAGACGCTACTCTGCCAAGGATGGACAGTTCGACTTCTTTGGTGAATTCGAGGTTGAGCGCTACCTGAACTACAACGGATACAATTTTGTGGACCGTTTTGACGCAAACTCATTCCTGTATCTGGCAAAGGCCCTTGATTTATACGATGTTTCCTCTGGATATGAATCCATGTCCGATGCTTTTTCAAATGTAACCGCGCCAATACAGTTTTTTGCATTTACCTCCGACTGGCTATACCCTGCCTACCAAACCGAAGAGATGGCCAAATGCCTGAAAGATCTGGGTAAACCGGCTGAATACCACCTGATCCCTTCAGCCTACGGACATGATGCATTTCTGCTTGAACATGAAACCTTTGCTCCGCTGGTAAGGGATTTTCTTGCCCGGGCCGAAGCTTGAAACAATGTCTTGCCCTGAAGGGATCAACCCGAAATTATGGCGTTCTCTCAGGCATGAGGCCGGAAAGGCGATTGCCGATTTCTCCCTTATCAATGAAGGTGACCGGATATGCGTCGGGCTTTCCGGCGGCAAAGATTCAATACTGCTGCTGCTTTTACTCAATGATCTGCAAAAACGTGCCCCTGTAAATTACGGACTATTCCCGGTCACGGTTAATCCGGGCTTTGAAGGCTTTGAAACAGAGCCGATACGCCGCTTTGTCGAATCTCTCGGCCTTGCTCTTCATATTGAGCAGACCGGCCATGCCAGCCTGATAAAATCAAAACTTCGCTCCGGGTCTTCCGCATGCTCATTCTGCGCCCGTCTCAAGCGAGGAGCACTCTACGGAGCCTCACGGAAACTCGGTTGCAACCTTCTTGCCCTCGGACATCACCGGGACGACTTCATAGAAACTCTTCTTATGAACCAGTTTTTCATAGGCACACTTAAGGCCATGTCTGCCAGAACAGTCTGCGATAGCGGAGACATTACCGTTATCCGCCCTATGGTTTATATTGCCGAGGAAGATGTGATTGACTGTGTGCAACAGACAGGTTTCAAGCCTGTTTCATGCTTATGTCCGGTTGCTGGAGATCCGAACCAGCAGCGCCAGAAGATGAAACAGCTGCTTAAAGATCTGGAAAAGGATATTCCGCAGGTCAAGAGTTCATTGCTCGGGGCTTTGGGTAACGTTAAACCCAGGCATTTATTGGATAGAAATCTTAATAAGGAGTAACTGTATATTATGCGCATAGGTCATGGCTACGATGTACACCGACTGGTGGAGGGAAGAAAACTGATCATGGGGGGGGTGGATATCCCCTGGGAGAAGGGACTGCTTGGGCATTCAGATGCCGATGTGCTGCTGCATGCCATTGCTGACGCTATTTTGGGCGCTCTGGCAATGGGTGATATAGGCAAACATTTTCCTGATACCGATCCGGCCTTCAAAGGGGCAAATTCCATGAAGCTGCTTGCCCATGTTGTCGGGCTTGCAGGGCAAAAAGGTTATGCTGTTGGAAACCTTGACGCCACAATAATCGCCCAGAAACCGAAGATGGCCCCCCACATACAGGCCATGCGGGAAAATATTGCAAAGGTTTGCGGGGTGGATGCTGAGCGGATAAATGTTAAGGCAACGACAGAAGAGGGGCTGGGTTTTACCGGCACAGGAGAGGGGATTTCCTCCCATGCGGTGGTGCTGATGGAGAGAATTCCTGTATGCCAAGTGTAACTCAGGGGGCCTAAATGATTGCTCCTTCAGCTAAATACAGTTTTTGGCGTATCTTTTTATTAAAACCGAAGGGAGATGAATATGCCGGCAGAGTTCACAGTTTCAACCTATCTTCTGCAGCGCCTTAAAGAGTTGGGGGTAAATCATCTCTTTGGAGTTCCCGGTGACTACGTCCTTGATTTTCTTGATCAGGTTATAACCAGCCCCATTCAATGGGTTGGCAACTGCAATGAACTTAACGCCGGTTATGCGGCTGACGGCTATGCAAGAATGAATGGTATAGGTGGCGCTGTGGTAACATACGGCGTAGGTGGTTTCAGCGCCCTTAACGCCATTGCAGGGGCCTTTGCCGAGATGGTGCCAGTTGTTCTGATAAGCGGAGCGCCTCCCGCTGGACGAAGAAAATCA